>NZ_OZ007030.1:332359-664719 GCF_963931595.1 uncultured Subdoligranulum sp.
GGTGGTGCCCTCCTTGATGGAGCAGGGGTACTTGCCCAGGCGCATGGTGCCGCCCTTGGGAATGTTGCCCTGCTGGTCGGGCATCAGCGCGATGACGTTGTGGGCACCGTCGGGGGTGAACTCGCTGGAGTTGGCGTCGGCGTAGCCCAGCACGTTGCGGGCGTACTCCATGACCATGATCTGCATGCCCAGGCAGATGCCGAAGTAGGGGATATTCTGCTCACGGGCATACTGGGCGGCCTGGATCATACCCTCGATGCCGCGGTCGCCGAAGCCGCCCGGCAGGATGATGCCGTCCACCTCGGACAGTTCCTCGGCGCAGCGGTCCTGGTCCAGCAGCGTTTCGCTGTCCACCCACTTGATGTTGACCTTGCTCTCGGTCTCAAAGCCGGCATGGTACAGGCTCTCCATGACGCTGAGATAGGCGTCGTGCAGCTTGACGTACTTGCCCACCAGCGCGATGGTGCAGGTGCGGCTGCGGGTGGCGATGCGGCTGATCAGTTCCTTCCACTCGGTCAGGTCGGTGGGGGGCGTGGTCAGGTGCAGCTGACGCACCACCACGTTGGTCAGGCCGGCGGCGTCCAGCATCAGCGGGCACTCGTACAGGCTGGGCATCGTCAGGTTCTCAATGACGCAGTCGGGGCGCACGTTGCAGAACATGCTGATCTTGCGCTTGATGTCGCTGCCCACCGGGCCGTCGGCGCGCAGCACGATGACGTTGGGCGCGATGCCCATGCCCTGCAGCTCCTTGCAGGAGTGCTGGGCCGGCTTGGATTTGTATTCGTCGGAGCCGGAGATGTAGGGCACCAGCACCACGTGGATATAGCAGCAGTTTTCGGGGCCCTGCTCAATGCCCACCTGGCGGATGGCCTCCAGGAAGGGCTGGCTCTCGATATCGCCGGTGGTGCCGCCGATCTCGGTGATGACCACATCCGCCTCGGTGCTCTTGGCCAGGTTGTAGATGTAGCTCTTGATCTCGTTGGTGATATGGGGGATGATCTGCACGGTCTGGCCCAGGTAGGCGCCCTGCCGTTCCTTGTTCAGCACGTTCCAGTACACCTTGCCGGTGGTCAGGTTGGAGTACTTGTTCAGGTTCTCGTCGATAAAGCGCTCGTAGTGGCCCAGGTCCAGGTCAGTCTCGGTGCCGTCATCGGTCACGAACACTTCGCCGTGCTGCAGCGGGCTCATCGTGCCGGGGTCCACGTTGATATAGGGATCCAGCTTCTGGCTGGCCACCTTCAGGCCGCGGGTCTTGAGCAGACGCCCCAGACTGGCCGCGGTGATGCCTTTCCCCAGACCGGAGACCACGCCGCCGGTCACAAAGATATACTTCGTCGCCATATAATTTCCTCCACATCTATGCAAACAAACAAAACTACTATATTATACACCGTATGCGGGGGCTTTGGCAAGGGCGAGCCCCCTGCAGGGGTATACAAAAATTGCGGTGGAAATCCCCGGTTTTGTATTGACAAAGCGCGGTGGAATGTTGTACAATGTCTTTATCCTACAAGAAAGGTATGAATAACATGGTCAACCGCTCTCTGCCCGGCCGGCGATGTTGCCCCGGCCTGCATGTTTGAACTTTACATTTTATATAAAGACAGGAGACGAATACCATGAGCAAGATCTATACTTCCGCCGAGCAGCTGATCGGACACACCCCGCTGCTGGAGATTACCCATATTGAAGCCGCCCAGGGCCTGAAGGCCCGGGTGCTGGCCAAGCTGGAATACTTCAACCCCGCCGGTTCGGTGAAGGACCGTGTGGCCAAGGCCATGATCGACGACGCCGAGGCCAAGGGCAAGCTCAAGCCCGGCTCGGTGATCATCGAGCCCACCTCGGGCAACACCGGCATCGGGCTGGCCTCGGTGGCGGCAGCCCGGGGCTACCGGGTCATCATCGTCATGCCCGACACCATGAGCATGGAGCGCCGCCTGCTGATGAAGGCCTACGGCGCCGAGCTGGTGCTCACCGAGGGTGCCAAGGGCATGGCGGGGGCCATCGCCAAGGCCGACGAGCTGGCGGCCGAGATCCCGAACAGCTTTGTGGCGGGACAGTTTGTCAACCCGGCCAACCCGGCGGCCCACCGTGCCACCACCGGCCCCGAGATCTGGGAGGATACCGACGGCCAGGTGGACTTCTTTGTGGCGGGCGCCGGCACCGGCGGCACGCTGACCGGCGTGGGCGGCTATCTCAAGGAGAAGAACCCCGCCGTCAAGATCGTGGCGGTGGAGCCTGCCGATTCGCCGGTCCTCAGCGGCGGCAAGGCCGGTCCCCACAAGCTGCAGGGCATCGGCGCAGGCTTTGTGCCCGAGGTGCTGGATACCTCGGTCTATGACCAGATCGTGACCATCACCACCGACCAGGCCTATGAGGCGGGCCGGATGATGGGCCGCAAGGAGGGCGTGCTGGTGGGCATCTCCTCCGGCGCGGCGCTCTATGCGGCGCTGGAACTGGCCAGGCAGCCCGAGAACGAGGGCAAGACCATCGTGGTGCTGCTGCCCGATACCGGCGACCGGTATCTGTCCACCCCCATGTTTGCCGAGTGACTCCCGCTCAAAGAGGGAAACAGGCCCGCACGGCAATTGCCTGCCGGGCCTGTTTCCCCCTTTGGATTCCCCTTCGACAAAATTTGACCCAAAACCGCGCACTCGTCGCGGGCTCCTCGCACACAATTTTGGGCCAAATTTCCCTGTTTGTGTCACCGTCGCCGGCGCATGTCCGGCGGCGGTGACCTTTTTGTTTGCAATTTCCCCGGTTTTGGGGTATGCTGGAACCAGTTGAAAACGGAAAGAGGAGCGACCCATGGCCAACATTGTGGAAATCACCGATCTGTCGGCGCCGGAGCTGGATGTCTACGCCCGGCTCACCGAAGCCCAGCTGCGCAACAAACTGGAACCGGAAAAGGGCATCTTCATCGCCGAGAGTCCCAAGGTCATCGGCACGGCGCTGGATGCCGGGTACAAGCCCCTCTCTTTTCTCATGGAGCGCCGCCAGATCGACGGCCCGGCGGCGGGGGTGCTGGCCCGCTGCCCCGATGCCACCGTTTACACGGCGGACCGTGCCGTGCTGGAAAACCTCACCGGCTACACCCTGACCCGGGGCGTGCTCTGTGCCATGCACCGCCCGGCGCCCCGCACCGCCGAGGAGATCTGTCAAAACGCCCGGCGGGTGGCGGTGCTGGAGGGCATCGTGGACTCCACCAACATCGGCGCCATCTTCCGCTCGGCGGCGGCCCTGGGTATGGACGCCGTGCTGCTGTCCCCCTCCTGCTGCGATCCGCTGTGCCGCCGGGCCATCCGGGTGAGCATGGGCACAGTGTTTCAGGTGCCCTGGGCCCGGCTGGGGGAGGACAAGGCCGACTGGCCCGAAGCAGGGCTGGCCCGGCTGCATGCCCTGGGCTTCACCACCGCCGCCATGGCCCTGGATGACCGGGCGCTGCCGGTGGATGACCCCGGCCTGCAGGCGGCGGAAAAACTGGCCATTGTGCTGGGCACCGAGGGGGACGGCCTGGCTGCCGGGACCATCGCCCGGTGCGATGCCACCGTCATGATCCCCATGCAGCACGGGGTGGATTCCCTCAACGTGGGGGCGGCCGCGGCGGTGGCCTTCTGGCAGCTGCGCGCCCGCTGAACCGACAATCTGCCCCAAAAACGTGACACATTTTTTACGCCCCGTTGACACAAAACGGGGCGTTTTTGGTTGTTTTTCCCCGTCCCGGATGGTACAATATTTTTATGTCTGACAGAACGGGAGGAGCTTGTTCATGGGTTTCCTGAAAAAATTCACCAAGCAGGAACTGAGCTGGATGATGTACGACTGGGCCAACAGTGCCCACTCGGTCATCGTGGTGACCATCCTGCCCATCTTCTTTGACTCTGTGGCGGAATACACCGCCGACAGTGTGTCCAGCATGTCCACCTGGGGCTACGCCACCAGTATCGCCATGGCCATTGTGGCGCTGTCGGCGCCCTTCCTGGGTGTCTTCGGCGATATCCGCGGCATGCGCAAACGGCTGTTCACCGCCTTCCTGGCGCTGGGTGTGCTGTCGGTGGCGGGGCTGGCCTTCACCCCCGGCATGGACTTCACCTCCTCCACCGACGCGGCAGGCCGGGTGGCGGCCATCGTGCTGGTGCTCTACATTCTGAGCACCATCGGCTTTGACGCCTCCTGCATCTACTACGACGCCTTCCTCACCGATATCACCACCGAGGACCGGATGGATTCCGTCTCCACCATGGGGTACGGTCTGGGCTACATCGGCGGCTCCACCATTCCGCTGCTGATCTTCCTCATCATGAACGCGGTAGGAATCCCCATGCTCACCTGCCTGGGCGTGATCTTCGCCATCACCGCCGTGTGGTGGCTGGTCTTCAGCCTGCCGCTGCTGAAAAACTGCCGGCAGACCTCCGGCAAACCCTACGAAAAAGGGGACATCGGCCGCAACATCAAGGGCGTTTTTACCACCATCCGGGAGATCGGCGCCGACAAGCCCATGCTGGTCTACATCATCTCCTATTTCTTCTACATCGACGGTGTCCACACCATCATCAGCATGGCCACCAGCTACGGCACCAACCTGGGGCTGGATTCCGCCGGCATGCTGCTGGCGCTGCTGCTGGTGCAGGTGCTGGGCCTGCCCTTCTGCCTGCTCTACATGAAGCTGGCGGCCAGATTCGGCGCCCGCCGCATGGTGGGCGTGGGCATCTGCGTCTACATGTTCATCTGCATCTTCGCCTTCTTCATGGACAGCCTGTGGCAGTTCTGGATGCTGGCGGTGCTCTGCGCCACCAGCCAGGGCGGCATCCAGGCGCTGTCCCGCTCCATGTTCGGCAAGCTCATCCCCGACCGGGACCGCAGCGGCGAGTTCTTCGGTTTCTTTGATATCTTCGGCAAGTTTTCCTCCATCCTGGGCCCCACCCTGGTGGGCGCTGTCAGTGCGCTGGCCGCTTCCCGGATGCTGGCCGACCAGGGCCTCACCGCCGCCACCGCCACCGCCGAGCAGGTGGACGCCATCAACAAGGCGGCCGGACCCTACGGCATCCTGTCGGTGATCCTCATCATCATCGCAGGCGCGCTGCTCTACTTCTTTGTGCTGCCCCGGACCCTGCAGGGGGACGAGCGGAAGATCTGACCGGCGCAGCCGCTGAATCCGAACCTCCTCTTTGAGAGGCTATGAAGAGGCTATTTGACTTTTCACCCCCGGCGGGGTACAATAAACAGGCCTTTTATACAGTAAGGAAGTGAACCCCGCATGCCGGAAGGCTATACCCATGTGCGCACCGCCCGGGAGGCGGCTGCCGCCATCCATTACAAGATTCAGTGCCCCGAGGCCTTTGCCGCGGGTGCTAACGGTCCCGACAGCTTTTTCTGCTATGAGGTGTGGAAAAAGCGGGCCGACCGGCACTATGATCTGCCGGGGCTGGGGGACCGCATGCACGAGGAAAAGACCGGCGCGTTTTTGTACAGCCTGTGCCGCCACGTGAAGACCCGGCCCCAGGTGGAGTATGCCCTGGGATTTCTCTGCCACTACGCCACCGACACGGTGGTGCATCCCTTTGTCTGTGCCATGTGCCAGCCCGGGCAGCCCTACGGCGGCAAGGGCGGGCACGGCTATCTGGAGATCGCCCTGGACTCGGAGCTCCACAAGGAGGACACCGGCGACGGCCGGGTGCTGCCCCAGGATGCCAGCCCGGTGCCGGCGGGGGAGCAGCTGGCCGACATCACGGCGCTGCTGCACACCTGCCTGCAGGAAGTCTACGGGGAGGATATTCCGGTGGAATACCTGGCAGACGCCTTCTACTACACCTACAAGGTGCGCAGTCTGTTCCCCAGCCGCCACGGCCTGCGCAAGGTGTTTTTCGGCGTGGTGGAGCGGTTTTTCGGCGGCAAGGGCTTCATCACGGGGCATATTTCGCCCCGCAAGCTGTCCGGCGAACTGCCCGACACCTGGACCGATCCTTTCACCGGCCAGTCCCACGAGGGCGGCCTCTTTGCGCTGCTGCCCAAGGCACGCCGCCGCAGCGAGGAATTCATGGGGGCGGCGCTGCTCTTCTGGCTGAAGAAATACTCCGACGAGGAGTTCTGCCGCGCCATCGGCAGCATGAGTTACACCCAGGGCCTGCCCACCGAGCAGAGCGCGGAGGCGGCCTCTATGGTACAGGAAAACGATACAAAAGGAGAATGACTTATGATCCGCATCACCATGCAGAACGGCAAGACCATCGACATTGAACTCAACCCGGAGACCGCTCCCATCACCTGCGAGAACTTTGAAAAGCTGGTCAAGCAGGGCTTCTACAACGGCCTGACCTTCCACCGGGTCATCCCCGGCTTCATGATCCAGGGCGGCTGCCCCAAGGGCAACGGCACCGGCGGCCCGGGCTGGACCATCAAGGGCGAGTTTGCCCACAACGGTGTGGCCAACAACCTCAAGCATACCCGCGGCGTCATCAGCATGGCCCGCGCCATGGATCCCAACTCGGCGGGCAGCCAGTTCTTCATCATGCACCAGGACGCCCCGCACCTGGACGGTGAGTACGCGGCCTTCGGCAAGGTAGTCAGCGGCATGGACGTGGTGGATGAGATCGCCGGCGTTGCCACCGACTGGAACGACAAACCCCTCACCCCGGTCGTCATGGAGAAAGTGGAGATCGTCTGATCCATCAAAAGGGAAAACGGTCCTGCCGGGAGAATGTCCCGGGACCGCTGCACAGAATACCCGGCCGCCGCCCGCAAGGGCGGCGGCTTTTGGCGTTCCGGGCTGCTTTTGCAAATACGGTTGAAAAAAACCATGAAATCGGTTATACTAATTTGTAACCATATCGTAATACCGGGCTGCGGCCCGCTTTGAAAAAAGGAGCAAACCATGGCACATACCGTAATGGTCACCGGTGCGGACGGCTTCATTGGCAGCCATCTGACCGAAGAACTGGTCAAGCGCGGCGAGAAGGTGCGCGCATTCTGCCTGTACAATTCCTTCGGCTCGCTGGGCTGGATCGACACCCTGCCCCCCGAGATCCGCAATGAGATCGACATTTTCATGGGCGACGTGCGCGACCCCAACGGCGTGCGCACCGCCATGCGGGGCCAGGAGCGGGTCTTCCACCTGGCGGCGCTCATCGCCATCCCGTTTTCCTACCACAGCCCCGACAGCTATGTGGACACCAACATCAAGGGCACGCTGAACGTCCTCAACGCCGCCCGGGAACTGGGCACCCAGCGGGTGCTGGTGACCTCTACCAGCGAGGTGTACGGCACGGCCCAGTACGTGCCCATCGACGAGAAGCACCCCTTCCAGGGCCAGAGCCCCTATTCGGCCACCAAGATCGGCGCCGACCGTCTGGCCGAGAGCTTCTACCGCAGCTTTGATCTGCCGGTCACCATCGTGCGGCCCTTCAACACCTACGGGCCGCGGCAGAGCGGCCGGGCCATCATTCCCACCATCATCACCCAGCTGCTGGCCGGTCAGACCGAGATCAAGCTGGGCAGCCTGACCCCCACCCGGGACTTCAACTACGTCAAGGATACCGCCAACGGCTTCATGACCATCGCCGACTGCGATGCCGCCATCGGCCAGGAGCTGAACATCGCCACCGGCGTGGAGCACTCCATCGGCGATCTGGCCCACGAGCTCATCGCCCAGATCAACCCCAGCGCCACCATCGTCTGTGAGGCCGAGCGCCTGCGCCCCGAAAAGAGTGAGGTCAACCGTCTGCTGGGCGATGCCACCAAGCTGCGCAGCCTCACCGGCTGGGCGCCGAAGTACACCTTCGAGCAGGGCCTGGCCGAGACCATCGAATTCCTGCGCGGCCACCTCGACCAGTACAAGGTCGGGCAGTATATCCTGTAATATGGGCGCTCGCACAACAAACCACGGGCACCGTTTCGCACCCACCGTCTGGCCCCGCGCCGCGCGGTGGGCTTTCGTGTTGGCTGTATGCGCCCTGCTGGGCGTGGTGTTCAGCTACTACTGGCGGGTCTTTTTCGGGCTGGACGCCCGGGGCATTCCGCCGCTCTGGCCCACCGCCTTCTGTGTGGGGCTGGGGGTGCTGGCGGGGACCGCGGCGCTGGTGCTGCGGCACCTCAAGGACTTCGCGGTGCGGGGGACGGTCTGCATCCTGCTCTGCGGCATCCTCTTTGCCTTTGCCAACCCGCCCCTGCAGACCCCCGACGAAACGGAACATTATCTGCGCACCTATGCCATTTCCATGGGGCGTTTCGACTTTGACGCCCATCGCGGCTACCCTGAGGATGTCTCCCGCCTGATGGCGGCCTTCCCCGGCGCCTGGGTCAACGCCCACACCTCGGCGGGGGTGGGCGTGAATCCCGACACCCAGGAGGAACAGCCCTACAACACGGCGGGCTACGCCCTCAAACAGTACGGCAAGGACGGCGCGGTGCAGAGCATCGCCGACAGCTTTGCCCAATATCTCTCGGGGGAAGGGGAGGCCGACCCGGTCACCGAGCCGGTGAGCTTCCTGATCCTGCCCTTTTTGCCCGGTGCGCTGGGCATGGCGGTGGCGCGGCTCTTCGGCCTCGGCGCCCTGGGCTGCCTTTATGCCGGCCGGCTGGGCAATCTTGTCGCCTACACGCTGCTCTGCGGCCTGGGACTGCGCACCGCCCAAAAGGCACGCCCGGCCTTCCTCTGCGTCATGCTGCTGCCCATCTCCCTCTATATGGGATCCTCTTTGAGCTACGACGCCACGCTGCTGGCCTGCTACTATCTGATGCTGGCCCTGCTCACCCGCACCCGGTGGACCACCCGCACGGCGGTGCTTTACGCGGCGGCCTGCATCTTTGCCAACGGCACCAAGCCCTACCTGAACCTGCTGTGGGTGGTGCTGCCCCTGCTGCTGACCCGCACTGAATGGAAAGCCAAGGGCAAACGGATTGCCTGGGCGGGCATCTGCGCGGCGGGGTCGCTGGCCCTCACGCTGGTGGTGGAAAACTACGGCGTGCTCATGCGCCACAACTACGGCACCATCGCCCGGCAGGGCGGCGAAGCCGTCAACGGCGGGGCACAGCTGGCCTTTGTTTTGTCCAACCCCCTGCGTTATCTGGCCGTATTGCTGGGTACACTCTATGAAAACGATGGTTTCCTGGGCCAGCTGGGGCTGTTCGGCTGGAAGGATATGCCCGTCGCTTTCCTGAGCCTGACCGGTCCGCTGGTGCTGCTGGCGGCGGCGCTGCTCTGCACGCCCCGCACCGAATGTCTCGGCCGCCGCCGTCTGGGCGGGCTGGGCATCTTTGCAGCCCTCTACGGCATCGGCGCCATGACCGCCATGTACATCACCTACACGCCGGTGGGCATGGTGCGCATTGTGGGGTTGCAGACGCGGTACTTCCTGCCCCTCTGGCTGCTGCTGGCGCTGGCCGCGGCCGCCCTGGCCCGCCGGGCCCTGGCACCCCGCCTCACCGCCGAAAAAGCCCAGCGCCTGGCCCTGCCCCTCTGCGGCGGCTACGCGCTGCTGGGCGCGGTGCTGCTCTTCCAGCACTACTTCGTGGGGCCTGTGTACACAGTGTATCTGAAATAACAAATTCAACAAATCGTATAAAGGAGGCGACGCCCGATGCTGCAGCTTGTCTGGGGCCTGTTTGTGCTGCTTCTTTTGACCGGCGCCTGCGCGGTGCTCGCCTCGGGGGGCAGGGTCCATGGGGCTTTGCTGCCGCTGCCTTTGCTGGCCGGTTCGGCGCTGCTGCTCTACGGCTTCGGTATTGCCGGGGCGCTGCGCATCGGTGCGGCGCTGGTGGTCCTGCTGCTGGCCGCCCTCTGGGTGGTGGGCCTTGTAAAACTGCGCCCGGCAGGGTTCGCCAAGGCCTGCCGGGAGACGGTAACAAACCCCGGCATCGCCCTTTTTCTAGGGGGCGCCGTCTTTCTGTGGGTGCTGTTTTTTGTGCTGCAGCCCATGTTCACCCAGTGGGATGAATTCACCGCCTGGGGCCTGGCCCCCAAGATGGTGGTGGAGCGGGGGGCTTTCTATGTGGCGGACCCCGTCAACCTGAAAGCCAGCTTCACCTACCCGGCCACCAGCCTCATCACCTTTTTGTTCCAGCCCTTCGGTGTCTGGAGCGAGTGGGCCTGCCTGGCGGCGCTGGACACCCTGGCCCTGGCCTGTGTGGCCGTCGCCACGGCGCTGCCCCGGCAGCGATGGTACAGCGCCGTGCTGGTCTTTGCCGCCGGCGTTCTGCTGCCCTACTTCTTCCGGGACCCCGTGCCGGGGGCCTACGCCACCCAGTACGTCAACGCCATGGCCGACCTGCCCATGGCCATGCTCTTCGGCGGCACCCTCTGCCTGTATCTGGGCACCGAGGGCCGCCGGGGCGTCTTCTGGCTGACCGCCCTGCCGCTGGCCCTGCTGACCCTGACCAAGGATATCTGCTTTGCCTACGGCCTCATCGCGGCCTTCCTCATCGGTTTGGACCGTCTGGTCCGGGCGGAGGGACCCTTCCGTAAACGGCTGGTGCCGGCCCTGCTCCACGGGGGCGGGCTGGCCCTGGTGGTGGTGGCGGCCTTTTTCAGCTGGAGCCGCTACACGGCTGCCGTCACCCCCACGGTGGACACGGCGGCCAGCGTGGGCAGCGCGGGATTGAGCTACGGCGCGGTGCTCACCGGCGGCATCAAGCAGCTGCTGGGCATCGGCCGGGACGAAAAATTCGCCCGGATCATGGCGGCCATGGGGGATGCCTTCTTCACCCGGCGGGTCTGCCTGCTGGGAGGCGGCGCCCTGGCGGTGCTGGCCATCACCATGGTGGCGGCGGCCGCCTGGCTCTTTGCCGACAAGGGAAAGGCCCGGCGGGGCATACTTGTGCTGCATCTGGCCTTTGCCTTCTGCTTTGCGGCACTCTACGCCTTTCACCTGATCCTCTACTACTACAATTTCTCCGACGTGGAAGGCCTGGCCCTCAAGGACTACGACCGGTATCTCACCCCCTACTACCAGGCCTGGATGCTCACCATGCTCTGCTGCCTGGGCCGGACGGCCCGCCGCAAGGTGGGGCGTGCCGTGCTGGGGGCCGCGGTGGCGGTGGTGGTGGCGGTCTTCTGCTGGCGGGGTGTGCCGTCGGCAGGGTTCTGGACCGGCGCCGACAGTCTCTACACGCTGCGCCGGGACGTGCAGCGCCGGGCGGAGACGATGAACACCGCGCTGGACTGGAGCGACCGGGTGCTGGTGTTAAGCCAGGGGGACGACGCCACCCGGTGGTACTACTACCGGTACGAGCTGACGGCCCAGGTGGTCAACGGCTTCGGCGGGTTCTATGGACGGCTGGGGGAGACCCAGGACCGGTGGGACAGCGACTTCATGAACCTGGTGGAGAGCGAAAACTGGACGCTTTATGACTACAAGGCGGTCTGTGTGCCGGAGACCCTGGTGGCCTACCTGGCGGAGAAGGACTGCGACTATCTGCTCATCGACCGGGCGGACGACTATCTGGAACGGAATTTCAGCCCGCTGTTTGAGGGCGGCCTGACCGCCGACATGCCGGCCACCCTCTACCATTTTGAGGGTGAGGACGCCGCGGTGCCCTTCACGGTGGCTGCGGTGGCGGAAAGCGAGGTGCAGTGATGGCACAGCGCAAACCTTTGTGGAACAACCGCCCCCTCTTCGGGGCCCGGCAGCTGCTGGTGCTGGCCTACCTGCTGGCGGTGGTGCTGTGGCTGGCGCGGGGCTTTGTGGGCAGCGCGGTGATGCTCAACTACAAACTCCGGGGCGAGATGCCCCAGCAGACGGTGCTCCCGGCGGACCTGACCACTGAGAGCTTCGCTCCCTACAGTTCCAACCAGTGGTGGACGCCCCCCGACGATGATCCCGACTGGTATCTTTCCACCGACAGCGACCCCCATATCTACTGGCAGGGCCAGGGGTATATCGAGACGGTGAAACTCTACGCCGGGCACCGGCTGCCCCCGGGTGGGGTGGCGCTCTACTACCTGCTGCCCGGCCAGACCGACTACTCCGAGACCCAGAAAGTCTACGCCACCGTCACCGAGGCGGGGGAGTACACCTTTGACCTGGGCGGCCGGTGGGTGACGGGGCTGCGCATCGACCCCGACAGCGTGGGCGGTGTGCCCACCCTCTTCGGCGGCATTGAGCTGAATCCGCCCGCTCCCTGGTACACCCGCTTCCTGCCGGATGGCGGGCAGTGGCTGGTACTGCTCTTTGTGCCGGCGGTGGCAGTGGCCGCCGCGGCGCTGGTGCTCTCCCTTTTTGGGAAGGACGAGCCCGAGGACTGACAAAACACGAAGGAGAATCCCATGGAATTGCTCTGCGTACTGGCGGTGATGCTGGCCCTCTTCCTGGCCTGCGCCGCGCTGACGCTCAAAGCCCGGGTGCCGGCGGGACTGGCCCCGCTGACCGCCCTTTCCGCCATCGTGGCGTTGTTCACGCTGGCCGGTATGGCCGGGTTGCTCTTGCCGGCGGCCTGGGCGGTGTATGCCCTCTGTGTGGCGGGGGGCGTCTGGGCGCTGTGGCCCCGCAAGGGCGCCAAACCGGACTGGAAGGCCCTTTTCACCCCCGGCAGTGTGCTCTTCTGGGCCATGGCGCTGGCCTTCGCCGTCTATTTCTTTGTCCGCCAGCCTTTGGCCACCGGCTACGATGAGTTGAGCCTCTGGAGCATGGCCGTCAAGGTCACCAAGGTGGACAACAGCCTTTATTCCACCGCCACCCTGGGCACCCCCTGGGCGGTGACTCAGAACCCCGGCCTGCCGCTGCTCAGCTACTTCTTCCAGTTCTTCGGCCACTACGCCGACTGGAAAAACTACCTGGCCTACGACGCCCTCTATTTTGCCTGCTTCGGCGCGGTGATCAGCGCCCTGCCCTGGGGCAAATGGCGGGTGGCGGTGCCGCTGGCGGCGGTGCTGTGGTGCACCCCCTTCTTCTTTACCATCTATAACCACACCATCTACCTGGCCGACACCTACCTGACCACCTACGGCGACGTGCCGGCGGGTCTGGTCTTTGGCGGGGCGGTGGCTGCCTGGCTGGCCCTGCGCCAGACCGACGGTCCCCGGTGGGCGGTGCTGCCGGTGCTGGCATTGGCGGCCAACCTCAAGGCCAACGACTTTGTATTGAGCCTGGCCGCGGCGGGGCTCATTGTGGTGGACCTCTGGTTCTTCTGCGACGGCCCCTTCCGGCAGGGCATTGTCCGCCGCACCGGACTGGCGGCGGCCTGCTTCGCCGCCCCCATGGCGGTCTACTACCTCTGGAACGTGCGGTACGTGGGCTGGCTGGTGGCCCGCAACAGCGATTCCGGCGGCGTGGGCGAGACTTCGGCCGCCCTCTCCGACGTGGTGGTCAACGGCGTGAAAATCCTGCTGGGCCAGCCGGTGGAGGGCTTCTTTGCCCAGCGGCAGCCCCAGTTCCTTAAGGCCATGGCCGATATGGGCCACCAGTTCTGGACCAGTGACGGAAAACTCAGCATGATCGGCCAGGGCCGCAACGTGGTGGTGCTGATCCTGCTGCTCTTTGTGGTGGCCTTTGTGGTGGCGGCAGGCTGGAAGCTCCGGGCGCGCATCGCCGCCCTGGCGGTGCTGTCCACCCTCTGCTTTGCGGGCTACAACCTGATGCTGGCTCTCAGCTACGGCTTCATCTTCAAGCCCTTCCAGGCGGAAAGCCTCCAGGACTACAACCGCTACATCTACAGCTATTACATCGGCTGGTTCCTCATCGCGGTGGCCTGCCTTGCCACGGCGCTGCTGCCCCAGCTGGAAAAATCCCTGCAAACCATCCGTGAAAAGGACGGCCCCACGGCGGTCTTCCGCGCAAAACTTTGCACCCCCCGCTGGGGGCTGGCGGGGCAGGGGGCGGTGCTGGTGCTGGCGGCGGCCATGCTGCTGCGCCAGGGGCAGCTGGTGCTGCCCCAGCTCAGCGTGCTGGGCTTCGCGGACAGCGAATTCTCCGACCGGCGCACCATCCGGGCCGAGGCGGAGCTGGTCTGCAGCTATCTGACCCCCGACGACAGGGTCTTCTTCGTCAGCCAGGGGGACAACGGCGAGCGGTGGTTCTCGGCGGTGTTTGACTTTTACCCCTACCTGGTGGATTATTCCGGCGTGGTGTCCACCATGGTGGGCGGCGGCGGCGAGCTGGGCCTGCCGGAATTGCAGCCCACCGAGGAGGGCCCCAAACAGACCTACTACCACGGCTTCACCGCCGAAGAGCTGGACTCCATCGTGCGGGGCAACGGCTGCACCGTGCTGTATCTACAAAAAATCGACGACATTTTTGTGCAAAGCTACCAGGACCTCTTCACCGACGGTCTGGAAGGAGCGCTCTCGGGGCAGACGCTGCTCTACCGGGTGACCGAGGACGGCTTTGCCCCCATGGAAATGGAGGTGACCGCCTCGTGAAAACACTGCAACGCTGGTTTTCCCGCCGGGGCGCCCTGCCGCTGACCTGTTATCTGGCAGCGGTGGCCCTCTGGCTGGTGCTGGGGGCGGTGCACTGGGGCAGTGACGCCCTGGCCCGCAGCGCCGGCACCATGTACGAGGCGGAGATCCCCGTCACCGACTGGCAGCTGGCCGGGCTCACCGATGCCGGCAGCACGGCGGAGAGCGCCGCCCTCACCACCACCGACGGCGACCCCCAGATGATCCTGGAGGATGTGTCGGGCATGGTGGTGCGCACCGTGAGCTACGCCGTGGAATTTGACGGCGACGCCCGGGAGATGTGCCTCTACTACACCACCCAGGTGGGGCAGGACTACAGCCAGGACCGCCGGGTCTTCCCGGAATCCCTGGGGGATGGGCGGTATCTCTACACGCTGCCCCGCACCACCATCGTGGCGCTGCGGCTGGACCCCTGCAGTCCCGACGCCAACAAGAAGGTGGGGCTGACCTTCACTCCGGGCACCATCACCCTCAACGCCCCCGAAACGCTGCCCGCCGTCTGGCAGTACTTTGTGCCCAACTGGTACCAGGCCTTCTGCCTGGTGCTCTACCCGGCGCTGGCCGCAGCGGCTTTCAGCTGGCTGCGGGCGGTCTGGCGGGCGCTGCGCCGCAAAACCGTATAAACGTAAAAAAATCCACCCCGGATTGGGGTGGATTTTTTCTGTCCGGGTTTCAGGTGATTTTCAAAGCCCGCTGCACACGGTACACAGCGTATTGGAACAGCCCCACGATGAGGCTGCATTCCACCCAGATGTAGTTGGGCAGGTTGCGCCAGTGGAATTTCGGTTTGTTCACCCTGGGCAGGGCCACCTTGGCTTCCGCAAAGCCCTTGGCGTAGTCGCCGCCGAACCCCCGCAGCCGGAACATCACCACTTTCAAAAGATACCCCAGCAGCATGGGGATAAAGTTGAGGATCAGCATGACCAGCGGCTGGTTTTTGTAGGGCAGCAAAATGCTGTTGCGGCCGCTCTGGATGCTCTTGAAGGGATTGTACCGCACGGCGCCGGTGGTGGCACCGCAGATGTGGCGGCAGCGGGCGGTGGGGCAGTAGACGTTCTTGTAGCCGAAGTTGTTGGCCCGCCAGGACAGGTCCACGTCCTCGTAGTAGGCGAAGAACAGCTCGTCAAAGACGCCGATCTCGTCCAGAATGGACTTGCGGTAGAGAGCCGCCCCGCCGCAGGCGCTGAACACCCGGCAGGGCTTTGTGTAGCGGCTGGCCTTCAGGCCGTCCCCCCGCTTGCAGGCAAAACCCAGGATCGTCACATAGTCGCCGGCGTCGTCCGCCAGTTCCGGCTCGTAGTACCGCAGCATCAGACTGCTGACCGCAAAGATTCTGGGGTCAGCGTCGGCGGTTTTCAGCAGTTCCGCCAGCCAGTCCGGCTCGGCGAAGGCGTCGTTGTTGAACAGCACCACATACTCGCCTTTGGCGATGGCAATGCCCTGGTTCACCGCGTGGGAAAACCCGGTGTTGGTGGCGTTCTCGATGAGGGTGTAGCGGTCTCGGCCGCGGTAGCTGCGGGCGATTTCCAGGCTCTCGTCGGTGGAACCGTTGTCGATGACGATGAGCTCAAAGTCCTGTTCGGTCTGGGCCCAGACCGATTCAATGGAATCCCGCAGCCAGCCCGCGCCGTTCAGGTTGGGGATGATGACCGATGCTTTCATGGTATCTCCTTGTTGGGGGTCAGTAGGCGTAGTAGGGGGTGACGGTCAACCGTGCCACCGAGGTCAGCGCCAGCACCAGGCAGAGCAGCGCCACCACCACGGCCACGATGAGGGTGCGGATCAGCCAGGCCTGGGCCAGCCGCTTGCGGGCGGGCTTTGTACCGAAGCCGAAACTCCACACCAGCGAGAGGATGAACCCCACCACCGGGATGGCAAAGAGCAGCAGTGTGCCCAGGGTGGCCCACTCGGAGAGAGCCGGCACCGGCTCCTCCGGCCGGGTATGGACCTCTTCGGTGTAGCGGGCTTCGGTCCGGGGCGCCGGGGCGGCCTGGGGTTCTGGCGGCAGCGGGGTGCCGCACTGGGGACAGCGGTCGGCGTCAAAGGGAGCCAGCAGACCGCAGTTTTTGCAGTAACGCATGGGAAAAACCTCCGTTCAGTCCAGCGCCAGTTTGCGGTCGAGCTGGGTGTTGAGAATGATCTGGGTGTTGGTGGAACCCAGTTTCTGCATCTTGGTCAGCAGATGTTCCAGCGCGTCGATGTCGGTGCAGCTCACCTTTACAATAAAATTGTAGCTGCCCGTCACCCGGAAGCACTGCAGCACCTGGGGTTCCTGCTCGATCATGGCCAGAAAGCTGGCCCGGGTGGCGGCGTCCACCAGCACCGAGATCAGAGCCTCCACCCGGGCGGGGGCGCCGGGATGGCGCACGATCACCGTGTAGCCGCCGATGATGCCCTCCTGTTCCAGGCGGTGGATGCGGCTGGATACCGCCGGACTGGTCAGACTGACCCGCTGGGCGATGTCTTTGACGGGCATACGTGCATTTTCAGCCAGAAGCTGCAGAATTTTATGGTCCAGATCATCCATGAATCGAAAACCTCGTTTTCATATTTGTATAATGCGCACAAAAAAATAAAATGAAGTAAAGTGCCGTTGTGCGGTTTGAACAAAGGTACAAAAGTCTGCTTTTTGAACACCAAACTAAATTAAATTAAGCATTTATGCAAACATTATAATATTTTGAAAAAGAAAATACAAGTGCGGCGTTTGACAAATTAAGAATAAAAGCTATAATAATAACTGTTATCAATCACGACATTCTCTGACCTTTATATACTTTCCCACCCCTCTATGCACAGAAGCCCGCAGGTAACTGCGGGCTTTTGTGTTGTATAAATTTCGCCCCGGGGCACCGCCCAAATATGAATTTTTCGAAAACATTGCAAAGACCCTCTTGCAGAAAACGGCAGGAGGGTCTATTATTGCATCTTGTTAATAGTTATCATATGTTAAGTAAATGAAAGGGGGAGAACCGAATGGCACAGAATCCCAGCAGTGAGTGGGAAGGTCTGATCCATTTTGTGGGCCGCCTGCGGGAGACCTCGGCCCGGGGCATCAAAGCGGCCCTGGCCGATGCGCCCAAGTGCCGGTTTGCCATGCTGGAGCGGCTCTACTACGCCATACACACCCACGGGCAGGAGGGCTCGATCTACGTGAGCGACCTGGCCCGCATCACCCATAAACCGCTGCCGGCGGTGTCCCGGGGGCTGCGGCTTCTGGAGCAGGACGGCATGGTGGAGCGGGAAACCGATTCCAAGGACCGGCGCAAGACGCTGGTGCGGATCACGCCGGCGGGCATGGAGGCGCTGCAGGGGTGCGAGGACGCCCTCAACGGCTATTTTGCCCGGGTGATGGCGCGGCTGGAGCCGGAGCAGCTGGCCCGGATGCGGGAGATGCGGGATGTGCTCATCGACGCGCTGGAGGCGGAGGCAGCCGCCACCCTGAAACATGCCGAAATCCAAAAGGGAGGACCCGACCATGGGGAAGATTTTTAAGCAACTGGGCCGTCACTGGAAGGCCTGTCTGCTGGTGATCGCGCTGCTGGCGGTGCAGGCCTACTGCGACCTGTCGCTGCCCGACTACACCAGCAAGATCGTGGATGTGGGCATCCAGCAGGGCGGCATCGAAAGCCCGGTGCCCGATACCGTGCGGGATACCACCCTCCAGGCGCTGGAACTGCTCATGAACGAGCAGGACGCGGCGCTGGCGGAGCAGTGGTACTCCGAGCCCGACGAAAACGGCGTGCGCACCCTGGCCCGCGATGCCTCGGCAGCCATGCCGGAGCTGGAGCAGGCCTTCACCACGCCGGACATTGTGCTGTATATGGCGGCCGCCCAGCATGCGGCCACGGCCCAGGGGACCGGAGACACCGCCACCCCCGCCTGGACCGACCTGGACGCCGTGGCCACCCAGTTTGCCATGATGGCCCAGGCGCCGGACTTCAGCCGGGATGCCGTCCAGCAGCAGCTGGCGGGGGCGATGGCCGCCGTGGATGACACGGTGGCCGAGAGCCTTTCCAGCCAGGCCATGCTGCTGGTGAGCCTGGAATACGAGGCCCAGGGCATCGCCCACGACGTGCAGATGGCCTACCTGTGGCGGGTGGGCCTGCAGATGCTGGGGCTTACGCTGCTCATGGTGGTGGTGGCCGTGGCGGTGGGCTTTGTGGCCTCCCGGGTGTCGGCGGCCATCGGCCGGGACCTGCGGCGGGATGTGTTTTCCACCGTCATCGGGTTCTCCCACGCCGAGATCGAGCAGTTCTCCACCGCTTCCCTCATCACCCGCACCACCAACGATATCCAGCAGGTGCAGTTCGTCTGCGTGATCCTTTTGCGCATGGTGGCCTACGCCCCCATTCTGGGCATCGGCGGCATCGTCCATGTGGCCCGCAGCGAGACGGGTCTTACCTGGATCACCTTCCTGGCGGTGGTGGCGCTGCTGCTCCTCATCGGGGTGCTCATGCGCATCGCCATGCCCAAGTTCAAGCTCATGCAGACGCTGGTGGACCGGCTTAACCTGGTCAGCCGGGAGATTCTCACCGGCATCATGCCGGTGCGCGCCTTCAGCCGGGAAGCCTTTGAGGAGCAGCGGTTCGACAAGGCCAACCGCGACCTCATGCAGACCCAGCTCTTCACCAACCGCACCATGGCCGGTCTGATGCCCTTCATGACCCTCATCATGAACGGCACCAGCCTGCTCATCGTCTGGTTCGGCGGCAAGGCCATGGACCTGGGCACCATGCAGGTGGGCGAGATGATCGCCTTCATCACCTACACCATGCAGATCGTCATGTCCTTCCTCATGCTGGCCATGGTGGCGGTGCTGCTGCCCCGGGCCGGTGTGGCGGCCGACCGCATCTACGAGGTGCTGCGCACCCCCGCCACCATCCATGACCCGACGCCGGAGGTGGCCGAAAAGGCCAAGGCCCGCACCCACTGGGACGGCGTGGTGCAGTTTGAGGATGTGAGTTTCCGCTATCCCGGCGCCGACGATGACGCGCTGGAACACATCAGCTTCACGGCCAAGCCCGGCGAGACCACCGCCATCATCGGTTCCACCGGCTGCGGCAAATCCACCCTGCTCAACCTGATCCCCCGCTTCTACGATGTGACGGGCGGTCGGGTGACCATCGACGGGGTGGACGTGCGGGACCTGCCCCAGCAGACCCTCCATGACCTGCTGGGCTATGTGCCCCAGAAGGGGGTGCTGTTCAGCGGCACCATCGAATCCAACCTGAAATTCGGCGGCCCCGCCATCACCGACGGGGACGTGCAGGAGGCTGCGGCCATCGCCCAGGCCACCGACTTTATCGAAGCCAAACCCGAGGGCTTCCGGAGCCCCATCGCCCAGGGCGGCAGCAATGTGTCGGGCGGGCAGAAGCAGCGGCTTTCCATCGCCCGGGCCATCGCCAAGCATCCCCGGATCTATCTTTTTGACGACAGTTTCTCGGCGCTGGACTACAAAACCGACGTGGCCCTGCGCCGCGCCCTGAAAGCCCGCACCGACAACGCCACCGTGCTCATTGTGGCGCAGCGCATCTCCACGGTGCTCCACGCCAACCAGATCCTCGTGCTGGACGAGGGCAAAGTGGTGGGCAAGGGCACCCACGCCCAGCTGCTGGAAAGCTGCCCCGAATACCGGGAGATCGCCCGCAGCCAGCTGAGCCAGAAGGAACTGGGCTTACCGAAGGAGGATGATTGATATGCCAAGACCCGGACGGATGACCACCGAACGCGCCAGGGACTTCCAGGGCACGCTGCGCCAGCTGCTGAAAGCCCTGGGACGTTACAAGATTTCCCTGGGCGTGGTGGTTGTGTTTGCGGTGCTCTCCACCATCTTCAACATCGCCGGCCCCAAGGTTCTGGCCCAGGCCACCACCGCCCTGGCCACCGGCTGGGTGGCCAAACTGCGGGGCACCGGCTCCATCGACTTTGTCTTCATCGGCCGCATTCTGCTCATTCTTTTGGGCATGTACCTGCTCTCCTCGGCCTTCAGCTTTGTGCAGAGCTGGCTCATGAGCGGCCTTTCCCAGAAAGTCTGCTACGATTTCCGCCGCCAGATCAGCGAAAAGATCAACCGCCTGCCCCTGGCCTACTTTGAAAAGCGCACGGTGGGCGAGGTGCTCTCCCGCATCACCAACGACGTGGACACCCTGGGCCAGAGCCTGAACCAGAGCATCACCCAGCTGATCACCAGCGTCACCACCATGATCGGTGTGCTCATCATGATGCTCTCCATCAGCGCCCGGATGACCCTCATCGCCCTGCTGATCCTGCCGGTGTCGCTGGCGCTGGTCATGGTGGTGGTCCACTTCAGCCAGCGGTTCTTCAAGGCCCAGCAGGCCACCCTGGGCGTGGTCAACGGCCAGGTGGAGGAGGTCTACGCCGGCCACAACGTCATCAAGGCGTTCAACCGGGAGCAGGCGGTGCTCGACGATTTCAACACCGCCAACGACCAGCTCTACGCCTCCGCCTGGAAGAGCCAGTTCCTCTCCGGCCTGATGATGCCCATCATGAACTTTGTGGGCAACCTGGGCTATGTGGCGGTGGCCATCGTGGGCAGCATCTTTGCGGCGGGAGGGCTCATCACCATCGGCGATATCCAGGCCTTCATCCAGTACGTGAAGAACTTCACCCAGCCCATCCAGCAGCTGTCCCAGGTGTCCAACATGCTCCAGAGCATGGCGGCCGCCGCCGAGCGCGTCTTTGAGTTCCTGGCCGAAGAGGAGGAGGACCAGACCGCCGACCCGGCCCGCCGCGCCGACCCCGCCACCATCGACGGGCAGGTCACCTTCGACCATGTGAAGTTCGGCTACACCCCCGAGAAGACGGTCATCCGCGACTTCAGCTGCAAGGTGCAGCCCGGCCAGAAGGTGGCCATCGTGGGCCCCACCGGCGCCGGCAAGACCACCATGGTCAAGCTGCTCATGCGGTTCTACGATGTGGATTCCGGTTCCATCACGCTGAACGGCCACGATGTGCGGGACTTTGACCGGTCCGCCCTGCGGGAGGGCTTCGGTATGGTGCTGCAGGACACCTGGCTGTTCCAGGGCACCATCATGGAGAACATCCGCTACGGCCGTCTGGATGCCACCGACGAGGAGGTCATCGCCGCGGCGAAAGCGGCCGGTGCCGACCACTTCATCCGCACGCTGCCCGGCGGCTACCAGATGGAGCTGAACGAGGACGCCTCCAACGTGAGCCAGGGCCAGAAACAGCTGCTCACCATCGCCCGGACCATCCTGGCGGACAACCGCATCCTGGTGCTGGACGAGGCCACCAGCAGCGTGGACACCCGCACCGAGCAGCGCATCCAGGCGGCCATGGACCGCCTGATGCAGGGGCGCACCAGCTTCATCATCGCCCACCGGCTTTCCACCATCCGCAATGCCGACCTGATCCTCGTCATGCGGGACGGCGACATTGTGGAACAGGGCACCCACGACGAGCTGATGGAGGCGGGCGGCTTCTACGCCGACCTGTACAACAGCCAGTTTGAGGACGTGACAGCGTGAAAAGCACCCTGTCTTTTTGTAACAATTTCTTGACATTTATCTGAAATAAAGATAGAATAAATACAGGTAATCAGGAAGTTCCGCCGCACCGATTTTGCGGGGAATTCCATAGGGTGTCGCCCGCCGGGAACACCGCTTTTTCACCAATGTGCAACGCCTGTATTGGCTTTTTTCGTTTGTTTCGCGCGCTCGCGGCCGAAGTGTGTCTGTTTTTGCATGCTTTGGCCGGGATGGGCTGCGCTTTGCCATAGAAAAAACTGCATAAGGAAAGAAAGCGTCCCGCCGTGCTGCGCCCTCCTATGATTGAGAAGGAGTGAAGCCGACTATGTCACCCGTTATTGTTGTGGTGCTGGTCCTTGTCGTCGCAGCCGTTGTCGGGGCGCTTTGTTTTTACCTGGGCGGGGAAAACCGCAAGCGCACCGCGGAGGCCAAACTCGGCTCCGCCGAGGAGGAAGCCAAGCGCATCGTGAACGATGCCATCAAGGCTGCCGAGCAGAAGCGCAAGGAAACCATCATCGAAGCCAAGGATGAGGCCTTCAAGCTGAAGAGCGAGGCCGACAAGGAGATCAAGGACCGCCGTGCGGAAGTATCCCGCCAGGAGCGCCGCATGGACCAGAAGGAGGAGGCGCTGGACAAGCGCACCGCCGCCCTGGAGCGCAAGGAGGAGGAACTCAAGCGCCGCAGCGAGACGGTGGAGGCCCGGCTGGATGAGCTGGAACAGCTCAAGCTGCGCCAGACCGAAAAACTGGAGACCATCGCCGGCATGACCAAGGAGGACGCCCGCGCCGTGCTGCTCAAGCAGGTGGACGACGAGCTGACCCACGAGAAGGCCATGAAGATCAGCGCCTACCAGGCCAACATGAAGGACGAGTGCGACCAGATCGCCCGCGATCTGGTGGGCCAGGCCATTGCCCGCTGCGCCGCCGACGCCACCAGCGAAGCCACCGTCAGCGTGGTGCCGCTGCCCAGCGACGAGATGAAGGGCCGCATCATCGGCCGTGAGGGCCGCAATATCCGTGCGCTGGAGACGGCCACCGGCTGCGACCTGATCATCGACGACACGCCGGAAGCCATCACGCTGTCCAGCTTCGACCAGACCCGCCGTGAGGTGGCCCGCATGGCCCTGGAGCGGCTGATCACCGACGGCCGTATCCATCCGGCCCGCATCGAGGAGACGGTGGACAAGTGCCGCCGCGAGCTGGAGATCCAGATGAAGCGGGAAGGCGAGAAGGCGGTCATGGATCTGGGCATCCACAGCCTGCATCCCGACCTGGTCAAGCTGATCGGCCGGCTCAAGTACCGCACCAGCTTCGGCCAGAACGTGCTGAACCACTCCATCGAAGTGGCCTGGCTGGCCGGTCTGATGGCCGGCGAACTGGGCGTCAACGTCCAGATGGCCCGCCGCGCCGGTTTGCTGCATGATATCGGCAAGGCGCTGGACCACGAGATCGAGGGCAGCCATGTCCAGATCGGCGTGGATATCTGCAAGAAGTACCGCGAGAATCCCCAGATCGTCCATGCGGTGGAGGCCCACCACGGCGACGTGGAGCCCAAGACCACCCTGGCCTTCATCATCATGGCGGCCGATGCCATCTCGGCGGCCCGCCCCGGCGCCCGCCGCGAGAACATGGAGAGTTACATCAAGCGTCTGGAGACGCTGGAAGCCCTCTGCAACGGCTTCGAGGGTGTGGAGAGCTCCTACGCGGTCCAGGCTGGCCGCGAGGTGCGTATCCTGGTCCAGCCGGACAAGGTCAGCGACGACCAGGTGGTCCTGCTGGCCCGCAACGTGGCCAAGAAGATCGAGAGCGAGCTGGATTATCCCGGCCAGATCAAGGTCAGCGTCATCCGCGAGAGCCGCGCCACCGAGTACGCGAAATAAGCAAACCTTTGCAGGCAGTCCGCTACGGCGGGCTGCCTTTTGTTTTCGCACTTGCATATTCCCGCCCGGCGGCTTATAATATACAGTATCTTAGTGTATAAAGGAGGGGTGTGCCATGCCGCAAACGCCAACTTCAGGCAAGCCCGTGCTGGGCATCCTGGGGGGCCTGGGACCGGCGGCCAGCTGTTATCTCTATCAGATGCTCATCGACCATACCCCCGCCACCTGCGACCAGGACCACATTGACATCGTCATCTCGTCCCGTGCGTCCACACCGGACCGCACGGCGTTCATCCTGGGCAAAAGCAAGGAGGACCCCTTCGCGGTCATGGAACAGGACGGCTTCAGTCTGGTGAACTACGGAGCCACCGTGCTGGCCATCCCCTGCAACACCGCCCACTATTTCTACGACCGTCTGGCCGAAGCCCTGCCGGTGCCGGTGCTGAACATGCCCCGGCTCACGGTGGAGGACGCCAGGGCAGCGGGCTGCACCAAGCTGGGCATCCTGGCCACCGACGGAACCCTCGCCGCCGAGACCTACCAGCTGGCCTGCCAGCGGGCGGGCATCGGGTGGGCCCGGCCCTCGCCGGAGCACCAGAAGGGCATCACCTCGGTGATCTACGACGACATCAAGCAGGGCCGCCGGGCCGATATGGTCAAGTTTGCCGCCGCCGTGGCGGACCTGAAATCCCAGGGCTGCGACATGGCGGTGCTGGGCTGCACCGAGCTGAGCCTCGTCAAGCGGGACGAACATCTGGACGGCTTTTTCGTCGACAGTACCGAGGTCCTCTGCCGCCATGCTTTGCTGGCCTGCGGCGTGACGCCCGTCGGATTCTGATACAGATTAAGGAATGAGGAAGGAATCGTACATGGAACAGAAAAAATTCTACATCACCACGCCGATTTATTATCCCAGCGACAAGCTGCACATCGGCCACACCTACTGCACCGTCGCCACCGACGCCATGGCCCGCTACAAGCGGCTGCAGGGGTACAACGTCATGTTCCTGACCGGTACCGATGAGCACGGCCAGAAGATCGAACTCAAGGCCAAGGAGGCCGGCGTCACCCCCAAGCAGTTCGTGGACAACATCGTGGAAGGCCCCAAGGGCGTCAAGGATCTGTGGAAGCTGATGAACATCAGCTATGACCGGTTCATCCGCACCACCGACGACTACCATGTGGCGGCCATCCAGAAGATCTTCAAGAAGATGTACGACAAGGGCGACATCTACAAGGGCACCTACAAGGGCAAGTACTGCACCCCCTGCGAGAGCTTCTGGACCGAGAGCCAGCTGGTGAACGGCTGCTGTCCCGACTGCGGCCGTCCGGTGGTGGACGCCGAGGAGGAAGCCTACTTCTTCCGTCTGTCCAAGTACGCCGACCGGGTGCGGGACCTGCTGGTGAACACCGACTTCCTGCTGCCCCGTTCCCGCGTCAACGAGATGGTGCACAACTTCATCGACCCGGGCCTGGACGACCTGTGCGTCTCCCGCACCAGCTTCAAGTGGGGCGTGCCGGTGGACTTTGACCCCAAGCATGTGGTCTACGTCTGGATCGACGCGCTGTTCAACTACACCACGGCGCTGGGCTTCATGAACGACAAGTATCCCGACAGCGATTACGAGACCTTCTGGCCCGCCGATGTGCACTTTATCGGCAAGGAGATTGTCCGTTTCCACTCCATCATCTGGCCCGCCATGCTCATGAGCATGGATATGCCCCTGCCCAAGCACGTCTACGGCCACGGCTGGCTGCTGCTGGACGGCGGCAAGATGTCCAAGTCCAAGGGCAACGTGGTGGACCCCTACCTGCTGGCCGAGCGCTACAGCGCCGACGCCCTGCGGTACTTCCTGCTGCGGGACTTCCCCTTCGGCTCGGACGGCAACTTCTCCAACGAGCTGCTGATCAACCGCATCAACATGGACCTGGCCAACGACCTGGGCAACCTGCTGTCCCGCACCACGGCCATGGCGGACAAGTACTTCGGCGGCTCCCTGCCGGAGAACCAGGCCGCCGGCCCCGAGGACGACGCCCTGCTGGAAAAGGCCAAGGGCCTGCGCGCCCGCTATGAGGCCGACATGGAGGCCTACGCCTTCCAGAACGCCCTGGCCGATGTCTTCGATGTCATCGACGCGGCCAACAAGTATATCGATGCCACCGCCCCCTGGGTGCTGGCCAAGAACGAGGAGACCAAGCCCCGTCTGGCCCGTGTGCTCTACAACCTGGCCGAGACGTTGCGCATCTGCACGGTGCTGCTGCAGCCGTTCATGCCCGACACCTGCGTGAAGATCTTCGCCCAGCTGAATGTGGCTGACGAGGGCAAGACCTGGGACAGCGCCGCCGCCTTCGGCACGCTGCCCGTCACCGCCACCCTGCACAAGGGCGAGAACATCTTCCCTCGCATCGACACCGCCAAGGAACTGGCCGAGCTGGAAGCCCTGGAGGCTGCCCAGAAGGCTGCCGCCCAGGCCGCGGCAGAACCCGAGAAGAAGGAGGAAGCCCCGGCTGCCAGCGCTGAACTCATCGGCGACCACGAGGAGGAGATCGACTTCGATACCTTCTGCAAGGTGGAGATGCGGGTGGCCGAGATCCGCGCCTGCGAGCGCATGAAGGAGAGCAAGAAGCTGCTGCACCTCACCGTCTTTGACGGCGAGCGGGAGCGCTGCATCCTCTCCGGTATCGCCAAGTGGTTCGCGCCGGAGGACCTGATCGGCAAGAAGGTGGGCATTGTGGCCAACCTGGCGCCCCGTCCCATGATGAAGGGCAAGTATGTCAGCGAGGGCATGATCGTCGCCGCCGACACCGATACCGACGGCGGCTGCGCCATCGCCTTCTATCCCGACAACGTCCCCGCGGGCGCCCGCATCCACTGATCGGGCAAGGGGGACAAACCTTGCAAACCAAACCTTCCCGGCTGGATCGCTTTTTCGGGCAGCCGGCCGCGGCGGTGGCCATGGCCATCCTCTGCAATGTGCTGTGGGGCGCGGCCTTTCCCTTCATCAAGATGGGCTACCGCCTCTTCGCCATCGACGCCGCCGACACCCCGTCCATCCTCTGTTTTGCCGGCGTCCGCTTCATGCTCAGCGCCCTGCTGGTCTGGGTGTGCGGCGCGGCACTGACCCGCCGTCCGCTGCCCATGCCCCGGGGTAGGGTGCTGGCGGAATGCTGCGGCCTGGGCCTGTGGCAGACCGCCGCCCAGTATTTCTTCTACTACTCGGCGGTGGCGCTGCTCACCGGCGCCATGGGCGGCATCCTCAACAGCACCCAGAGCTTTCTGGGCGTGATCCTGGCCCATTTTCTCTACGGCAAGGCCGACCGCATGACCCCCGCCAAAGCTCTGGGCTGTGTGCTGGGCTTCAGCGGCGTGCTGGTGGTCACGCTGGGCAACCACGGCGGCGGCAGCGGGCTGGGCATGGTGTACATGCTCATCGCCTCCTGCATCTTCACGGTGGCGGGCCCCTGGAACAAGGCCGTCACCCGGCGGGCCGACAGCTTCTCGGTCTGCTGCCTCAACCTGGGGGTGGGCGGCCTGGCCCTGACGGTGCTGGGCTTTGCACTGGGCGGGAACCTGCGGCCCCAGAGCGCCGCCGGCATCCCGGTGCTGCTCTTCCTGGCCTTCATCTCGGGGGCCGGGTATGTGCTGTGGGCCCTGCTCATGAAGAACAACCCCGTCTCCCGCATCAGCGTCTTCGGGCTGATCATCCCGGTGATGAACGTGCTGCTGTCGGCGCTGCTCAACGGGGAGCCCCTGTTCCAGTGGAACTATCTGGTGGCGCTGGTGCTGGTGTGCGGCGGCATCTTCCTTGTGAACCGCGCCCCGCGCCCCCGAACGGAGTGAACCATGCAGAATATTTTCGATACCCATGCCCATTACTGCTCCCACCAGTTTGACGCCGACCGCGCCGAACTGCTGGCCGCGCTGCCCGCGGGCGGTGTGGTGGGGGTGCTGGAATGTGCCACCCACTCGGGGGACGCCCCCAAGGCGGTGGAGCTGGCCCACCGGCTGCCCTACTTCCATGCGGCGGTGGGCATCCACCCGGAAAGCCTCATCGAGGAGGACGCGCCCACCGTCACGGTCTACCACGGCGACTGGCGGGCGGAACTGGAAGCCCTGCGGCCCCTCTTCGAGGACAAGGCCGTGGTGGCGGTGGGGGAGATCGGCCTCGACCATCACTGGCCGGTGCCCCGTCAGGACCAGTACGAACTGTTTGAAGCCCAGCTGCAGCTGGCGGCGGAACTGGATCTGCCCGTGTCGGTCCACGACCGGGAGGCCCATGCCGAGATGTACGAGCTGCTGCGCAAGTACAAACCCCGCGGCGTGCTGCACTGCTACAGCGGCAGCGCCGAGGACGCGGCCTGGCTCACCGGGCAAGGGATGTACCTGGGCTTTGGCGGCGCCGTCACCTACAAAGGAGCCAAGCGAGCAGCCAAAGTGCTGGCGGCCATCGACCCCCGGTGGGCGGTGCTGGAAACCGACTGCCCCTACATGGCCCCCGAGCCGGTGCGCGGCCGCCGCAACGACAGCCGCAACATCGCCCATGTGGCGGCCTACATCGGCACCATCTGGCAGATGGACGCCCAGGCGGTGCTGGACCGCACGGCGGAAAACGCCCGCCGATGTTTTGACATTGTATAAATTATAAATAATATACGATTTGTATATTATCATAAAACAACCAGGAGTGAACCAACATGAAAGCACGGATTCCCAAACATCGCGAATTCATCATCGATTTCCCCAAGGAGATGGACCAGGCCAAGGCGGACGAGGGCTGGGAGAAGCTCAACCAGATCGTGGAGGACTACAAGAAGGAGCACAACGGCCAGAGTGTCTACGCGCCCACCTTCATTGAGGACTGCGAGCCTGCGGTGAAGAAGCTGCAGGAGGAGTACGGTTTCACCTACACGATCCAGGAGATCAAGTAAGAAAACGCGTTTTTCACGCAGTGCGGTCTGCAAGCAGCGCCGCCCGAAAACAAAGACAGCGATGCGGCGCTGGCAGGACCGGCCGTTCCCAGGGGAGCGGCGGGCCGGTAGCCGTGCGCTGTCTTTTTCAGGTTATACGCAGAGGGGGCTTGCGCCATGCCAAAAACTGTGATTCGTTCTGCCACGCCGGCGGATTTGCCGTCCATTCTGGCCCTGTACCGGGTGCTGGATGAGGAGATGGTGGACCTGCAGCCGGAGTTTTTCTGTGCCGCCCCGCGGGAGGAGGCGCCGATCCTGAAGTTCATCGCTTCCTCCCAGGCGGATTTTCTGCTGGCGGAGCAGGAGGGCACCGTGGTGGGGTTGGCCCTGGTGGTGTACGAGGGCTGGACGCCGGAATTCAGCTGCGTGCTGCCCCACCGGTATGCCAGCCTGTACGATCTGGTGGTGCTGCGGGAGTATCGCAGCCAGGGCATCGGCAGTTCGCTGCTGGGTGCGGCCAAGCGCTGGGCCCGGGACCGGCGGCTGGAATACCTGGAACTGGGAGTGCTGGCCCAGAACAGCAAAGCCATCGAGCTGTACGAGGCCCATGACTTTGTGGAAGCCCGCCGCACCATGCGCTGCATGCTGTAATACCAAAAGGAAACCGGGCGGCTGCCGTTGTTGGCAGCTGCCCGGTTTTTGCTGTAAAAAGCCCGGTCGTACAAGTGGCCGGAAGGGGAAAAAACCCAAAAGCCGGGGCCGTACATTTCTGTACAGCCCCGGCGATCTTACTTCTTTGGAGTCATAGCCTCATAACCCTTGTTCGTTATTTTTCGGACTGTTTACTCATCGTCATGAGTACCTCATCCTATCTTTAAGCGAATTTTACTTGCCCTTTCAGGATCTATGCTAACCGTAGTACATTGGACTTACCCTCTGGTTCGTTATTTGCTGAAGAGCATTTGTGGAACGGAGTAAGAAACCTGCGGTTACTTAGATCGTTTCTGGGGTAGGGGTCTGATGCTGAGGAAGAATCCTCTTAACTCTAGTACATTGGAGTGTCTCCTTATGGATCAGGTGAAATTCAGGATTATCCTGTTCGGCGGGGTGGTGGCTTTCATCATCTACCAGCCTTCTTTCATCCTAATCTATATTCTATGCCAGGGGTCTTTTTTGACGGGACCCTGAGTCTGCTAACACATTTTGTTGTGAACCAACCATCGTTTGGTATAATTCTTTTACAGGTTACGACCTGCGGCTTTTGATGTGGTTCTTTCGCGTCAGCAGGCCCAGGCCCGCCGGTGATGAATGGGATCTTTGAAGTTTGCCATTGGACTTGAGCCTCCTTCCTTGCGAATCCTGCCGGCGGCCTTTACATCATCTTTCCGGTTCCTCGAATGCCCTCGTGATGCTGGATCGGAGTCCTTAAAGTGTTTTCATTGGATTCTTTTTTGTTTCAGATTTTCCGTTTCCTGTTGAAAATTTTAACTTCTTTCTTTTTCAAAACCTTTGTCTGAATTTCTTTTCTTCTTACTTACTTTTAGAAGAGCCATCGCTCCCGGTAAAAGATTTTTCAGAAGTTGAGATTTTCAAACCAGCTTTTTCCAGATGAAGTTTTTCTTTTCCACTGGATTTTCGGAGAACCTGTTTCGGAAGAACCTGGAAAAATCTTCTTTAAGATGTCGATCTTTTCACGATCGGTCTTTGTTGAGGTTCCTTTGGAAAGTGGCTTCTCTTGGAGTTCTTAGCTCCTTATCTCCGGCTGTTTTCTTTCTGTGACTATACTATAGCACAGCCTTAGAGAATCGTCTATTCGCAGAATCTACAACCTTAAAAGGAATTATTTGTACATATTACGGATTGAAAAGTCTATCCCATAGTGGTACAATGAATATGTTGGGGTCGTGTAAAGACAAGCCACCGTTCCAGATGGAACGGCGGCTTTTTGTCGTTGTTACGCTGTTACATGGACTCCGGCACGGTGATCTTGAACATGGTCAGGATGTTGCGGATCACGCCGCGCACGGCCAGGCACAGGGCAATGCGGTTCTGCTGCACGGCGCCCTCGGCGTCCAGGATGCGGCAGGCGTTGTAGAAGCGGTGGAAGGCCGTGGCCACATCGATGCAGTAGCGGGTGATGCGGGCGGGGTCGTACTTGTCGGCGGCGGCCACGATCTCGGCGGGGAAGGCGGCCAGCAGACGGATCAGCGCCTGTTCGGCGGGGTCGGTGAGCACGCCGGCGTCGATGCTGTCCACGCCCTGGAAGGTGATGCCCTGCTCCTCCAGCTTCTTCAGCACCGAGCAGATGCGGGCGTGGGCGTACTGGACATAGTAGACGGGGTTTTCGCTGTCGTTGCGCACGGCCAGGTCCAGGTCAAAGTCCAGGGTGGAGGAGCTCTCCCGCTGGTTGAAGAAGAACCGGGCGGAATCGATGGGCACCTCGTCCAGCAGGTCGGTCAGCGTGATGGCCTTGCCGGTGCGCTTGCTCATCCGCACAGGCTTGCCGTCCCGCATCAGGTTGACCATCTGCATCAGCACCACATCCAGCTGTTCGCCGTGCAGGCCGATGGCGTCCATGGCGCCCTTCATGCGGGCCACATGGCCGTGATGGTCGGCGCCCCACACGTCGATGGCCTTCTCAAAGCCGCGCACCGCCAGCTTGTTGTAATGGTAGGCAATGTCGGCGGCAAAGTAGGTGGGAATGCCGTTGGCGCGCACCAGCACCTCGTCCTTGGCCTCCTCCTCGCTGCCGTCCTCGGTCTTGCGCTTGTTGGCCACGCCGTACTTGGCGGCGTACTGGGCGCTGCGGTACATGATGGCGCCGTCCTCGGCCTTGTAGCAGGCGCCGGTCTCCAGCAGCTTGTCCACCACGGCCTTCACTGCACCGCTCTTGTGCAGGTCGCTCTCGTGGAACCACACATCGTACTGGATGCGGTACTTGCCCAGGTCGCGCTGCAGTCCGGCGATGTTCTTGGGCAGGGCGTCCGCCACGATGGCCTTCTTCAGCTCCTCGAAGTCGGCGTTGACGTAGGCGTCGCCGTGCACCTCGGCAAACTCCTTGGCGCGCTGGATGATGTCGGCGCCCTGGTAGCACTCGGCGGGCAGCGGGCAGGCCTCCTCGCCCTTGTAGAGCTGCAGGTAGCGGATGGCCAGGCTCTTGCCGAACTTCTCGATCTGGTTGCCCGCGTCGTTGATGTAGAACTCGCGGGTCACGTCGTAGCCGGCCCAGTCCAGGCAGGCGGCCAGACAGTCGCCCAGGGCGCCGCCCCGGGCGTTGCCCATGTGCATGGGGCCGGTGGGGTTGGCCGAGACAAATTCCACGTTGTAGCGCTTGCCGGCGCCGGCGTCGGTGCGGCCGTACTCGGGGTTGGAGCAGGCGGCGCGCAGCACGCTGGTGAACCAGTCCTGGGCCAGGAACAGGTTGATGAAGCCGGGCCCGGCAATGTCCGCCCCGGCAAACAGGGTGCCGTTCAGGTCCAGCTTGGCGGTGATGGCCTCGGCGATCTGGCGGGGCGCCTTGTGGAATACCCGGGCACCGGCCATGGCCAGGTTGGAGGCCACGTCGCCGTTCTTCACGTCGGCGGGGATCTCCACGATGAAGTCCGGCAGGTCCGCTTCGGGCAGGGTGCCCTCGGCCATGGCCGCCTTGACTGCGTCGGTCAGCAGGGTCCGCGCCTCGGTCAGGGCCGCCAGGCGGGGGTTGTAATTCTGATAGTCCATGATGCAAAAACCTCCGGTTCGATTTGGTTATTCAGGTTGGGCGGGCTGGTTGGGCAGGGCGTCCACCGTGATGTCCACCAGGTTGCGGCTGATGAAGTTCTCCGCGCCGGAATCCAGCGTGTAGCTGAATTTCAGCTTGCCGCCCTCGTCGCTGAGCTGATGCTCGATGACATCCGCCGCCACGCCCAGGCTGATGGCGCCGTAGCCGGTCTCGTAATGGCAGAGATGGCGGGTGCCCTTCTCGATGATGAGCTGACTGGGCACCTTGCCGAACCGCAGCATGGAAACCTTGCGGGCATCCTCCGCCACCTTGACGGTGGTGGTGCAGCCGGCGTAGCCGGTGGCCTCGGTCTCTTTATAGATAATATAGTAGGCGCCGTCCTTGTGCACGAGGGACCCGCGGGTCATCAGCTCGACGGTATCGCTCTTGCCGTCCTGCTCCATCGTGCCTTTGATGGTGATGAGATATTTTTCTTCCATAGATTTCCCATTCCTCAATAGGATTCAATGGCGATGCGCTCGACGGGACCGCCGGCGTACTCGCCCAGAAACAGCATTTCCTGCTCGGCAAAATTGTCGGGGGTGTCGCTGACGTAGTAGCGCGCGGTGCCGCCCTCGCTGCGGCCGTTGAGCAGGTCCAGATCGGCCAGCGCCGCGGCGGCCGCCTGGGCCGTGACCTTGCCGGAATCGATCAGGGTGACCGATGCGCCCACATAGTCGCCGATCATCTTTTTCAGCAGCGGATAGTGGGTGCAGCCCAGGATCAGGGTGTCCACGCCGGCGGCGCGCACCGATTCCAGATAATCCGCAATGACCAGTTTGGTCACGGGGTTGCCGTCCTGCACGTAGCCGTTTTCCACCAGGGGCACAAACAGCGGGCAGGCCTTGGCGGTGATCTGCACATCGGGCATCATGTCCCGGATGACGGTGGCATAGGAGCCGCTGCGGATGGTGGCGGCGGTGCCGATGATGCCGATCTTGCGGTTGCGGGTGGCGGCCACCGCTGCCCGGGAGGCAGCCCCCACCACGCCGGTGTAGGGCACCGGCAGTTTGGCGGCTTCCTCCGGCGGGAAGGTGGAGGACACCGTGCCGCAGGCGGCGATGATGAACTTCACATCCTGCTTCAGCAGAAAGCGGATGTCCTGCCGTGCATACTGCAGGATGGTGTCCCGGGCGCGGGAACCGTAGGGCACCCGGCCGGTGTCGCCGAAATAGACGATATCCTCCCCGGGCAGAACCCGGCGCAGCTGGCGCACGGCGGTCAGCCCGCCCAGGCCGCTGTCAAAGACGCCGATGGGTCGTTTGTCCATCAGTAGGCCCCCTTACGGCGGTGTGCCGCCAGCTGCAGCAGCCGGTCCACCAGCTGCGAAAAGTGTACGCCCTCGTGCTCCATCAGCTTGGGATACATGCTGATGGAGGTGAAGCCGGGCAGGGTGTTCAGCTCGTTGCAGAGCACCCGGCCGGTGCCGCGCTCCACAAAGAAGTCGCAGCGGGCCAGTCCGGCGCAGCCCAGGGCCAGATAGGCCTTGCGGGCCTCGGCCTTCACTTCGTCCAGCTTCTCCTCGCTCAGGCGGGCGGGGATGAGGGTCTGGGAGACACCGTTCTTGTACTTGTCGTCGTAGGTGTAGAACTCCGCGCCGGCCAGGATCTCGCCGGGACGGGTGGTGGAGATGTGGGCGGGATCGTCGGGGTTGCCGATGGCGGCACACTCCACTTCCTGGCCGTCGATGAACTCCTCCAGCACCACCTTGTCGTCCTCCCGCAAAGCCACATCCAGGGCGGCGTCCAGGGCGGCGCGGTCGGCGGCCTTGGAGATGCCCACGCTGGAACCGGCGTTGGCGGGCTTCACGAAGATGGGATAGCCCAGGGCAGCTTCGGCCCGGTCCAGCACGGCGGCCCGGTCCTGTTCCACCTCGGCGCGGAGGGCGCTGGTCCAGCGGCAGTGGGGCACGCCGGCGGCGTCCATCACGGTGTTGGCCAGGACTTTGTCCATGCAGATGGCGCTGGACAGCACGCCGCAGCCCACGTAGGGGATGCGGGCCAGCTCAAACAGGCCCTGGATGGTGCCGTCCTCGCCGTTCTTGCCGTGGAGGATGGGGGCGCACAGGTCGATGGGGACCAGCTCCGCCTTGCCGTCCTTGAGCAGCCAGAGGCCGTGGTCACCGCGGTCGGGGCTCAGCACACAGGGAACGCAGTCGGCACCCTGCTCCCAGCTGCCGTCGGCCATGGCCTCGGGGGTGGGGTGGCAGGCCAGCCAGCGGCCGGTTTTGGTGATGCCCACGGGAAATACCTCATATCGTCCGGCACAGGGTTCCTCGCCCAGGGCGCGCAGCCAGGCCGACGCCGAAACGCAGCTGACCTCGTGCTCGCTGGAAACCCCGCCGAAAAACAGCGCAACGCGCAGTTTCTGGTGTTCACTCATGCAAAAAGACTCCTCTTGCTGTATTTTTGTACACACTACAAGTCTTCAGCTTACTATCATACCATATTCCAATCCAATTGGCTATATGAATTTGCGAATTTCTGCCCGATTTCCGCAAAACCCTTGACAGCGTCCCCGGGCTGTGGTATAGTAATGCCTGTAAAAAAAGCAGCAACCGGCAGTAAGCCGTCGGCTCACCTTGCGGATGTACAATCCCGGGTCATACCAGAGAATCGCACCTCGGGTGCGCGCTTTCGTATGTTCGGCGGCTGCTTTTTTGGCAGCCGCTTTTATCTTTTCTATCATACACTTGTGGGAGGTGTGTTCCAATCGCCAGCAACAGCAATTCCAAGGAACTGGAAATCAATGAGCAGATCCGCGACAAAGAAATCCGCCTGATCGGGGCGGACGGCACCCAGATGGGCATTATGAGCCCCCGCGACGCTTTGCGCATGGCCATCGACAAAGACCTGGACCTGGTCAAGGTGGCACCGCAGGCCAAGCCGCCGGTGTGCAAGATCCTGGACTACGGCAAGTACCGGTTCGAGATGCAGAAGAAGGAAAAGGAAGCCAAGAAGAACCAGAAAGTGGTGGAAGTCAAGGAGATCCGTCTTTCCCTGAACATCGACACCAACGACTTCAACACCAAGGTGAACCAGGCCGCCAAATTCCTGCAGCAGGGTCACAAGCTCAAGGTCAGCATTCGGTTCCGCGGCCGTGAAATGGCGCACACCAGCCTGGGTCTGGATGTCCACAAACGGTTTGCCGAGGCGTTGGCGGGCAAGGCCGTCATCGACAAGCAGCCCAAACTGGAGGGCCGCAGCATGATGATGTTCATGTCCCCCGTACCCAACAAGTAAAAATGAACTCTTCAGGAGGAAACAACAATGGCTAAAATGAAGCTCAAGACCCTGTCCGGCGCCAAGAAGCGCTTCAAGATGACTGCTTCCGGCAAGATCAAGCGCAACGCGTCCAAGCGCCGCCATATCCTGACCAAGAAGACCACCAAGCTCACCCGCGGCCTGCGTATGCCCAAGTACGTCGACAAGACCAACGAGGCTACCGTCCGCAAGATGATGCCCTACGGCGGCTGATTTCCGCAAGGGGAAACACAAGGTCAGATAACTACCAGAGTATAAAGGAGATATAAACATGGCTCGTATTAAAGGCGCTACCATGACGCACAAGCGTCGTGCCAAGACTCTCAAACTGGCGAAGGGCTACTACGGCTCCAAGTCCAAGCACTTCCGCATGGCCAAGCAGGCCGTCATGAAATCCGGCAACTACGCCTTCGTCGGCCGCAAGCTGAAGAAGCGCCAGTTCCGCAACCTGTGGATCACCCGCATCAACAACGCGGTGCGTGCCCAGGGCATGAACTACTCCACCTTCATGAACGGCCTGAAGAAGGCCGGCATCGAGCTGAACCGCAAGATGCTGTCCGAGATGGCCATTCACGACGCCGCCAGCTTCAATGCGCTGGTCGAGACCGCCAAGAAGGCTCTGTAATAGCAACACACAAGAGACGCACGCGCGCAGGCGCATGCGTCTTTCTTGCATAAAGGAGAAAAACGCACCATGTCCACGGCCGCAAACAAACTGATGCGCTTTCTGCCGCCGGTGCTGGCACTGGCGGCGCTGGGGGGCGCCTGCCTGTGGGAGGTGGACCGCGTGGCGGCCCGGTCCCGGGGCTACGGCGACAAACCGGTGGTCATCAACGAACTCTGCGCCCACAACCTGTCCGGCCTGCAGGACGGCAACGGCAACTGCGGGGACTGGATCGAGCTGTACAATCCCGGCGGCGGCACCGTCGACCTTTCAGGCTGGACGCTGACCGACGACAAGGATGACCCCGGCCGCTGGACCTTCCCGGAGGGCACTGTGCTGAAGGAATACCTGGTCCTCTTTGCGGACGGCACCGGCACGGTGGACGGCGCGGGCTACTGCCACACCTCCTTTTCCCTCAAGACCCGGGGGGAGACGCTCTACCTTTATAATGCCGACGGGGAGCTGGTGGACCGGCTGAAATACCCCGAGCAGGGCTTCGACATCACCTACGGCCGGGCCTTCGGCAACGGGGAGGACAAGGGCACCTTCGCCACAGCCACCCCGGGAGCGGCCAACCCGGCGGACTTCCTGGACCAGCACCGGGAGGCATCCCTGGGCCGGGCGGAGTTTTCGCTGCCCTCCGGCTTCTACGACGAGCCGGTGGCGGTGGAACTCTCGGCCGATGACCCCGACGCGCTGATCTTCTATACCACCGACGGCAGTGACCCCGCCGATAACGGCACGCTCTACACGGGCCCCGTCACGGTGGAAAGCCGGGCAGGGGAGCCCAACGAATACGCCTCGCTGCCCAGCCGGTTCGGGTACGGCTACTCGGAGTTCATCAAGAACTACGCCTACGACTACGCCCCCGACCCGGTGGACAAGGCCACCACCCTCACAGTGCGGCTCTATAAGGACGGTCAGTGGTCCGACGAGTGCAGTTCGGCCACCTACTGGGTGGGGGTGGAACCCCACACGCTGCCGGTGGTCAGCGTCACGGCGGACCCCGACGACCTGTTCGGGCCAGAGGGCATCTACACGCCGGGCACCAGCTACTTCACGGCGGTGCAGCAGGGCCAGCTGGACCACTCCGCCAACTTCATGAACGGCGGGGACATCGACGCCCGCATCCAGGTGGAAGGCCTGGCGGGGAACGAGGCGCTGGAGGCGGAGATCTCGGTGGGCGGCCAGGCCTCCCGCATGTGGTCGCTGCTGAAAAACCTTTCGGTCCGCTTCGATGAGGAAAGCCGCCAGCGGCTGGAGGAGACCGGGGACCTGGACGATCTGGCGGGCTTTTCTCTCAAGGGCCCCGGCAACGGCTCCTGGCAGTACTTCTATGTGGACGGCTTCTGGAGCAATTACCTCTACCAGAAAAACCTGGGCTCCCAGTACAGCATCCCGGTGATCCTCTATCTGGAGGATGAATACTGGGGCATCTACTGCATCCGGCCCAGCAAGGACGAGACCTTTGTGGCGGACCAGTTCGGGGTGGACGCGGACGCCGTGACGATCATCGCCACCGGGCGGGACGACACCGAACAGCAGGTCTTCGACCTGGCCGCCCAGGTGGAGGCCCTGCCCACCGACGAAGCCTCCTGGCAGTGGCTCAACGAAACTTTCGATGTGCCGGGTTTCATCGACTACCTGATCCCCCACATCTATTCCAACAACTGGGACGGCGTGCGCACGGCGGGCAACACCATTCTGTGGAAGGCGGATGCCGGTTCCTCGGCCCGCTATACCGACGGAAAGTGGCGGTTCCTCTTCAACGATTTCGACCAGACGATGAACTACGGGTTCATGGATTCCATCGACGATCTGCTGAATAACCCGGCGGACGACGGCAACGTGCAGCGGCTGCTCTTCCAGAAACTGTGGCAGTACGAGGAATTCCGCGCCATGTTCGCCGAAAAATTCCGCGCCGAGATGACCACCACCTACGCGCCGGAGAACATCCTGCCGGCCTTCGAGGCGTGGTGCGAGGAGCTGGAACCCGAGATGGAGCGCAACATCACCCGCCAGAAGGTGGAGACCACCCTGCTGGCACCGCTGGCCGACAAACTCACCGACACCCAGTCCGATGTGCAGACCATGACGATGGAACAGTGGCAGGCCGATTACGCCACCCTCTGCGATTTCCTGGAAAACCGCGCCGACGACCTGCTGGAATACCTGGATGTAAACCTGGCCGAAGCCGAAACCGGTATCGGACCCACACAGTAAAGGATGACGAACGATGAGCAAACGTCAAATTCTGGAATACCTGCTGGAGAGCAACACCAGCATCTCCCTCACCCAGGTCTGCCTGTCGCTGGCCATGGCGGTGGTGCTGGGCATGCTTCTCTACTTTGTCTACCGCAAGACCTACCGCGGCACCGTCTACTCCAAGGACTTCAACCTGACGCTGCTGCTGGTGGCCATCATCACCACGCTGGTCATGCAGGCCATCGGCTCCAACCTGGCGCTGAGCCTCGGCATGGTGGGCAGCTTGTCCATCATCCGTTTCCGCACCGCCGTCAAGGAACCCCGGGACATCGCCTTTCTGTTCTGGGCCATTGCCATCGGCCTGACCTGCGGCAGTGAGATGTATCTCATCGGCCTGCTGGGCAGCGTGGTGCTCACCGTGGTGGTGTGCCTGGCCAACCTGGACCTCTACGACACCACCACCTACCTGCTGGTGCTGCGCACCGGCACCGGCGCCGTGGACGAGGCTGCCCTTGCCGCCGTGCTGAAAAAGCATACCCGGGCCTGGAAGCTGCGGATGCGCAACCAGATGGCCGACACCGAGGAATTCACCTACGAAGTCTCCTTCACCCGCAAGCAGAGCGCCGGCGCGCTGAGCGGCCAGGTGCGGGAGGCGGTGGGCGCCGACAAGATCCGCAGCCTGAACCTGGTGAGCTACAGCGGGGAAACGCTGTAATGGCCGCCGAACTGCAGGTCCGCCGCTACGAGGAAAAGTACCTGCTCTCTCCGGCCCAGGCCGCCGTGCTGGAATCCCTGCTGGACGGCGTGCTGCCCCGGGACAGATACTCGGCGGCGGGGGCCTACTTCATCCGCAGCCTCTATTTTGATACGCCGGGAAACGCCGACTACCAGGACAAACTGCTGGGCGTCAGCGAGCGCAAAAAGCTGCGGCTGCGGCTCTACGACCTGCGGGCGGCGCAGCTCAAGCTGGAGATCAAGGCCAAGCGGGCCAGGACCTCCCACAAGCAGAGCGCCCTGCTGGACCGGGATACCGCCCAGGCGCTGATCGCGGGGGATGCCGCCCCGCTGCTGGCGGGCGGCCCGGCGTCCCGGGCGGCCTACGCCCTTCTGCAGGGGGAGAGCCGCATCCCGGCGGCCCTCATCGATTACGAGCGGACGGCCTGGATCTTCCCGGTGGGGCGGACCCGCATCACGCTGGACCGCCATGTGCGGGCCGCCAAGAGCACGTCGCTGTTCGCAGCGGATGTGCCCATGGTGGAGGTGCTGGCCCCCAAAACGGTCCTGGAGATCAAATACGACCAGCCGCTGCCCGGCTGGCTGGGCCGGATGCTCAGCAGTGTGCCGGGCACGCCGCTGAGCATCAGCAAATATGCACTGGCCCGGGCGGCGCTCTATTAAAAAAGGAAAAACGGTAAATTTTATGCGAACTGACTTGATTTCCAGCCGCGAAAATCCTAAAATCAAATACGCCTGCTTGCTGCGGGATTCCGAGAAGCAGCGCGCCGCCGACGGGCTTTTCTTTGCCGAGGGGCCCAAGCTCTGCCTGGAACTGGCCAAGAGCTGCACCCCCCGCACGGCCTACGCCACCGAGGCGGCCCTGACCAAGACCCCGGCTCTGGCGGCCCTGCACCCGGTGCCGGTGGCGCCGTCGGTGGCGGAAAAGCTGGCCGGCACCAAATCCAGCCAGGACGTTTTTGTGCTGTTTGAGACCCCCCGGCCCGACCCCGCCGTGCTGACCACGGCCCGGCGGCTTCTGGCCCTGGAGGGGGTGCAGGACCCCGGCAACGTGGGCACCCTGCTGCGCAGCGCCGCGGCCTTCGGCTTTGACGCTGTGGTGCTGGGGCCCGGGTGCGCGGCGCCCTTCTCGCCCAAGACGCTGCGGTCCTCCATGGGAGCGGCGGGGCGGCTGCCGGTAGTACGCACCGACGACCTGCCCGCCACCCTGCATGCCCTGCGGGACCGGGGCGTGACCTGCCTTGCGGCGGCACTCTACCGCTCCCGTCCGCTGGACGAGGCGGGCCGGGAATTCCCCGGCGGCCTCTGCGTGGTCATCGGCAGCGAGGGCCAGGGCCTCACCGACGATACGGTGCAGGCCTGCGACGAAGCGGTGCGCATCCCCATGACCGACCGGGTGGAGAGCCTGAACGCCGGTGTGGCGGGCAGCGTGCTGCTGTGGCATTTCCGCGGAGTGTGACGATGGACAAGAAACTTGCCTGGCTGTGGCTGGCCGACGCCGTCGGTTCCGCCTGCCAGTATGCCCGGGAACTGCTGGCCCTCTGGCCCGACCCGGAACAGTTCTGGCTGGCCCTGCAGGAGGACCCCGCCCGCATGCCGGCCTTTGTGAGCAAACACGCGGCGGCCCGGCTGGAGAGCGCCACCCCCTATGACTTTGAGGAGCGGATGGACCACTGCCTGCTCACCGGGGTGGAGGCGCTCACCCCCGACGACCCGGACTATCCCGCCCGGCTACGGGAGATCCCCGACCTGCCGCTGGTGCTCTATGTCACCGGCGACAAGACCTGCCTCAACGGCCACCGCTATGCGGCCATGGTGGGCACCCGGCGGCCCAGCGCCTACGGGCGGCAGGCCGCCTATGAGTTGTCCCTGGGGGCGGCCAAGGCCGGGGTGGTCATCGTCAGCGGTCTGGCCGACGGGCTGGACAGCGAAGGCCACCGCGCCGCCGTGGAGGCGGGCATGCCCACCATCGCGTTTCTGGGCACGGCCATCGATGTGACCTTCCCCAGTTCCAACACCACGCTGCGCCAACGCATCGAAGCGCTGGGCGGCGCGGTCTGCAGTGAATATCCGCCCCACTACAGGGGCAAAACAACGGGAACCTTTCTGGCGCGCAACCGGCTCATCGCGGCCCAGGCCCAGGTGGTCTGTGTGGCGGAAGCCCGGCTGCGCAGCGGCACCCTCAACACGGTGCACCACGCCGAGGACTACGGCCGCCCGGTGCTGGCCGTGCCGGGCAGCATCTACAGCGCCATGAGCCAGGGCACCAACGAGCTGCTGCGCACCCACCGGGCGGAGGTACTCTGCCGCGCCCAGGACATTCTGGAACGGCTGGGGGCCGAGGCGCAGCCCGCCGCGGCGGAACTGCCCGCCTTTTCCCCGGCATCGGTGAGCGCCGACGCCCGGGCGGTCTACGAAAAACTGGGCCCCACCCCCCAGGGCATCGACGCCCTGTGTGCGGCTACCGGCCTGCCCGCCAACCGGGTGCTGGCGGCCTGTACCGAGCTGGAACTGTTCGGCGGCGCCCAGGCGCAGCCGGGCCGGCGGTACATCGCTTTATAAAGGAAATCAGGAGGAGACTATGGCAAAACTGGTCATTGTGGAATCGCCCGCCAAGGCTAAGACCATCGGCAAGTATCTGGGGCGAAACTATAAAGTCACCGCCAGCATGGGCCACGTGCGCGACCTGCCGGCGAGCCAGCTGGGCATTGACGTGGAGCACGGCTACACCCCCAAATATATCACCATCAAGGGCAAGCAGAAGCTGGTCAAGGAGCTGAAAGCCGAGGCCAAAAAGGCGGACGGCGTGCTGCTGGCCACCGACCCGGACCGGGAAGGGGAGGCCATCAGCTGGCATCTGGCCAACATTCTGGGGCTGGACCCGTCGGCGCCCAACCGGGTGACCTTTGACGAGATCACCAAGAAGGGCGTCCAGGAGGGCATGGCCCATCCCCGGGCCATCAACATGGACCTCTTCAACGCCCAGCAGGCCCGGCGGGAGCTGGACCGTCTGGTGGGCTACAAGCTCAGCCCGTTCCTCTGGCGCAAGGTACGCCGGGGCCTTTCCGCCGGCCGCGTCCAGAGCGTGGCGGTGCGGCTCATCCGGGACCGGGAGCTGGAAATCGAAAACTTCAAGCCCGACGAATACTGGAACATCGACGCCACCCTGCATCCCCAGGGCAGCCGCAGCAACTTTGTGGCGCGGCTCACTGCCGGGGCGGACGGCAAAAAGCTGACCGTCACCAACAAGGAGCAGGCCGACGCCATCGTGGCGGCGCTGGACGGCAAGGAATACGTCATCTCCAAGCTGGAAAAGGGCAAGCGCCGCCGTCAGCCCGCGCCGCCCTTCATCACCTCTACTTTGCAGCAGGACGCCAGCCGCGCCTACGGCTTCTCGGCCACCCGCACCATGCGGGCCGCCCAGACCCTCTACGAAGGCGTGGACATCGCCGGCCACGGTACCGTGGGTCTGATCACCTACATGCGTACCGACAGCCTGCGCATCGCCGACGAGGCCGCAGCAGCAGCCAAGCGGTTCATCGCGGGCCGCTGGGGGGACAACTACGTCTGCAAGACTCAGCGCAAGTGGAAGTCCCGCTCCGCCACGGTGGCCCAGGACGCCCACGAAGCCATCCGTCCCTCCATGCCGGACCTGACCCCCGACGAGGTGGAAAAGAGCATCAGCGGCGACACCGCCAAGCTCTACCGGCTGATCTGGAGCCGTTTTATGGCCAGCCAGATGGCGGACTGCGTGCAGGATACCGTCTCGGTGACCATCACGGCGGGGGACTACCTCTTCCGGGCCTCGGGCTTCCGGGTGGCCTTCGAGGGCTTCACCGCCCTCTATGAGGAGTCCACCGACGACAAGCAGAAGAAGGAGACCGCCCTGCCCGAACTGGAACAGGGCCAGACCCTCCAGCTGAAATCCCTGACAGCGGACCAGAAATTCACCCAGCCGCCGCCGCTCTACACCGAGGCCACCCTCATCCACGCCCTGGAGGAGAACGGCATCGGCCGTCCCTCCACCTACGCGCCCATCATCACCACCATTGTGGACCGGGGCTATGTGGAGAAGGACCAGAAAAAGCTCAAGACCACACCCCTGGGCCAGGCGGTGAACCAGGTCATGATGGAGCAGTTCCCGGCCATCGTGGATGTGAAGTTCAGCGCCGACATGGAGAAAAAGCTGGACGTGGTGGAAGCGGGCCAGGCCGACTGGGTCAAAACCGTGGATGAATTCTACCAGGGCTTTGCCAAGAGCTTGGAAAAGGCCGAGAAGAACATGGAGGGCAAGCGGGTCAAGGTGGAGGACATCCCCACCGACGAGATCTGCGAAAAGTGCGGCCGTCCCATGGTCATCAAGTCGGGGCGGTACGGCAAGTTCGTGGCCTGTTCGGGCTTCCCGGAGTGCCGCAACGCCCACCCGCTGGTCAAGGATACCGGCGGGCTGTGCCCGTTGTGCGGCGGCCACATGCTGGTGCGCAAGAGCGCCAAGGGCCGCATCTACTACGGCTGCGGCAACTACCCCAAGTGCAACTTCATGACCTGGGACGAGCCGGTGCCGGAAAAGTGCCCCCAGTGCGGCGCCACCCTTTTCAAGAAGAAGGGCCAGCTCTACTGCGCCAAGGAGGGTTGCGGCTTTGTGAAGCCGGTGGAAAAGAAATAACCAGCGGGGTACGCCCCGCCCATTCCCGTGGAGGAAAGTATGCAATGTAAGATCATTGGGGCCGGTCTGGCCGGGTGCGAAGCCGCGCTCTGGCTGGCCGACGCCGGGGTGCAGGTGGACCTGTACGAGCAGAAACCCGGCAAGTTTTCCCCCGCCCATAAAAGCGCCGGTTTTGCCGAGCTGATCTGCTCCAACTCGCTGAAAGCCGAGCGCCCAGACTCCGCCTCCGGCCTGCTGAAGCTGGAGATGCGCACCATGGGCAGCCACCTGCTGCCCGCCGCCGAGACCGCCCGGGTGGCCGCCGGCGGTGCCCTGGCGGTGGACCGGGATGTCTTCTCGGCCGCCGTCACGGACCAGGTGGAGCGCCACCCCAACATCACGATTCACCGGGAGGAAGTCACCGCTCTTGACGAGAGCGCCCCGGTGCTGGTGGCATCGGGCCCCCTCACCGAGGGGGCGCTGGCCGACGCCATCGCGGCCCTTACCGGCAACCACCGGCTGAGCTTCTACGACGCGGTGGCGCCCATCGTTACCGCCGAGAGTCTCGACTACGACAAGGTCTTCGCCGCCTCCCGCTACGGCCGCGGCGAGGCCGATTACTTAAACTGCCCCTTCAACAAGGAGGAGTACGAGGCCTTCCACGGGGCGCTCATCGCCGCCGAGCGGGCCCCCCTCCACGATTTCGACGGCGACCTGACGGTCTACGAGGGCTGCATGCCCATCGAGGTCATGGCCGCCCGGGGCGCCGACACCATCCGGTTCGGCCCGCTGCGCCCGGTGGGGCTGCGGGACCCCCGCACCGGCCACCGCCCCTGGGCCAACGTCCAGCTCCGGGCCGAGAACACCGACCGCACCCTTTATAACCTGGTGGGCTTCCAGACCAACCTCAAGTGGGGGGAGCAGAAGCGGGTCTTCTCGATGATTCCGGGGCTCGAGCACGCCGAGTTTATCCGCTACGGCGTCATGCACCGCAATACTTTCCTGGAAAGCCCCAGGGTGCTGACGGCCCAGCAGTATCTGAAAGAACACCCCAACGTATTCTTTGCCGGGCAGATCACCGGCTTTGAGGGCTATATGGAGAGCGCGGCCAGCGGTCTGCTGGCGGCGCGGCAGATTCTGGCGCGGCTCCAGGGCCGACCGCTGCCGCCGCCCCCGCCGGAAACGATGTGCGGTGCGCTGCTGCAGTATATCACCACCCCCAACAAGGACTTCCAGCCCATGGGTGCGAATATGGGCATCCTGCCCCGCACCCCCGAGATCAATGCCATCCGCGATAAGCGGGAACGCTATGCCGCCCTTTCCGAGACGGCGCAACAGGCCATGCGGGCCTGGGTAGAGGAGGACGTATCATGATGAAGATTCTGATCGACGCCATGGGCGGCGACAACGCCCCGCTGTGTGTGCTCCAGGGCGCATCCCAGGCGGCTGCCGAGTACAGCGCCGACACCAAGCTGGTGCTGCTGGGTGACGAGAAGGCCATGAAAGACTGCGCGGCCCAGAACAAGATCGACCTGACCCCCTTCGAGATCATTCCCTGCTCCGAAGTGGTGGATATGCACGATGACCCCGTCAAGGCGGCCCGCCACAAGACCGATTCCAGCATGATCAAAGGTCTGACCATGCTGAAAAACGGCGAGGGCGACGCCTTTGTGTCGGCGGGTTCCACCGGCGCACTCCATGTGGGCACCAGCCTCATCGTGCGTACCCTCAAGGGCATCAAGCGCCCGGCCCTGGCCACACCCATGCCCGGCGCCAAACAGAACTTTTTGCTGCTGGACTGCGGCGCCAACGCCGAGTGCCGCCCCGATATGCTCAACGCCTTCGGCACCATGGGCAGCGTCTATGCCGAGAAGGTCATGGACCGGAAGAACCCCTCGGTGGCGCTGGTGAACAACGGCGCCGAGGACACCAAGGGCACCCCCACCTACCGGGAGGCTCACCAGCTGCTCAAAGCCAACCCCTGCATCCACTTTGTGGGCAACATCGAGCCCCGCTACATCCTGGACGGGGAAGTGGATGTGGTGGTCTGCGACGGCTTTGTGGGCAACGTGGTCCTCAAACTCACCGAGGGCGTGGCCAAGACGCTGCTGGGCATGCTCAAGAAGGTCTTTTTGAAGAACCTCATCACCAAGCTCAGCTATCTGGGCATCAAGGGCGGCCTTGCCGACATCAAGCGGATGATGGACTCCGAGGAAGTGGGCGGCGCGCCGCTGCTGGGCGCCGCCAAGCCGGTCATCAAGGCCCACGGTTCCAGCAAGGCCAAGGGCATCAAGAATGCCATCCGGCAGGCCCGCACCTGCGTGGCCAACGACCTCTGCGGCACCATGCAGACCGCCCTCAACGCGCTGGAAAAACCCCAGGCATAAAGAAAGGAAGGCCCTACGGTGGCTACGCATAAACCCGAAGAACTGCAGAAGGTTCTGCACTATCAGTTCAAGAATCCCGCCCTGCTGCGCATCGCCCTGACCCACACCAGCTTCGCCAACGAGAGCAAAGTCCCCACCACCCACAACGAGCGGCTGGAGTTTCTCGGCGACAGTGTGCTGTCGGTGGTGGCGGCGGACTATCTGTTCCATCACTCCACCCGGCCGGAGGGCGAACTGACCCGCATGCGGGCCAGCCTGGTCAGCGAGGATGCCCTCTTCCAGTTCGCCCAGGAGATCCATCTGGGCGACTACCTGCGGCTGGGCCACGGCGAGGACCTGGGGGGCGGGCGCAACCGTCCCAGCGTGGTGTCTGACGCCTTTGAGGCAGTCATCGCCGCCCTCTATCTGGACGGCGGGCTGGAAGTGGCCCGCAATTTCATCCTGCCCTTCCTCACCGAGGGCAAGACCGCCGAGGAAGATTACAAGACCCGCCTGCAGGAAGTGGTGCAGCAGAATCCCAACGCCCGCCTGCGCTACGAGGTGGAGAGCGAGACCGGCCCCGACCATGCCAAGCAGTTCACCGTCGCCGTCTACTGCGACAATGAGCGGCTGGCCGAAGGGGTGGGCCGCAGCAAGAAGGCGGCCGAACAGCACGCCGCCAGGCAGGCGCTGGACCGCCTGCAGTCCCAACGCTAAGGAGACCCTATGCGCCTGAAAGAACTGGAAATCCAGGGCTTCAAGTCCTTCCCCGACCGCACCAAGATCACCATCGGCAACGGCATCACCGGTGTCGTGGGACCCAACGGCTCGGGCAAATCCAATATCTCCGACTCCATCCGCTGGGTGCTGGGCGAGACCAGCTCCAAGCAGCTGCGCGGCTCCGGCAAGATGGAGGATGTCATCTTCGGCGGCACCCAGACCCGGGGTGCCATGGGCTATGCCTCGGTGGCGCTGACCATCGACAACAGCGACCATGGCCTGGACATGGATGCCGACGAGGTGACCATCGGCCGCCGGTACTACCGCAGCGGCGAAAGTGAATATTCCATCAACGGCCAGAACGTCCGCCTGAAGGATGTCTACGAACTGCTGCTGGACACCGGCCTCGGCCGGGACGGCTACGCCATTGTAGGCCAGGGCCGCATTGCCGAGATCGTGGGTGCCAAGTCCGGCGAGCGCCGGGAAATTTTTGAGGAAGCGTCGGGCATTGCCAAGTACCGCTACCGCAAAAACGAGGCGGAACGCCGCCTGGCTGCCGCCGAGGGCAACCTGGAACGGCTGCGGGACATCCTGGGCGAACTGGAAAAGCGGGTGGGTCCCCTGAAGCGGGACAGCGAGAAGGCCCAGCAGTTCCTGGAACTGTCGGCCACCCGCAAGAGCCTGGAAGTGACGCTTTGGGTGGATGCCATCCGCCGCGCCAACGAGTCCCTGCGGGACCAGCAGCGCAAGTACGAGGCCGCCCAGGCCGACTATGAGCGGCTGAGCCGCCAGCTGGACGAGTTTGACGCCAGGAGCAATTCCCTGCGGGAACAGGCCCAGGGGTATGTGCTCCAGGTGGAGCAGGCCAACGCCGACATCCGCGCCCTCACCGAACAAAACGCCGGCAGCGAGAGCCAGGTGGCCGTTCTCAAGAACGAGAGCGAGCACAGCCGGTTCCGCATCGACGAGGCCAATGCCGAGCTGGAGCGGGTGGGCCAGGGCCGCCAGAGCATCGAGAAGGAGGCCGCCGAACACCGCGCCGCCATCGAGAAGCTGCAGGCCGGCCTGACCGCCCTGGACGAGGGCATTGCCGCGTTGCGGGAGAACCTGCGGGCCCTCGAGGAGAAGGCCGCCGCCAGCGGCCAGCGCCGGGATGTCATCGACGCCGCCATGGCACGGCTGCAGGACACCGCCACCTCCGCCAAGGTGCGCATCGCCGCGGCCCGTACCGCCGCCGATGCCGCCGATGCCCGCCGCACCGAGGCGGAGCATCAGGTCCAGGAGGCCCGCGCCGCCGCCGAAAAGGCGGAGGGCGAGAAGGCCCAGGCTACCCGCCGTCTGCAGGAGGCCGAGGAGGCCGTCACCCGCAACGACAACATCAAGGCGGGTCTCAAACTCAAACTGGAAAGCCGCCGCCGTCAGCAGGCGGAGGCCGCCGACGCCCTCCAGAAAGCCGACAGGGAGCGGTCCAACGCCTCCCAGCGCATCCACATTCTGGAAGAACTGGAACGGAACATGGACGGCTACCAGCAGAGCGTCAAGAGCGTCATGCGGGCCGCCGCGGGGCGCCGCCTGCGGGGCATCATCGGCCCGGTGGCGGGCATCCTCACGGTGCGCAAGGGCTACGAGGTGGCCATCGAGACCGCCCTGGGCTTTGCCTTGCAGAACATCGTGGTGGAGGACCAGGGCTGTGCCCGGGCCGCCATCGCCTTCCTGAAAGAGGAGCGGGCGGGCCGCGCCACCTTCCTGCCGCTGGACACCGTCCAGGGCAGCCGTTTTAACGGCCGCCTTTCCGGCACCGCCGAGGTGGCCGCCGACCTGGTCACCACCGACCCGAAATACCAGCATATCATCGACAATTTGCTGGGCCGCATCATCGTGGTGGAGGACCTGACCGAGGCCTCCGCCGTGGCCCGCAATCTCGGCTACCGCAACCGCATCGTCACGCTGGACGGCCAGGTCATCAACGCCGGCGGTTCCTTCACCGGCGGCTCCACCGCCCGCAGCGTGGGCGTCTTCAGCCGCAAACAGGAGCTGGACGAACTGCGGAAAAAGCTCACCAAGCTGGACGAAAAGCACGCCCAGGCCGAGAAAGAGCTGGCCGCCCGCAAGGCCGAGGTGGATAACCTGACGGCCCAGCTGTCCGGCGCCGAGGCGGAGGGCATGACCGCCGCCTCCGAGCGTCTGCGCGCCAGCCTGGATCTCGACCGTCTCAACGGGGCGGTGGCCCAGTACGGCGAGACGCTGCGCACTCTCCAGCAGGAGGTGGAAGCCCAGCAGCAGGCCCGCGCCGCCAGCGACGCGGAATACACCGCCGCCGAGGCGGAACGCCAGAAGGCCGAGGCCGAACTGGAACAGTACGCCGCCGAGCTGGCCCAGCTGGGAGAGAGCACGGGCTCTCTTACCGCCGAGCGGGAAACCATCACCCAGCAGCTCTCCGAAAAGCAGATGCAGCGGCTGGCCGACGAAAAGGACATCAGCCTGCACCAGGCCTCTCTGGAAAGCCTCGAGAGCCGCACCGGCGAGAACGACGCCCGGGTGCGGGAACTCCAGGCCTCCATCCAGGCGGCCAGGACCCAGATCGAGGCCAATCAGTTGAAGATCGCCGAGATCGAGCGGGCCCGCGGGGAGAACCAGCAGAAGATCGCCGCCGCCGAGGAGGTCATCCGCACGGCCAACGCCGCCCGGATGGAAACCGAATCGGCCTCCGCCAAGCTGGCCCAGGAGAACCGCACCCTCACCGACGAGCGGGAGAAGATGAGCGGCGAGATGGCCCGTCTGGCCGAGCGCCGCACCGCTGCCGAGAACGAACTCAACGATACCAACACCAAACTCTGGGAGGAGTACCAGCTCACCGACACCGAGGCAAGGGCCCTCTGCGTGCCCTTTGACTCGCTGACCGAGCTGCGCCGCCAGGTGGCGGAGACCCGCTCCAGGATCCGCGCCCTGGGCAATGTGAACGTGGGCGCCATCGACGAGTACAAGGAGGTCAAGGAGCGGTACGATTTCCTGAAAGCCCAGGTCACCGACGTGGAGAAGGCCAAGGCCGAACTCACCAAGATGATCGCCGAGCTGTGCAGCGAGATGGAGGAACTGTTCACCAGCTCTTTCAAGGAGATTAACCGTCACTTCGGCCATATCTTCCGGGAGCTGTTCGGCGGCGGCCACGCCCGGCTGTATCTGTCCGACGAGAACAACGTCCTGGAATCCGGCATCGAGATCGAAGTCTCGCCGCCGGGCAAGGTCATCAAGAACCTCAGCGCCCTGTCGGGCGGCGAGCAGGCCCTGGTGGCCATCTCCATCTATTTTGCCATCCTCAACGTGAACCCGGCGCCCTTCTGCATCCTGGACGAGATCGAAGCCGCCCTCGACGATGTGAACGTGGTGCGCTATGCCCAGTATCTGCGCCGGATGACCGAGCATACCCAGTTCATCGTCATCACCCACCGCCGCGGCACCATGGAGGCCGCCGACGTGCTGTACGGTGTGACCATGCAGGAGGACGGCGTCTCCAAGATTCTGCGTCTCGACCTCGAGAACGTCAGTGCCGACCTGATCTCTTGATCCCAAGGAGGGCCCCATGTTTTTCTTTAAAAAGCGCAACATCTCGGAAAAAGAGTTTGAAGAACAGCAGAAGATGCAGCGCGGTCTGGAAAAGACCCGCACCGGCTTCTTCCAGAACATCCTCAACACTCTGACCAACTGCCAGATCGACGACGATCTCTACAACGACCTGGAGGAACAGCTGATCCTGGCCGACGTGGGCCCCGCCTGCGCGGTGCGGCTGGTGGACGAGCTGCGGGACGAGGTGGAGAAAAACCACCTCAAGACCGGCGAGGAAGCACTCAACGCCTTGCGGAGCATCCTCTGCCAGGAACTGACCCCCCGGTATCCCCTGGAACTGGACGGTCACCCGGCGGTGATCCTCGTCATCGGCGTCAACGGCGTGGGTAAGACCACCACCATCGCCAAGCTGGCCCACCTCTATAAGGAGGAGGGCCGCCGGGTCATGCTGGCCGCCGGCGATACCTTCCGTGCCGCCGCCAGCGAGCAGCTGGAACTGTGGGCCGACCGAGCCGGCGTGCCGCTGGTCCAGGCCGGGCAGGGGGCCGATCCCGCCGCCGTCATCTTCGACGCGGTGAAGAGCGCCACCGCCAAAGGCTACGATATGGTCATCGCCGACACGGCGGGCCGTCTGCACAACAAGAAGGGCCTGATGGACGAGCTGGGCAAGATCTCCCGCAGCGTCAAGAAGGCCAGCCCCGAGGCAAGTCTCGAAGTGCTGCTGGTGCTGGACGCCATCACCGGCCAGAACGCCATCAGCCAGGCGGAGGAATTCTGCCGGGCCGCCGGTGCCACCGGCGTGGTGCTCACCAAGCTGGACGGCACCCCCAAGGGCGGCTGTGCCGTCAGCGTCTGGGAAAACCTGGGCCTGCCCATCCGGTTCGTGGGCGTGGGCGAGAAGATCGACGATCTCATGCCCTTCGACGCCCAGACCTTTGTGGAGTCGCTGCTGCCCGAAGTGCCCACCCATAAGGAGGACTGACCCATGCTGATCTGTGCTGCCAGCAACAATGCCGGCAAACTGAAGGAACTGCGCCGCATCCTGGAGCGGATGGGCCATGAGGTGAAGAGCCTGCGGGAACTGGGCATTACCCTGGACCCCGAGGAGACCGGCACCACCTTTGCGGAGAATGCCCGCATCAAGGCCGAAGCCTTCTGCAAGGCCAGCGGCCTGCCCACCGTGGCCGATGATTCCGGCCTCTGCGTGGATGCCCTGAACGGCGCCCCCGGCGTCTACAGCGCCCGGTATTGCGGGCACCATGGCGACGATGCCGCCAACAACGCCAAACTCCTGCGGGAGATGGCGGGCGTCCCCGAAGAAAAGCGCACCGCCCGGTTTGTGTCGGCGGTCTGCTTCCTGCTGCCCGACGGCCGGGAACTGCTGGTGGAGGGCGAATGCCCCGGCAGCGTGGCCTTCACCGGGACCGGTTCCAACGGCTTCGGCTACGACCCGCTGTTCATTCCCGACCGGGTGGGCCTGCCGGACGGTACCACCGCCGAAAACACCGCCCGCCGCAGCTACGCCGAGCTGGCCGACGGGGAAAAGGACGCCATCAGCCACCGGGGCCGCGCCATGGAGAAGCTGGACGCTCAGCTGCCGGCCTTCCTGGGCCAGGCGTAACCCAACATCATAAGGAGAGACGATATGCTCAACAGCAAACAGCGTGCCGCCCTGCGCGGCGCCGCCAACACCCTGGACCCGGTCTTCCAGATCGGCAAGGGGGAGATCGACGAGACCCTGATCCAGGGCGTGGCCGACTGTCTGGCCGCCCGGGAGCTCATCAAGGTGAAGGTGCTGGAAAACAGCGAGTATTCCGCCAAGGAGGCCGCGAACATCCTGGCCGAGGCCCTGTCCGCCGACTGTGTGCAGGTCATCGGCCGCAAGTTCGTGCTTTTCAAGCAGAAACCCAAGGAGAGCGCCTACACCGCCATTCTGGCAAAATGAAAAAGGTACTTTTGTACGGCGGCACCTTTGACCCGCCTCACAACGGCCACATCAACAACCTGCGGGCCGCGCTGGAGCTGGTGCAGCCCGACCGGGTCATCGTCATGCCGGCGGGCATTCCGCCCCATAAAGCGGCCAGTGCTACGCCGGGCGAGGTGCGCCTGGCCATGTGCGACTGTTTCAAGGCGCTGTCTCCCCTGGTGGAGGTCAGCGACTGGGAACTGCGCCAGGGCGGCCGCAGTTTTACGGTGCACACGATGGAGATGCTGCGCGCGCGGTTCCCTGACGCCGCGCTGTACTTAAGCGTGGGCAGCGATATGCTGCTGACCTTCCAGCTGTGGTGCCGCTGGCAGGATATCCTGCAGATGGCCACCCTGGTGGTGGAAAGCCGCCGCCCCGGGGACGATGCCGCACTGGCCGAGGCAGCCCGGGTGCTGGAAGGCTACGGCGGCCGGGTGCTGTTTGCCCGGGCCGAGAGTTATCCCTGTGCCTCCAGCGATCTGCGCACGGGGAAGATCCCCCGCGCCCGGTGGGGACAGTATCTGCCGCCGTCGGTGCTGCAGGTGATCGAAACCAGGGGGCTCTACCGGCAGGCAACACCCCCGCGCCAAGGAGGAACTGGTATCATGACCTGTGAAGAAGCGAAGGAACTGGTCAAACCGCGCCTGAGCCACAAGCGCTGGACCCACACCAAAAATGTAAAAAAAATGGCAGTACAGCTGGCCGAGCGGTGGGGCGAAAACCCCGAAAAAGCTGCTCTGGCGGCCCTTTTGCACGACAGTGCCAAGGAGCTGCCCCGGGAAGCCCTGTTGCAGATTTTTGCCGATAATGCTATAATAGCAGAAAATGCCCCGGCACGTCCTGCGGCCATCTGGCACGGCATTGCCGCCGCCATTCTGGCCGAAAAGATGTGGGGGGTGACCGACCCGGAAATCCTGTCGGCCATCCGCTGCCACACCACCGGCAAGCCGGGCATGAGCCTGCTGGACAAGATCCTCTACCTGGCCGATATGACCAGCGACGAGCGTGACTGGCCGGGCGTGGAGGAACTGCGCCGCCTGGAGATGGAGGATCTGGACAAAGCGCTTTTGGTGGCGCTGAAGCAGAGCATTGATTTTGTAAAAGAAAAGGGCGGCGCGCTGGATCCCGAAAGCGTGGCCGCATACGAGTACCAAAAGGCGCAGCTGGGATGCTGACCCCCTGCGCCCCAGACTGTGAAATGCGTTCAACAGGGAGGAAACGTCCATGAGCGAACCGCGTAAGCTCCACACCGGCGGGGCATCGGGCAGCCCGTATTCGGCTGGCTCGTCCCGGCCGTCCGGTTCCGGCATGCCGGACCAGGATCAGTACGAAGCCGCACGCCGCCGCGCCCAGCAGCTGGCCAGTCAGAATGCACGCCGCCGGGTGGTGCAGCAGCCTGTGCGCACCGCGCAGGGGCGCCATATCAACCAGCATCCGGTTCAGGAGGAACCGGTCCAGACTCCGCCACCGGCCGAGGCCCAGACCCCGCCGCCGGTGCAGGAGCCGGAAGCACCCCGTGAACTGACCCGTGCCCAGCGCCAGGCCATGGCCTACCGCGCCGCGGCGGAGCGCAAGTACGGCAACACCGCCAGCTTCCCGGCCCAGCGCCGCACGGTGCGCCAGCCCTCCCAGGGCGGCACCCAGGCGGCCCGCCCCCAGACCCGCCGCCTGGACACCGACCAGCGCCGCAGCAGCCGCCCGGCGCCCGCGGCCCCCGCGGAGGCTCCCGCTTCGGGCGGAATCCGGATGGAGGAGGAAACGCCCCGCCGCCGCGCCCCCGAGGCCGGCGCCGAAAAATCCACCTACCGCGCCGGAGAATCCGGCAGTGCCGGCGGCGGCCGCAAGCCGCCCCGGGACGGCGATGCGCCCCGCGGCAAGAAGAGCGGCAAAAAAGGGGATGACGGCGGCAAGAAGGGCAAGAAGAAAAAGAAGAAGGGCCTGTGGTGGAAGATCCTGCTCATCACCCTGTGCATCATCCTGCTCATCTTCGGCGGTGCCTACGCCCTGATCATGGCGGCCATTGCCCCCTCGGGCGGCGCCATCAAGATCAGCCAGCTGATCAACACCCCCAAGGAATTCCAGGGCAAGGAACTGAACATCCTGGTCACCGGTGTGGACCGTTCCAGCACCGACGACCTGTCGGCCGGCGCCGCCAACGACTCCAACGTCAACGACGGCATGACCGATATGATCCTCTACGTCCATTTCAATAACGAGACGGGCGAACTGAAGATGCTGCAGATCCCCCGCGACACCATGGTCACCACCGATACCAGCGTCTCGGCCAACTACCGCATCAACGGCGTGGCCAAGACCCAGGGATCCGACAACAACAACAATATGGCCGCCCTCTGCGAGCTGGTGGCCGATCAGTACAAGCTGCCCATCGACGGTTATGTGACCATCCGCCTCGAAATGCTCACCGAACTGGTGGACCTCTTCGGCGGCGTGGAGATCTACGTTCCCTTTGATGTGGACTACGCGGCTTTGGGCCTGGGCGACAGCAAGATCAGCGCCGGATACCAGACGCTGAACGGCGCCTCCATGGAATTCCTGCTCCGTGCCCGTAAGGTTTACCCCGACGGCGACATCGGCCGTCTGAACATGCAGCGTCAGTTCTACGCGGCGCTCTTCCGCAAGCTGAAGAGCATCGGCAATATCTGGGACGTGGCCAAGCTGACCCCGGCGGTGCTCAACTATATGGAGACCGACCTCAGCGCCTCCCAGCTGATCAGCTTTGCGGTCAGCCTGCTCAATGTGGACAGCAGCAAGATCATGATCTGCCAGATGCCGGTCATCAATGGCCCGAAGTACCAGGGCGAGTCGCTGCTCTATCCGGCCCGCCAGGAGGACGCCGACCTGCTCAACCAGTATTTCCGCGAGAATACCGGCCCGGTGGACGCCAGCCAGCTGAACCTCTGCGACAACGTCGTGGATCTGTCCGGCTACACCGCCACCGATCCCAACGTGCAGTATATGGGCAGCCTGATGAGTGATGCCGACACGGCCCAGCATGACAACAACCTGGATGGTTCCAACCAGGTCGTCGACGTGACCGAGAGCGAGAGCACCGATACCAGCAGTTCGTCGGACAGCAGTTCCGGGGACAGCTCCAGTGACTCCGCCGCCTGATATACAAGAGGAGTTTTATCTGATTATGGAAAGCAGAGAACTTGCCATCCGTCTGGCCCGCGCGCTGGACGCCAAAAAGGCCCTCAACGTCCACATTCTGGCCGTGGAGGATCTGACCACCGTGACCGAATACTTCGTCATCGCCACCGGCACTTCCACCACCCATGTGGGGGCCCTGGCCGATGAGGCGGAGTTCCAGCTGGGCCGCGAGGGCGTCAACGTCCTGCGCACCGAGGGTCACGACGGCAAACGCTGGGTGTTGCTGGATTACGGCAGCGTCATTGTGCATGTCTTTACGCAGGAAGCGCATGACTATTACGACCTGGAACATCTCTGGGCCGATGCGACGCCTGTGCCTGCCAGCGAATGGCTGGAAGAAAAAACGGATGCCGCCGAGTAAGGGGCATCCACAGTGGGGAGAGAGTTATTGTGAAGTACGATTTCAAGACCGTTGAGGCCAAGTGGCAGAAAGTCTGGCAGGACGAGCATACCTTCCATGCCGAGATCGACCACTCCAAGCCCAAGTTCTACGCGCTGGTGGAGTTCCCGTATCCTTCGGCGGCCGGCCTGCACGTGGGTCATCCGCGCAGCTACACCGCGCTGGACATCGTGGCCCGCAAAAAGCGGCAGTGCGGCTATAACGTCCTGTATCCCATGGGCTGGGACGCCTTCGGCCTGCCCACCGAGAACTATGCCCTGAAAAACCACATCAACCCTGAAATCGTCACGGCCAAGAACGTGGCCCGCTTCAAGAGCCAGCTGCAGGCCCTGGGCCTCTCCTTTGACTGGGACCGCGAGATCAACACCACCGATCCCGAATACTACAAGTGGACCCAGTGGATCTTCCTGCAGCTCTACAAGAAGGGCCTTGCCTACAAGAAGGAGACCACCGTCAACTTCTGCACCGGCTGCAAGGTGGTGCTGGCCAACGAGGAAGTGGTCAACGGCGTCTGCGAGCGGTGCGGCAGCCCGGTGGTGCAGCGCGTCAAGAGCCAGTGGATGCTCAAGATCACGGCCTACGCCGACCGCCTCATCGACGACCTGGACGATGTGGACTACATCGAGCGGGTCAAGACCCAGCAGCGCAACTGGATCGGCCGCAGCCACGGCGCCGAGATCAACTTCGACACCACCGCCGGCGATACGCTGACGGTCTACACCACCCGCGCCGACACGCTGTTCGGCTGCACCTACATGGTGGTCAGCCCCGAGCACGCCTTCATCAAGAAGTGGGTGGACGCCGGCCTCATCAAGAACACCGAGGCCGTCGCCGCCTACCAGGAGGAGGCCGCCCGCAAGTCTGACTTTGAGCGCACCGAGCTCAACAAGGAGAAGACCGGCGTCAAGATCGAGGGCGTGGAAGCCATCAACCCGGTGAACGGCAAGCAGGTGCCCATCTTCATTTCGGACTACGTGCTGGCCACCTACGGCACCGGCGCCATCATGGCCGTGCCTGCCCACGATACCCGCGACTGGGAATTCGCCAAGAAATTTGACCTGCCCATCATCGAGGTGGTCAAAGGCCCCACCGAGAGCCACCTGGACCAGGAGGCCTTCACCGATGTGGCCACCGGTACGCTGGTGAACTCCGGCTTCCTGGACGGCCTGTCCGTGGAGGATGCCAAGACCAAGATGTACGCCTGGCTGGAGGAGAACGGCAAGGGCCACAAGCAGGTCAACTTCAAGCTGCGCGACTGGGTCTTCAGCCGTCAGCGGTACTGGGGCGAACCCATCCCCATGGTCTACTGCGAGAAGTGCGGCTGGCAGCCCCTGCCCGAGAGTGAGCTGCCCCTGCGCCTGCCCGAGATCAAGGACTTCGAGCCCGGCGAGGACGGCGAGAGCCCACTGGCCCGCCACACCGAGTGGGTGAACACCACCTGCCCCCACTGCGGCGGTCCCGCCAAGCGGGAGACCGATACCATGCCCCAGTGGGCCGGTTCCAGCTGGTACTTCCTGCGGTACTGCGATCCCCACAACAAGGACGCCATCGCCAGCAAGGAGGCCCTGGAATACTGGAGCCCCGTGGACTGGTACAACGGCGGCATGGAGCACACCACGCTGCACCTGCTCTACAGCCGGTTCTGGCACAAGTTCCTCTATGATATCGGCGTGGTGCCCACCAAGGAACCCTACCACAAGCGCACCAGCCACGGCATGATCCTGGGCCTCAACCCCCATGCCTTCGAGAACCAGACCGACGCCGAGCGCAAACGCCTGGTGGCCGAGTACGGCAGTGAGAAGGCGGCCCGTCACGCCCTCATCGAGAAGTACGGCGAGATGGCCGAACATCCCATCGTCAAGATGTCCAAGAGCCTGGGCAACGTGGTCAACCCCGACGACGTGGTGAACGAGTACGGCGCCGACACGCTGCGCCTCTACGAGATGTTCATCGGCGACTTCGAGAAGGCCGCTCCCTGGAACACCTCCTCCATCAAGGGCTGCAAGCGGTTCCTGGACAAGATCTGGGGCATGAGCGAGAAGCTGCTGGAGGGTGACGCCATCCGTCCCGAGCTGGAAGCGGTGGCCAACCGTACCATCAAGAAGGTGGGCGAGGACATCGACGCCCTCAAGGCCAACACCGCCATCGCCCAGCTGATGATCTACGTAAATTCCCTCAGCGACCACGGCGGCGCCAACCGCGCCGAGTACGAGGTGCTGCTGGAACTGCTGAACCCCTTCGCGCCCCACATGACCGAGGAGCTGTGGCAGCAGCTGGGTCACACCGAGCAGCTGGCCTACCATCCCTGGCCCAGCTACGATGAGGCCAAGTGCGTGGAGCAGACCATCGAGATCGCCGTCCAGGTGAACGGCAAGGTGAAGGCCCGCATCCAGGTGCCCGCCGCCATCGAGAGCGCCGACGCCATCGCCCAGGCCAAGGCCGAGCCCGCCGTGGCGGAAGCCATCGCCGGCAAGACCATCGCCAAGGAGATCTACGTCAAGGGCAAGCTGGTCAACATCGCCGTCAAAGGCTGATTGAAAAAGCATCCGGGTGCCGTCCCTGCGGGGGCGGCACCCTTTTTCTGTCTATTTACAATATCCCCCAAAAACGGTATAATAAAACCATATCACAAAATGCCGTTACAGGGCAGGAAAGCAGGTTCAACCCATGCTGATCAGTCTGATCGTTCCGTGTTATAACGAAGAGGAATCCATGCCGCTCTTTTACAAGGAAGCCAGCCGTGTGGCGGGCGAGATGGGCAAGAGCCACGGCGCGGATTTTGAGTTTATCTTTATCGACGACGGTTCCCGGGACGGCACCCTGCGGGTGGCCCGGGAACTCCATGCGCTGGACCCCCGGGTACGGTATGTCTCCTTCAGCCGCAACTTCGGCAAGGAGGCCGGCATCTACGCCGGGCTGCAGGCGGCCAGGGGGGACTATGTAGCCACCATGGACGCCGACCTGCAGGACCCGCCTTCGCTGCTGCCCGCCATGCTGGACACGCTGCTCTCCGGGGAGTATGACTGCGCCGCCACCCGCCGCACCACCCGCAAGGGGGAGCCGCCGCTGCGCAGCTGGTTTGCCCGGAAATTCTACCAGATCATCAACAAGATGTCCGACACCGAGATCGTGGACGGCGCCCGGGATTTCCGGCTCATGAGCCGCAAGATGGTCAACGCCGTGCTCAGCATGGCGGAGTACAACCGGTTCAGCAAGGGCATCTTCAGCTGGGTGGGCTTCAAGACCAAGTGGTTCGACTACGAGAACATCGAGCGGGTAGCCGGCACCACCAAGTGGAACTTCTGGGGGTTGTTCAAGTACTCCATCGAGGGCATCGTGGGCTTCTCCACCACGCCGCTGCTGGTGGCGGCGGGGGCCGGCGTGCTGTTCTGCATCCTGGCTTTCATCGGCATCCTCTTTGTCATCATCCGGGCACTGGCCTTCGGTGACCCCACCTCGGGCTGGCCCAGCATGGTCTGCATCATCCTGCTGTGCAGCGGCGTGCAGCTGTTCTGCACCGGCATCGTGGGCGAATACCTGGCCAAGACCTACCTGGAGGTCAAGCACCGCCCCATCTACATCGTGGCGGAAACCGAGGAAGACCGGTAACAACCAAAACAAAAAATCCCGGCGGGAATTTCCCGTCGGGATTTTTGTTATGTAGCAGAAATCAGACCAGCCCGAAGAGCAGGCCCACGCAGTGGACCAGGAAGGCCACCACCCAGGCGATGACGCACTGGGCGACCACCACGCCCACCGCGGCCTTGGCGCTGCCCATCTCCCGCCGGACGGCGGCGATGGCGGCCACGCAGGGGGTGTAGAGCAGGGTAAACACCAGGAAGACCAGCGCAATGTAGGTGCTGCCGAACAGGTCGGGCAGGGCGCCGGTGTTGCCGCCCAGCAGGACGGTGAGGGTGGAAACCACGCTCTCCTTGGCGGTGAAGCCGGTGATGAGAGCGGTGGAAACACGCCAGTCGGCGAAGCCCAGGGGGGCAAAGAGCGGCGCGATCCAGGAACCGATGAGGGCCAGCAGGCTGCTGTCGGCGGTCTGGGCCACGTTGAGGCGGACATCAAAGGTCTGGAGGAACCAGATGATGACGGTAGCCACAAAGATGATGGTGAAGGCGCGCTGCACGAAGTCCCGGGCCTTCTCCCAGATCAGCTGGCCCACGCTGCGGGCGCTGGGCAGCCGGTAGTTGGGAAGCTCCATGACGAAGGGCACCGGCTCGCCGTGGAAGGCGGTGTGCTTGAGGATCAGGGCGTAAAGCACGCCGCAGAGCAGGCCGAAGAGGTAGAGGAAGATCATCACCGGGGCCCGCCAGACCGGCGCAAAGAAGGCGGCGGTGAAGAGGGCGTAGATGGGCAGCTTGGCCGAGCAGCTCATGAAGGGGGTCAGCAGGATGGTCATGCGGCGGTCGCGGTCACTGGAGAGGGTGCGGGTGGCCATGATGGCGGGCACCGAGCAGCCGAAGCCGATGAGCATGGGCACGAAGCTGCGGCCCGAAAGGCCGATGCGGCGCAGCAGTTTGTCCATGACGAAGGCCACACGGGCCATGTAGCCGGTATCCTCCAGGATGGACAGGAAGAAGAAGAGCGTCACGATGGTGGGCAGGAAGCTGAGCACGCTGCCCACGCCGGCGAAGATGCCGTCGATGACCAGGGAATGCACCACCGGGTTGATGCCGTAGGCCGTCAGGGCGCCGTCCACCAGGCCGGTGAGGGCGTCGATGCCCATCGTCATCCAGTCGGACAGCACCGCGCCGATGACGCCGAAGGTGAGCCAGAACACCAGCGCCATGATGCCCAGGAAACAGGGCAGGGCGGTGTATTTGCCGGTGAGCACCTCGTCGATGGCCACGCTGCGCTTGTGCTCGCGGCTCTCGCCGGGCTTGACCACCGTCTCGGCGCAGAGTTTCTCAATGAAGGTGAACCGCATGTCGGCCAGAGCCGCTTCCCGGTCCAGGCCGGTCTCGTTTTCCAGCTCGGTGATGGTGTGGTCCAGCAGTTCCTTCTCGTTCTGGTCCAGCTGCAAAGCCTCCAGAATGGGCCCGTCGCCCTCCACCAGCTTGGTGGAGGCAAACCGCACCGGCAGCCCGGCGGCCGCCGCGTGGTCCTCGATCAGGTGGGCCACGGCGTGGATGCAGCGGTGCACGGCACCCTTGGGGTCGTTGGCATCGTCGCCGGCGGTGCAGAAGTCGATGCGTCCCGGAAGTTCCCGGTGGCGGGCCACATGGATGGCATGCTCGATCAGCTCGTCGATGCCCTCGTTCTTGGCGGCCGAGATGGGCACCACCGGGATGCCCAGATCATTCTCCAGCTGGTTGACCAGGATGGTGCCACCGTTGGCGCGGACCTCGTCCATCATGTTGAGGGCCAGCACCATGGGGATCTGCAGCTCCATCAGCTGCATGGTCAGGTAGAGGTTGCGCTCGATGTTGGAGGCATCCACAATGTTGATGATGCCGTCGGGTTTCTGCTGCAGGATGAAGTCCCGGGTGACGATCTCCTCGTTGGTGTAGGGGGAGAGCGAATAGATGCCCGGCAGGTCGGTGACGGTGGCCTCGCTGTGGCCCCGGATGACGCCGTCCTTGCGGTCCACCGTCACGCCGGGAAAGTTGCCCACATGCTGGTTGGAGCCGGTCAGCTGGTTGAACAGCGTGGTTTTGCCGCAGTTCTGGTTGCCGGCCAGGGCAAAGGTGAGCGGTGCGCCCTTGGGGATGGGCGCACCCGCCTTGCGGTTGTGGTAGCTGGCCGCGCTGCCCAGCTCGCCCACGCCGGGGTGGGGGATGGGGGCATGCCGCTTCTCGCTGGGGGCGGCGCGGTCGGTGCTGTGGACGTTCTCCACCGTGATTTTCGCGGCATCCTCCAGCCGCAGGGTCAATTCATAGCCGCGCAGCTCCACCTCGATGGGGTCGCCCATGGGAGCTACCTTGCGCAGCGTGACTTCGGTACCGGGGGTAAGCCCCATATCCAGCAGGTGGTGGCGCAGTTCTCCTGTGCCGCCGATGGCCTCGATCAGCGCATCCTGCCCGATTTTCAGTTCCGCCAATGTCATAGTACTTTTCCAAACCTCCTGGCCTGGGGGACAGGCCGAAAACACCTTATCAATACAGAAAAAGTTTAGCACGACTAACACGCAATGTCAATGCGGCAAAAGTCGGTGGAATCCAGGAAAAAACGGCAAAAATCCCCTTCGGGTGAGGGGCACCCGAAGGGGATGGTTTTGTGGTTTCAGAGCAAAATCACTGCAGGAAGAACCGCAGCATCTTGTCCTTCTGTTTGGTGTAGGGCTGGTAGCGCACCGGCATGTCCAGCCAGGTTTTCTTGTCCACGATGCTGCGCAGATGGCTGAAGGCCTCGAAACCGGCCTTGCCGTGATAGCCGCCCATGCCGCTCTCGCCCACGCCGCCGAAGGGCATGGCGCTGGTGGCCAGATGGATGATGGTGTCATTCAGGCAGCCGCCGCCGAAGTGGCAGCGGTCCAGCACCTTGCGCTGCACGGCCTTGTCCTCGCTGAAGAGGTAGAGGGCCAGCGGATGGGGCTGGGCCTCGATGTCGGCCAGGGCGGCGTCCAGATCGGTGTAGGTGAGCACCGGCAGAATGGGTCCGAAGATCTCCTCGCCCATGACGGCATCCTCCCGGGTTACATCCTTCATGACGGTGGGGGCGATGCGCAGGCTGGACTCATCGCCGGTGCCGCCGCAGACCACCTTGGCGGGGTCGATGAGGCCCATCAGGCGGCGGTAGTGCTTCTCGTTGATGATCTTGCCGTAATTCTCGTTGGCCATGGGGTCGGCGCCGAACTGGGCGGTGATCTCCTTCTGAATGGCGGCGATCAGCTCGTCCCGGATGGAGGCGTCACAGAGGATATAGTCGGGAGCCACGCAGGTCTGGCCGCAGTTCAGGTACTTGCCGAAGACGATCCGCTTGGCCGCCAGTCCGATCTTGGCGGACTTCTCCACGATGCAGGGGCTCTTGCCGCCCAGCTCCAGCACGGCGGGGGTCAGGTACTCGGCGGCGCAGCGCAGCACTTCCTTGCCCACCGCCTTGCTGCCGGTGAAGAAGATCATGTCGAATTTCTGGTGCAGCAGCGCCTGATTCTCGGCGCGGCCGCCGGTGACAACGGCCACATGTTCCGGCGGGAAGCATTCCGCCACGATCTGCTGGAGCACCGCGGCGGTGGCCGGGGCGTAGGCGCTGGGCTTGACGATGGCGGTGTTGCCGGCGGCGATGGCGTCGATCAGCGGGTCCAGCGTCAGCAGCACCGGATAGTTCCAGGGGCTCATGATGAGCACGTTGCCGTAGGGGGTGGGGGAGCGGAAGCTCCGCGCCGCGAACTGGGACAGCGGCGTGGGCACCCGGCGCTCCCGCATCAGGCGGCGCACATGGCGGATCATCCAGGTGGCCTCCGAGAGGGTCAGGCCGGTCTCGCACATATAGCTTTCGGTGGCGGACTTGCCCAGGTCAGTCTTCAGGGCGCGGGCCAGGTCCTCCTCATGGCGCTGCAGCGAAGCCTTGAGCTTCTGCAGGGCCGCGATGCGGGCCTCGGCGGGCAGGGTATGGCCGGCGGCGAAATACTCACGCTGCCGCTTGAGAATGGTTTGAATTTCCATTTCCGTCATGGGTGGAAACCTCCTGAACTTGTTTGTACATTTTTTCCAGCTGATCGGGGCCCCACAGCACCGGCACCGGATAGAGCGGGTTGGCCTCGTGGTCGGCGTAGCGCGCCAGCTGGGGGATGTCCTCGGTGAGGATACCGGGGAGCGTCTCGGGAATATCCATGGCCGCGTTCATGGCGTCGATGCAGTCGATGAACGCCTTGGCGGCCACCTCGTCGCTGGCATCGCTGCTCACGCCGGTGGCACGGGCCAGCTGGGCCAGCTTCTTCCAGGCGGCGCTTCCGTAGGCCTTCAGCACCACGGGCAGCAGCACGCTGTTGGCCAGGCCGTGGGCGATGCCGTACCGGCCGCCCAGACTGTGGGCCACGGCGTGGACATAGCCCACGTAGCTCTTGGTGAAGGCGGTGCCCGCCAGATAGGCGGCCCGCAGCATGTTGGCCCGGGCTTCCCGGTTGTGGCCGTTGAAGTAGGCCTCGGGCAGGTTGGCGAAGATCAGCTGTACGGCCTCGATGGCGGCGGCGCGGGTGCCCCTGGTGGTGGAGCGGCCGATGTAGGCCTCCACCGCGTGGGTCAGCGCATCCATGCCGGTGGTGGCGGTGAGCTGCCGGGGCAGGTTCAGCGTCACGTCGGGGTCCAGCACGGCGTAGTGCGGGATCAGCGAGAAGTCGTTGATGGGATATTTGTGGTGGATTTTCTCGTCGGTGATGACAGCCGCCAGGGTGGTTTCGCTGCCGGTGCCGGCGGTGGTGGGCACGGCAATGAGCAGCGGCAGGCGGTGCATCACGTGGAGCAGGCCCTCCATCTTGTCCAGCGGCTTTTTAGGCCGCACAATGCGGGCGCCCACGGCCTTGGCGCAGTCCATGGAGGAACCGCCGCCGAAGGCGATGAGCCCCTGGCAGCCGTTTTCCAGGTAGAGTTCGCGGGCCTCCTCCACGTTGGCCACGGTGGGGTTCGCCACCGTCTTGTCGTAGACGATGCAGCGGATGTGAGCAGCCTTCAGCTCCTCCTCCAGATGGGCGGTCAGGCCCAGACCGTGGACGCCGGCGTCGGTGACCAGCATGACGCAGTCGATGTGGTGCTCCCGCAGCACGGCGGGCACGCCGCTGACACCTTCGATCAGTTTGGGCTCACGATAGGGCAGAAAAGGCAGCGCAATGCGCATGCCCAGCTGAAAAATACGGCAATAAATCTTCTTGGCAACGTTCATTTTTCTCATCCTTTCCCACTATGGACGCTATGATACAGGATAAGACAAAAAGGTAGACGATGTCAAGTAAAACTTTAGCTAAATATTTTTTGAAAATTGTAAAAAAAGACGAAGCACCGCACAACTGTCCAAAGCTGCGGGAGGGCCACGGCCGCTGCCCTTATATTCTACCATAAAACTGGGGATTTGAAAAGCCCATACAGCAAAAGCGGCTGCCCGAAAGGCTTCAGACAGCATAACTTAAAAATCATGAACAATTAGGTGACTTCAAGAAAAGCCGCATTACAATCAGTTCTTATCGAAATGTTCATGGATTTCTGTTTTGAACAATAGGCAGACATTGAACAATATAATAAAGAGCTTATTTGTTCATTTTTAGCACCGCAATAGGTTCATGTAAGCCATTTATAATGTTCATTTTTTATACATTCAGCTGCGGCAACTCATTTACAGAAGGATGCGTGGACTATGAATTCGCCTGCTGTTGCAGAACGTACAGGGATTGTGTTTGCGCTTTACTTTAATGAGTCTTTCTTTAACAGATATTACTCCTATGAAACGCAGTAATGGGAAACATCTTCTATAACGAACGAAATGCAAAAGCGCGATTTTCCCCGGAGAAGAAATAACAGACATTCAAACCTTGTTAGTTTATGATTACGAGCTGTAATCCGCATTTGAGAGGAAGCGTCTTAAAATCAGTGCTGATAGCTCCGAAGGCGATGAAGCGCGGAGGTTTGCCAGGTTGAGCGGTAATTCAGACGGTTAAGGTTTACAAAAATATGTTGGACAAACTTCATCATATTTTTGTGTGATTTTGGTCAACAACCATTGTCAAGGACTTCTTGATTTATAAAAGCATATCAAGTATGATGGTCTTAACAAGTGTAGATATGCGAAAAAACAGGCCGTTTGATTTGAAAGGGGACAGTATAAAGTGGTTGAAGTTAAAGTAAGTGGTGCAGAAGAAATAACAGACATTCAAAACTTGTTAGTTTATGATTACGAGCTGCAATTCGCATTTGAGAGGAAACGCCTTAAAATCTGCGCTGATAGCTCCGAAGGCGATGAAGCGCGGAGGTTTGCCAGGTTGGGCGGTAATTCCTAGCGTTGCATAAAGAAAAATCGGAATTTTGCAAAGGAGTGTGATTGTATGAAAATCGCAAAAATCATTTTATCTATAATAACAATGCTTTTTGCTGTATTAGGATTAGTGAAAATTCTTCCTTTTGACATAGCAAACCCGATTATGCTTGTATCACTTGCCACTCTTTTACTATTAAGAAGTGTAGAATATAAAAATAATCGAGATAAAAGTGGTTTTATTACGACCTTTTTAATCGCTGTATTTGTCTATGTTGTAGTAATTTACAATGTTTTTATAGGATAGGAAAATTCCAGTTTGTCGGGTGATTAAGCTAGAAAAAAGGAGGTGCTCATTGTGAAAAAGAAAGTGTGTATAGTGATTTTAATTTTAGCTATCATTGGGCTGTTAACTGGTATTAGTTATTTGGTAGAAGGTATTGGTGCAAGGGGATTTGGTGGTGTTAATTATGGGAGAGTTATTTTTCCATTACTGATTGGAGTAATCACTGTTTACTTTTTGAAAAAGGAGAAGAAATAATCAAAAGAGAATTCCAGTTTGTAGGATGATTGAGACAGAGAAAAGGAGATGAAATTTTATGAAAGACAAAATACTTGTGACTTTTTTCACAGTTGTATATTTTCTGATTTTCTGTTTTCTAATTGATTTGATTTTTAGAAATACATTAAGTGTATTCACCGACCTTTTAGCAGTGGTTTGCTGGATAATTGCGTTTATTGTAAGTGTTGGATTGGCTGACTATACCGTGAAAAGAATAAAAAAGTAGAGATGCTTTATCATAAAAATAATAAAGTTCCCATTTATGTGAGAGACCGTGATGACAAGTCCTTCTGGGGTTCCTTCTATTTATCGCGATTGAATTGGAACGCAAGAAGGGAAACAGCGACAAAAATACAAATCGGCCACCCCCAACAATGAGGGGCGGCCGATTTGTCGAAGACATATTATATCCATTATCTTGAACTTTAAGGCGAAGTTGATTTTTCAGTTTACTTGCTCATAAAGTTCATTTTTTTGAAAATTTGCCAGAAAAAATTTTTCGGTTATTTGGTTCCGCTTTTGGTAAATTTTACTTACAGATGGAGCACGCGGTCCTTGATCTCGGCGGTGCGGCCCTGGTTCCAGAACTGGGTGCCGATGTAGCCGCAGGTACGGCGGGCCACATTGAGCTTGTTCTGGTCACGGTTGTGGCACTTGGGGCACTCCCAGATCAGCTTGCCGTCTTCCTCGACGATGCTGATCTCGCCGTCGTAACCGCAGACCTGGCAGTAGTCGCTCTTGGTGTTCAGTTCAGCATACATGATGTTTTCGTAGATGAACTGCATGACCTTGATGACGGCTTCCAGGTTATCCTGCATGTTGGGCACTTCCACGTAGCTGATGGCGCCGCCCGGGCTGAGCTTCTGGAACTCGCTCTCGAACTTCAGCTTGGTGAAGGCGTCGATCTGCTCGGTGACATGGACGTGATAGGAGTTGGTGATGTAGTTGCGGTCGGTGATGCCGGGGATGATGCCGAACCGCTTCTGCAGGCACTTGGCGAACTTGTAGGTGGTGGACTCCAGCGGGGTGCCGTAGAGGCTGAAGTCGATGTTGTGCTGCTGCTTCCAGGTCTGGCAGGCGTCGTTCATGTGCTGCATGACGCGCAGGGCGAAGGGCTTGGCAGCGGGATCGGTGTGGCTCTTGCCGGTCATATACTTGCAGCACTCATACAGGCCCGCGTAGCCCAGGCTGATGGTGGAGTAGCCGCCGTAGAGCAGCTTGTCGATGGGCTCGCCCTTCTTCAGGCGGGCCAGGGCGCCGTACTGCCACAGGATGGGAGCGGCGTCGCTCAGGGTGCCCTTCAGGCGGTTGTGACGGCACATCAGGGCCTTGTGGCAGAGCTCCAGGCGCTCGTCGAAGATCTTCCAGAACTTGTCGAAGTCGCCGCCGCTGGACAGCGCCACATCCACCAGGTTGATGGTGACCACGCCCTGGTTGAAACGGCCGTAGTACTTGGGCTTGCCGTCGTAGTTCTTGGCGTTGGCGATGTTGTCCCAGCCGTTGCCGGAGCGGTCGGGGGTCAGGAAGCTGCGGCAGCCCATGCAGGTGTACACGTCGCCGTGACCCTCGGTCTCGCCCTTGGACAGCTTGTATTCCTTCATCTTCTTCTCGCTGATGTAGTCAGGTACCATCCGCTTGGCGGTGCACTTGGCAGCGAGCTTGGTCAGGTAGAAGTAGGGGGTACCCTCCCGGATGTTGTCCTCCTCCAGCACATAGATCAGCTTGGGGAAGGCGGGGGTGATCCAGACGCCGGCCTCGTTCTTGACGCCCTGGTAGCGCTGGCGCAGCATCTCCTCGATGATGATGGCCAGGTCGGACTTGAGGCGCTGGTTGTCGCCGGCCTCACCCAGGTACATGAACACCGTGATGAAGGGGGCCTGGCCGTTGGTGGTCATCAGGGTGACCACCTGGTACTGGATGGTCTGCACGCCGCGCTTGATCTCCTCGCGCAGGCGGGCCTCCACGATCTCGGAGATCTTCTCCTCGCCGGGGTTGATGCCCAGTTCCTTCATCTCGGCTTCCACATCGCGGCGGATCTTCTTGCGGCTCACATCCACGAAGGGCGCCAGGTGGGTCAGGCTGATGCTCTGGCCGCCGTACTGGCTGGAAGCCACCTGGGCGATGATCTGGGTGGCGATGTTGCAGGCGGTGGAGAAGGAATGGGGCTTCTCGATGAGGGTACCGCTGATGACGGTGCCGTTCTGCAGCATGTCGTCCAGGTTGACCAGGTCGCAGTTGTGCATGTGCTGGGCGTAGTAGTCGGCATCGTGGAAGTGGATGATGCCTTCCTCGTGGGCCTTCACCACCTCGGGAGGCAGCAGCATACGCATGGTCAGGTCCTTGCTGACCTCACCGGCCATGTAGTCACGCTGGACGCTGTTGACGGTGGGGTTCTTGTTGGAGTTCTCCTGCTTGACTTCCTCGTTGTTGCACTCGATCAGCGACAGAATGCGGTCGTCGGTGGTGTTGTGGGTGCGCTTGAGGCTCTGCACATAGCGGTAGGTGATGTACTTGCGGGCCACCTCGTAGGCACCGGTAGCCATGATGGCGTCCTCGACGATATCCTGGATCTCTTCCACGTTCATGGCGTGGCCGCGGTTCAGGCAGGTGGCCTGGACCTTGTCGGCCAGTTCGATGATCTGGTGATTGGTCAGGCGCTGGCTCTCGGGCACCACGTTGTTGGCCTTGGTGACTGCCGCAATAATTTTGGTGATGTCGAAAACGGCTTCGCTGCCGTTGCGCTTGATAATCTTCATGCTGGCTCCCCTCAACTGGATGGTGTATATAACGGTATGTATTATAAATAACATGTATGCCGCAACGTATAAGCTCCGTTGCGAGCAAGATTATCTTACAGCTACAGGCCGGAAAAGTCAAGAGCGAAAACCACAATATATTGTGGTTTTGAGCAAAAGAAAAACAAAATATACCGTTTTCATCGTGTCATCGTTCAAAAAACGATGTGACAAAAATAGGCCGCTTTTTTTGGTAAATTTGAGCGGATGTATACAAAAAGACGATACAGCGATAAAAAACAGGGCATCCGAAAGGGGGCAGGGCTTGCGGGGGCGGGGCAAAACTGGTATACTGTGTGTGCCCATTGGGTAGAGATGATCAGACACCACAAGATATAGGGGTGCTGTGAAGGATAAAAGGAGTATGCCAGCATGAACTATGCAACCATCAAATACTGCGACATCGCCAACGGTGTGGGAGTGCGCACCAGCCTGTTCGTATCGGGCTGCCGGCGGCACTGCCCCAACTGCTTCAACGCGGTGGCGTGGGATTTCCAGTACGGGGAGCCCTTCACCAAGGAGGTGCGCAACAAGATCCTGGAAAGCCTGGAGCCGGAGTACATCGACGGGCTGTCCCTGCTGGGGGGCGAGCCCTTTGAGCCGGAGAACCAGCGGGAACTGCTGCCCTTTGTGAAGAACGTGAAGGTGCTGTTCCCCCACAAGACGATCTGGTGCTACACCGGCAACCATTACGAGCAGGAGATTCTGCAGCCCGGTCCCGGCCGGTGCGAGGTCACCGACGAATTCCTGCAGTACCTGGACGTGCTGGTGGACGGGGACTTCGTGCAGGACAAGTACGATATCAGCCTGCGGTTCCGTGGGTCCAGCAACCAGCGGATCATCGACCTGAACAGGACCCGCGCGGCGGGCCATGTGGTGCTGTGGGAGGATGACCCCATCTTCTCCACCCACACCATGTAACCATATATAAAGGAAAAGACCGCCCTTCGGGGCGGTCTTTTCTGTTGTATGCAGCCTGCGGCAGCCGCCGCAAACCGGTTACAGGTTGAAATAGCGCTTGGCGTTGTAGTAGCTGATACCCTGGACGATCTTCTTCAGGGCCTTGTCGTCGTTGGGGTACTGGCCGTTTTCCACCCATTCGCCCACCAGGTTGCACATCAGGCGGCGGAACAGCTCGTGGCGGGTGTAGCTCAGGAAGCTGCGGCTGTCGGTGAGCATGCCGATGAAGTTGCCCAGCAGGCCCAGACGGGCCAGGGTGCGCATCTGCTGGTACATGCCGTCGTTGGTATCGCAGAACCACCAGGCGGAGCCCAGCTGGATCTTGCCGGGAACCTCATCGCCCTGGAAGGAACCGATGAGGGTGCCCAGCATGTCCATATCGGAGGGGTTCAGGCTGTACAGGATGATGCGGGGGCATTCGTCGGTCTCGGTCAGCTTGGAGAGCAGCCGGCTCAGCGCCACGCTGCCATCCGTCACGGCGATCATGTCGAAGCCGCTGTCGGGGCCCAGCTTCTGGAACATCTTGGCGTTGGGGTTGCGCAGGCAGCTGTAGTGGATCTGCATGACCACGCCGTACTTCTTGTACAGGCGGCCCATGGCCAGCAGCACGTAGGCGGTGTAGGCGTCGCCCTCCTCCTTGGTCAGCGGCTCACCGGCCATCGCCTTCTGGAAGGCCGCGGTGGCCTTGTCGGCGTCGGTGTCGGCGCAGGGCACGTAGTCCAGACCCTGGTCAGCGGCGCGGCAGCCCATCTCCACGAAGAACTTCAGCCGCTCTTCCAGGGCGCTGATCACGCAGCCCACGCACTTGAACTCGCGACCCACCACCTTTTCCAGCTGGCGGATGTAGGCGGCAAAACCGGGCTTGAGGATGTTGGTGGCCTTGTCGGGACGGAAGGAAGGCGCCACCACCACCTGGATGGAGGGATCTTCCTTGATCTTCTTGTGCCATTCCAGCGAGTCGATGGGGTCATCGGTGGTGCCCACCATGGCCACGTTGCTCTGCTCGATGAGGCCGCGGACCGTCATCTTGGGATCGTGCTGCAGCTTGTCGTTGCAGAGGTTCCACACTTCCTCGGCGGTTTCGCCGTTGAGCACGCCCTCGTAGCCGAAGTACTTCTTCAGCTCCAGGTGGCACCAGGTGTACATCGGGTTGCCGATGGCCATCTCCAGCGCCTCGGCAAATTTCTGGAAGCGCTCACGGTCGGGTTTGTCGCCGGTGATGTACTCCTCGGGCACGCCGTTGGAGCGCATCACACGCCACTTGTAGTGGTCGCCGAAGTAGGAGTCCGAGCCGTCGGCCAGGACCTGATGACCGCCCAGCCAGACCTGGGCGATGTTCTCGAAACGGCGATCCTCATAGATCTCCTGGGGAGGAATGTGGCAGTGGTAGTCGATGATGGGCAGATCGGCGGAATAATCGTGGTACAGATGCCGGGCGGTGGGGGTGTCCAGCAAAAAGTCTTTGTCCATAAATGCTTTCATGTACAGGCGCTCCTTACACTGATACGATGGGGTGGATGAACCGGGACGGCGGGTCTGTCCACCGGGAACAAAACCCGCGTACTCTGGTTCTATTATACAAAACCCCGGCTCCTGCAACAAGTTGTAAAAATTGCTGGATGCCCGAAAAATCCCCCAAAAAGGCGGCTTCTGCCTTGTACAAGTTGCGCAATCCGCAAAAGGGGGCCGCATGCCCCTGAGCAGGGCCCGGCGGGGTGTGGTATACTGAAATCAGCCGGGGCGCCCAGCGAAGCCGCCCCCATCAAAACAGCGAGGTGCTTGTAAGTCTACCATGCAAAAAGGAACCTACGAAAAATACGGCGTGCGGTACGCCACGCTGACGCTGACCGACGGGGCCTGCTCCCTGACCGTCACCCCCGAAAAGGGCGGTATGGCCACCTCCTTCACCAAGGACGGGGAGGAGTATCTCTGGCTGCGGGACAAGAACTTCGAGTCCACCGACCGGCCGCGGTGCGGCATTCCCATCCTGTTCCCCAGCTGCAGCAAGCCGGACAACGGCGTGCACATCTTTGACGGGGCGGCCTATCCCATGGAGATCCACGGCTTTGCCGACCTGCTGCCCTGGCAGGTGCAGTCCGCCACCGACGAGGCCATCGTGCTGACGCTGGCCCCCAACGGCCTGACCAAGTTCGTCTATCCCTTCGACTTCCTGCTGACCATGCGGTACACCCTGGCCGGCAGCACTGCCACCCTGGCGCTGACGGTGACCAACACCGGCGACAAGGACCTGCCCTTTAGCGTGGGCTTCCATCCCTACTTTGCGGCCAGCGCGCTGGAAAATGTCCACTTTGACATCCACGCCGCCACCTGCTCGGAGGATGCCAAGGGCGAGCAGCCCGCCGCGCCGGAAACCATCACGCTGACCCGCAAGCCGGGCAGCGCCGACTCCATCCGGCTGCTCACCGGCGTGAAGAGCCCCATGGTGTTCACCGACGCGGGCAACGGCCACAAGGTCACGGTGTCCTTCGACGAGGCCAACTTCGGCAAGGGCGTGCTCTGGCAGCAGGATGCCGAGCGCTTTGTCTGCATGGAGCCCTGGAACGGCTGGGCCAACTCGGTGAATGAGGCGGGCAGGCACGAGGTGCTGACCCCCGGCGCCGAGAAGACCTTCACCTGGTCGGTCACCCTGGGCTGAGATTTTAGCAAACGAACAAACCGGACGTTCCCTGGGGAACGTCCGGTTTTGTTTGTCAGGAAATGTGGTCAGTGGCGCAGCGCCCACCACATGAATTTGGTGTTGGTCACAAAGTAGCGCTTGAAGAGGCGGCGGGGGTCCTGCAGCAGCCGGTAGAGCCATTCCAGACTGCAGCGCTGCATCCAGGCGGGGGCCCGGCGGATGTTGCCGGCCTCATAGTCGAAGGCGGCACCCACCCCCACCATCAGGGCCTGCACTTTGCCGCGGTGGGCGGCCATCCAGCGCTCCTGCTTGGGGGCGCCCAGCCCCACCCAGACGAAATCCGGCCGGGCGGCATTGATGCGCACCACGGCGGCCGCGTCCTCCTCCTCGGTGAGCGGCCGGAAGGGCGGGGACTCCATCCCGGCAATGACGGCGCCGGGGTAGCGCTTCTCCAGCACCTGCCGCAGCTGGGCCAGTGTCTCGGGGGTGGAGCCGTAAAAGTAGTGGCGGTAGGGAACATCCCGTTTTTCCGCCAGCATCCGCTTCATCAGGTCGGGCCCCGTCACACGGGCGGCATCGGCAAAGCCTTTGCGGCGGCTGTACCAGGAAAGCGGTCCGCCGTCGGGCAATGCCAGGACGGCGCCGTTCTGGACCGCCCGGTAGGAGGCATCCTCCCAGGCGGTCACCGTGGTGTGCACATTGGATACGCAGATATACGACCCGCGCCAGTTTTCCAGGTTTTCCTCGATCCGGCGAACGGTGCTGTCCATGTCGGTCACGGCGATGTTGACGCCCATGATCTGGCAGACCGGTCCTGTCTCCTGCTTACCCTGCATGTGGTGTCCGCTCCTTCTCCGGAACAAGATATACTTATATTATACCATAATTGTGCAAAACGATCAATATCGCCCCGGGGCGCAGCGAACCGCCTTGGTGGCCACCACGTCCACACCGGTGCCGGCGGCATCGGGCAGGATCACCTGACCCAGGGTCACCGGGGCGGGGACCGTCACCGCCTTCAGTGCCCGGATGCAGGCAAAGATTTTGTCCTTGGGGATCTCCCCGGCGGTCTTGACGCTGACGGCAGGCAGCTCACCGCCCGTCACCGGCACCGTGGTGGTCACGATGCGGCTGGGGGCGGTGACCTCCTTGCGGGCGTAGGCGTCGCCCCGGGGACAGGTGTTGCCGGCCACCGAGACCACCGCGCCATGCTCCAGCGTCACCGTCAGGGCGCAGCCCAGCGGACAGCCGATGCAGGTCAGTTCACGTTTTTCCATGGGCTCATCCCTCCTCCAGCGTCACGGTCAGCCCGCCGCAGCCGGACAGTTTGTCCAGGGCCGGGCCTTTGATCACGATGGTCTCCATCTCGCCGGGGGCCAGCACCGGCCGTTTGCGCCGCCAGATGGAGTCCTGCCCGGCATACACCGCCAGTACCTTGTTCCGGTAGACGCCGTCCACCCGCAGCCGCAGCGTCAGGCTGCCCTCCAGCCGGGCAGGGTGGACGGTGGCGGGCACGGTGTAGCGCACGCCGCGGGCGGCGGTCACCGGCAGGGTTTCGTCCGCCACAGAGGCGGGTTGGCCCAGAATGTACGCCGCGGCATGGCGTCCGGCGGCGGCTGCCTCCTCCGAGACATAGTCCACCAGGTCGTGGACATGGAGCACATTGCCCGCCGCAAAGACGCCGGGCAGACTGGTCTGCAGGCATTCGTCCACCACAGCGCCGCCCGTCACGGGGCTCAGGGCGATGCCGGCGCCGCGGCTCAGCTCGTTTTCGGGCAGCAGCCCGCAGGAGAGCAGCAGCGTGTCGCAGTCAAAATGCTCCTCGGTGCCGGGCACCGGGCGGCCGTTTTCCACCCGGGCAATGGTCACGCCGGTGACCCGCTCCCGGCCCTGAATGTCCACCACCGTGTGGCTGAGTTTCAGCGGAATGCCGAAATCGTCCAGGCACTGCACGATGTTGCGCTTGAGCCCGCCGGAGTAGGGCATCAGCTCCGCCACGCAGAGCACCTTCGCCCCCTCCAGCGTCATCCGGCGGGCCATGATGAGGCCGATATCGCCGGAACCCAGGATGACCACCCGCCGCCCGGGCAGACGGCCCTCCATATTCACCAGCCGCTGGGCGGTGCCGGCGGTGTAGATGCCGGCGGGGCGGGTGCCCGGAATGTTGAGAGCCCCCCGGGGCCGTTCCCGGCAGCCCATGGCCAGCACCACGGCTTTGGCTTTGAGCTGGAACAGCCCGTCCACGGGGTTGACGGCGGTGACCACCCGGTCGGCCGAAAGGTCCAGCACCATGGTGTTCAGCTTGCAGGAAATGCCCAGGTCCGCGGCCTGCTGCACAAAGCGGGCGGCGTACTCGGGGCCGGTGAGCTCTTCCTGAAAGGTATGCAGCCCGAAGCCGTTGTGGATGCACTGGTTCAGGATGCCGCCCGGCTCCCTGTCCCGCTCCAGAATGACCAGGTCTTCCACCCCGGCCCGGCGGGCGGCGATGGCGGCGGCCAGACCGGCCGGTCCGCCGCCCAGAATCACAAGATCCATGGATTTCATACAGCCGCCCTCCTACAGTGTGTCCTTGTTGGTGCCCAGAATGAGCCGGGAATCGCCGCCGCACTTGGTGATGGCTTCGGCGGGCAGTCCCAGTTCCCGGGCCAGAATTTCCAGCACCCGGGGGCTGCAGAACCCGGCCTGACAGCGTCCCATCCCGGCACGGGTGCGCCGCTTGACGCCGTCCAGGCTGCGGGCACCGGGCACCCGGTGGATGGCGTCGAGAATCTCCCCCTCGGTCACCGTCTCGCACCGGCAGACGATCCGCCCGTAGGCGGGATGTTCCCGGATCAGGGCGGCCCGCTCCTCGAAGGAGAGGGTCTTGGGGTCGAGGATCCCCTTGCGGCAGGGGTCAAAATCGGGATTTTCCGCAAGGTGCAGGATATCCCGCACCAGGGCGGCCACTTCCAGGCCGATGGCCGGGCTGGCAGACAGCCCCGGCGACTCGATGCCCGCGCAGTCCACGAACCCCGGCGCCGCCTCGCCGATGAAAAATTCATGCCGGACCTCGTGGGCCCGCAGCCCCGCAAAGCTGGTGATGGTCTGGCGCAGGGGAAGGTCCTTCACGGCCCGGCCCGCCTTGGCGCGCACCTCGGCCAGCTCGTCGGCGGTGGTGGCGGTGTCCTCCTTGTCGGGAATGTCGGTGGCGGTGGGGCCGATGAGCAGGTTGCCGTGGACGGTGGGGGTCACCAGCACCCCCTTGCCGTACTTGCCCGGCAGCTGAAAGATGGTGTGGTGTACATGGTCCCCCGCCGTGCGGTCCAGCAGGAAGTAGTCCCCCCGCCGCGGGATGATGGTCATGGTGTCGCCGCTGACCTGGTTGTGCAGTTCGTCGGCGTGCACCCCCGCCGCATTGACGATGCAGCGCCCCTCCAGCGGGCCGCGGCTGGTTTCCAGCCGCCAGCCGCCCTGGATGGGTTCGATGCGCTGCACCTCGGTGTCAAACTGGAACCGCACACCGTTCTTGGCGGCGTTCTCGGCCAGGGCGTAGGTCAGCCCGAAGGGACAGACGATGCCGCCGGTGGGCGCCCACAGCGCCGCCACCGCCTCGTCGGCGATATTGGGTTCCAGGGCACACAGCTCGGGGCGTTCGATGATGCGCAGCCCCTCCACGCCGTTGGCGATGCCGTTGGCCAGCAGTTTCTCCAGGGCGGGGCGGTCCTCCTCGCTGAGGCAGACCACCAGACTGCCGCACTGCCGGTAGGAAAAATCCAGCTCTTTGGCGAGTTCCGGCATTCGGCGGCTGCCCGCCACATTGAGGGCGGCCATCCGGCTGCCGGCGGGGGCGTCAAACCCCGCGTGGACGATGGCACTGTTGGCCTTGGTGGTGCCGCAGCAGACATCCTCCGCCTTGTCCACCAGCAGAATGTCCGCCCGGTAGCGGCTCAGTTCCCGGGCCGCCGCGCAGCCCGACACCCCGCCGCCGATGATGATGACATCGGTCATTTCTCTTCCTCCTCCTCCCGGGCCCAGTCAAAGGCGCAGCGCACGGCCTTGTTCCAGCCCCGGATGCGCCGGGCCCGGTCCGCCTCGCTGATCTGCGGGGTGAAGACCCGGTCCACCGCCCGGTTCTGCAGCACCCCGGCGGGGCTGTCCCAGTAGCCCACCGCCAGCCCGGCCAGATAGGCCGCGCCCAGGGCGGTGGTTTCCACACAGCTGGGCCGTTCCACCGGCGCGCCGCTGATATCCGCCTGGGCCTGCAGCAGATAGTTGTTGGCCGAGGCCCCGCCGTCCACTTTCAGCATGGCCAGCCGGATGCCCGCGTCGGCCTCCATGGCCTTGAGCACATCGTTGACCTGGTAGCACAGGCTGTCCAGCGTGGCGCGGATGATGTGGTTCTTGTTGCAGCCCCGGGTCAGTCCCACGATGGCGCCCCGGGCGTACTGGTCCCAGTGGGGGGCGCCCAGCCCCGTGAAGGCCGGCACCACATAGCAGCCGTTGGTGTCGGGCACCTTCAGGGCCATGTACTCGGAATCCCGGGCCTCCTCCAGGATCTTCAGTTCGTCCCGCAGCCACTGGATGGCGGCCCCCGCCACAAAGATGGACCCCTCCAGGGCGTAGGTCACCTTGCCGCCCAGTCCCCAGGCGATGGTGGTCACCAGCCCGTTGCGGCTGAGCACCGGCCGGTCGCCGGTGTTCATCAGCAGGAAGCCGCCGGTGCCGTAGGTGTTCTTGGCGTCCCCCGGCGTGAAACAGGCCTGCCCGAAGAGGGCCGCCTGCTGGTCGCCCGCCGAACCGGCGATCTTGATCTCGCCGCCGAAGTGCATGGGGTCGGCGTACTCGTAAAAGCCGCTGTTGGGCACCGGCTTGGGCAGCATGCAGCGGGGAATGTTGAGAATTTCCAGGATCTCGTCGTCCCAGTCCAGCGTGTGGATGTTGAACAGCATCGTCCGGCTGGCGTTGGCGTAGTCGGTCACATGGATCTTGCCGCAGGTCAGCTTCCAGATCAGCCAGGTCTCCACCGTGCCGAAGAGCAGTTCCCCCGCCTCGGCCCGGGCCCGGGCGCCTTCCACGTTTTCGAGGATCCACAGCAGCTTGGTGGCGGAAAAATAGGCGTCGATGATGAGCCCCGTCTTCTCCCGGAACCGCTCGGTGAGGCCCCGGGCCTTGAGCCGGTCGCACAGTTCGCTGGTGCGGCGGCACTGCCAGACGATGGCCCGGCAGACCGGTTCGCCGGTGTTGCGGTCCCAGACGATGGTGGTCTCCCGCTGGTTGGTGATGCCGATGGCCGCGATGTCGGCCGCCGAGGCGCCGATCTGGTTCATGGCCGAGAGCGCCACGCCCAGCTGGGTGGTCCAGATCTCGTTGGCGTCGTGTTCCACCCAGCCCGGTTTGGGGAAGTACTGGGTGAATTCCTTCTGGGCCACACTGCACATGTGACCCTGCTTGTCGAAGAGGATGCAGCGGTTGGAGGTGGTGCCGGCATCCAGTGCCATGATGTATTGTGCCATAGCGGTGCTCCTTCTCCCCGGAAGTTTTTGCAGGGGTGCGCAATTTGTATAAAAATATTGTAGCATACCCCCTGTAAACTGCAACAATTGCCGGGGCTGACCCGGAAAAATCTGCAAAACCCACAAAGGAGCACGCCTGCTTTTGGGCAATCTGCGGGCAGCAAAAAAGCCGCACCCGGGCAGGGTGCGGCAGGAAAGCTTATTCGATTTTCATCATGCGGTAGCCCACGCCGATGTGGGTCTGGATGTACTGGGGCGACCCGGGGGCGGACTCCAGCTTTTTGCGCAGGGTGGCCATGAAGACCCGCAGGGAGGCCACGTCGTTCTCCCAGCTGGTCCCCCACACCTTTTGGGTGATGTAGGTGTGGGTGAGCACCTTGCCGCAGTTGCGGGCCATCAGACAGAGCAGCTTGTACTCGATGGGGGTCAGGTGCAGTTCCTGGCCGTTCAGGTAGGCGCAGCCGGCGGCAAAGTCGATGGTCAGCTGGCCGTTGGTGAGCACCGGGCTGCCCCCGGCGTGCATGGCGGAAAGCCGCCGCTGGGTCACCCGCAGCCGGGCCAGCAGCTCCTCCACCGAGAAGGGCTTGGTCAGGTAGTCGTCGGCGCCGGAGTCCAGCGCCTCGATCTTGTCGGCGTCCTCGCTGCGGGCACTGATGACGATGATGGGCATGTCCGACCAGCTGCGCACCCGGCGGATGACCTCCACGCCGTCCAGATCGGGCAGGCCCAGGTCCAGCAGCATGATGTCGGGGGCGCTGGTGGCAGCTTCCCGCAAAGCGGCCTCGCCGCAGTCCGCCACCAGGTAGCGGTAGTCATGGGTTTTCAGGGTGGTGGCCATCAGGTTGCGGATGGGCGGATCGTCCTCCACCACCAGGATCAGCGGTTTATTCATGCAGCGTTACCTCCCCACGCGGCACCGTAAAGGTGAAGTTGCACCCGTGCGGCGGGTTGTCGGTCAGGGTGATGGTGCCCCCGTGGGCATCCACGATGGCCTTGCAAAGGGCCAGCCCCAGTCCCAGACTGCGGCGGCTGTCGGCGACCTTGCGCTCGCCGGTGTAGAACATCTCAAAGACATGGGGCTGCACGTCGGGGGCGATGCCGGGGCCGTCGTCCGCCACCGAGATGGCCACAAAATCCCCCTGGGCCCGGGCGGCCACCGTGATGGTGGACCCGGCGGGGGTGTATTTGACGGCGTTGTCCACCAGGTTGAGCAGCACCTGCACAATGAGCCGGGCGTCCATCCGGCCCAGCAGCAGTTCGTCGGGCAGGTCCACCCGCAGCGTGTGTTCGCTGCTCTTGCGGTGGGTGTGGCGCAGCGCCTCCTCGATGACTTCCCCCACCAGTTCGGTGGAGAGGCGCAGATTCATCCGGCCGTCCTCGATGCGGGTGATGGAGAGCAGATTCTCCACCAGGTTGATGAGCCAGATGGAATCGTCGTAGATATCCAGAAAAATCTGCTGCCGGGCCTCGCCGTCCAGCTTTTCGTCGTTGGCCAGCAGGTTGGCGGCGTTGCCCGAGATGGAGGTCAGCGGGGTGCGCAGATCGTGGGAGATGGCCCGCAGCAGGTCGGCGCGGAGCTGTTCGTTCTTGGCCAGCAGGGCGGCCCGCTCCTTCTCCTCGATGTTGCGGATGTTCTGGATGGAGAGCGTCACCGTGATGATGGAGACGATGAGCATGATGGCGATGGTGATGGGGTAGCCCTTCTCGTAGGCGTGGAGCGTCAGCCGCGGTTCGGTGAAGAAGAAGTTGAACAGCAGCACGCTGGCCACCGAACTGAGCACGCCGCAGAAATAACTGCGGGTGAACAGGGAGGTGAGCAGCGTTCCCAGCACATACACCGAGATGATGTTGGCCTTGGTGAAGGCAGACTGCCAGAACAGATTGCCGATGGCGGTGCCGGCCGCCAGGATCAGCAGCGTCACCACCAGATCCTGCCAGCGGGGCACCACCTGGGCCCGCAGACCGTGGGCCTGTTTCTGCCGTGTCATACCGCAACCGCCTCCCCTCTGGTATCATACCACAGAAGGGCACCGGACGCCAGTGCCCCTTCAGTCATCCCGGCCGGGCAGGTTGTCGTCCTGGTGTTTCCGGCGGGCCTTGCGGTATCGGTCCATAAAGCTGTCCAGATGCCGGCAGATAAACCAGCCGAACGAGCCGGCCGTCAGCATCAGGAAACCCAGTATCCATTCTTTCACAGAGTCCGCCTCCTTTTCAGCTTACAGGTGGAAGCAGCGTTTGATGGAACGGTATTCCCCCAGCACCAGCAGATGGCCGTCGGCGGGCAGCACGGTGCCGGAGGCAATGTTCACCATGACCGAACCGTTTTTCTTGATGCCCAGCAGGTTGATGCCGTATTTCTTGCGGATGTCCAGGTCGCCCACCGTCTGGCCCACCCAGTTTTCGGGGGTGGGCACCTCCATGATGGCGTTGTTGGCGTCCAGCTCCACATAGTCCACCAGATGGCTGGACCCGTAGCGCACCGCCGCCCACTTGGCCAGCTGCTTTTCGGGGTAGAGAACCTCGTCGGCGCCGTTGCGCAGCAGGAACTTGGCCTGCACGTCCCGCTCGGCGCGGGAAACCACCAGCTGGGCGCCCAGCTCCTTGAGCAGGGAGGTGGTCTCCAGCGAGCTCTGGAAATCCCCGCTGATGGCCACGATGCAGACATCGAAGTTGCGCACGCCCAGGGCTTTCAGGAATTCGGCGTTGGTGCTGTCGCCGATCTGGGCGTTGGTGACGATGTCCAGCACATCGTTGACCCGGTCTTCGTTGGAATCCACGGCCATGATCTGGTGGCCCTGGGCGTTGAGCTGCATAGCGATGTGGCGGCCGAAACGGCCCAGGCCGATGAGCAAGAATGATTTCATAACGGACTTCCTTTCCCGTCAGCCGACGGTAATACGTTCCTGGGGCAGACGGCTGCCGGCCTTGGAGAAGCCGGACAGGGCTGCGTAGATCAGGGTCAGGCCGCCCACGCGGCCGATGAACATAAGGGCGATGAGGATGCCCTGGGAGAGAAGCCCCAGGCCGGGGGTGAGCCCCAGGGAAAGACCCACGGTGCCCACGGCGGAGGCGGCCTCAAAGAGGCAGGCCGACAGGGGCAGACCCTCCACGGCGCTGATGACGAATCCGCCCGCCAGGAAGAGGGTCAGATACATCATGCCGATGGTGGCGGCGCTGCTGACCACCTTGCCGTCCAGACGGCGGCCGAAGAAGTGGGGCTCGGACTGGCGGCGGAACACCGCGATGGCGTTGGCAAAGAGGACCGCCAGGGTGGTGGTCTTCATACCGCCGGCGGTGGACCCCGGCGAGCCGCCGATGAGCATGAGCAGGATGGTGAGGCCCTGGCCCACGCCGGACAGGGCGGTCAGGTCGGCGGTGTTGAAGCCGGCCGTGCGGGGCGTCACCGACTGGAAGAGGGAAGCCAGCAGCCGCTCCCCGGCGGGCAGGGCGGAAAACTCCCCGAAGAAGAACCACAGGGCGGGCAGCACGATGAGCAGGGCGGTGGTGGACAGAATGACTTTGCTCTGCATGCGGTAGCGGTGCAGCCGCAGCTTGTTGGCGCGGATGTCGTCCCAGGTCAGGAAGCCGATGCCGCCCACCACGATGAGGGCCATGATGGTCAGGTTGATGACGGGGTCGGCGCGGTAACCGGTGAGCGAGATATACTTGGCCTCGGGGGTGCCCAGCAGGTCGAACCCGGCGTTGCAGAAGGCCGAGACCGAGTGGAACACCGCCATCCAGACCCCGCGCAGGCCGTGGTCACGCCAGAACACCGGCAGCATGCAGAGGGCACCCAGCGCCTCGATGAAGAGGGAAGCCTTGATGATGAAGCCGGTGAGCCGGACGATGCCGCCCACCTTGGGGGCGGCGATGGCCTCCTGCATGGTGCCGCGCTGCATCAGGGAGATCCTGCGCCCCGACAGCAGCGAGAAGAAGGCGGCCACCGTGATGACCCCCATGCCGCCGATCTGGATGAGGATGAGGATGACGGCCTGGCCGAACAGCGACCAGTGGGTGGCGGTATCCTGCACCACCAGACCCGTCACGCAGACGGCGGAGGTGGCGGTGAAGAGAGCCTGGTGGAAGGGGGTAACGGTGCCGTTCTGGGCCGAAAAGGGCAGCATGAGCAGCAGACTGCCCCCCAGAATGACGGCAGCAAATAAAAGGATGATGGTTTGAAAGGTTGTCAGCCGCGGCGGGCGGAACCCTGCCATGAAAACGCCTCCCGGAACACAGAAATTATATTTTACCATTATAGGGGTGCCCCGGTAAAGAGAGTATAAAAATCCGCCGCCTGACATTAAGACGGTATTAAGATGCACGAAAAAAGGCAGGACACATGGAAGTGTCCTGCCGGAAGATAGACGATATTCAGCGCTTGACCACGGGAACGGGGTCATCGCAGTGTTTATCCAGGTCGTTGATGTACAGTTTTGTCTCCCGCACCACCACGCCGGAGAGCAGCAGCACGGCGATGAGGTTGGGAATGGCCATGAGGGCGTTGAGGGTATCGGCCACGGTCCAGACCAGGTTGAGGGCCACCACGGGGGAGATGGCCGCCACCGCCACATAGAGGATGCGGTAGACGAACTGTCCCTTGCTGCCCACCAGGTATTCCAGGCAGCGCTCGCCGTAGTAGGACCAGCCCAGCACGGTGGAGAAGGCGAAGGAGATGATGCCCACCACCAGGATGACGGGGCCCAGCAGGGGGATCTGGTCGAAGGCCAGGGTGGTGAGGATGCCGCCGTCCGAGATGGCGCCCATGTCGATGGAGGGATTCTTCATGATGCTGGACACCAGCACGAGACCGGTCATCAGGCAGACCACCACAGTATCCCAGAAGGTGCCGCTGGAGGAGACCAGGGCCTGGCGCACGGGGTTGCGGGTCTGGGCGGCCGCCGCCACGATGGGGGCGGAGCCCATGCCGGATTCGTTGGAGAACAGGCCCCGGGCGATGCCGTACCGCATGGCCAGCATGATGCCGCCGCCGGTAAGGCCGCCGGCCGCCGCGCCGGGGGTGAAGGCCAGCTTGAGGATGGTGGCCACGGCGGGCAGCAGGAAGTCGCGGTTGTAGATGAGGATGCCCAGGCAGCCCAGAATGTAGAAGGCGGCCATCAGGGGCACCAGCTTCTCGCAGACGGTGGCGATGCTCTGGATGCCGCCGAAGATGACCAGCGCGGTCAGAAAGGCAACCACGGCGCCCACCACCCATTGGGGGATGCCCATGTTGGCCTGGCAGACGGTGGCGATGGCGTTCACCTGGGTGGCGCAGCCGATGCCGAAGGAGGCCAGCGTGCCGAACAGGGCGAACAGCACGCCCAGCCATTTCAGGTGCAGGCCCCGCTCCAGGGCGTACATGGCGCCGCCCTGCATGCGGCCGTCGGCGGTCTTGACGCGGTATTTCACGGCGATGAGTGACTCGGCGTACTTGGTGGCGATGCCGAAGATGCCGGCGATCCAGCACCAGAAGACGGCGCCCGGTCCGCCCAGGGCAATGGAGGTGCCCACGCCGATGATGTTGCCGGTGCCGATGGTGGAAGCCAGGGCGGTGGTCAGGGCGGCGAACTGGGAAACCTCGCCCTCCGCTTCGGGGTCGCGGGTGACCGAAAGGCGGATGGCGGTGAGCAGCTTGCGCTGGATGCCGCGGGTGCGCACGGTCATGAACAGGTGAGTGCCCAGCAACAGCAGCATGGTGGGCCAGGCCCACACCCACTGGTTGGTCACGTTGATGAAATTGACGATGGCGTCCATCATGGTTGGTATCTCCCCCTTGGCAGTATTTGACAGCAAAAAAACAGGGCCTGCCGCGCCGTACCTAGCGCGCACACGCCGACGTATCGATGCAATTCCTATTGTATGATACAACATTTGACGTTACGCCGTCAAGGCAAACCCTTTTGCAAGGAAAAAACCGTTGTGGTACAATGGCAGCAGAACCTTTGCCGAAAGGAGGCCCTGCCCATGGCGCGGCCCACAGTCTATCTCATCACCGGTGCACCCTGCACCGGCAAATCCACCCTGGCCGCCTGGCTCTGCCGCCGTCTGCCCCGGCCGGTGGCGGGTCTGCGCACCTTCTGCACCGGGCGGAGCCCGGCGGGGGCGCTTTTCTCGCTGCAGAACCTGGCGGATGGCACCGTGCACCCCTGCACCCGGACGGAAGGGGATCGCGTGCTTCCTTTATATACTGTGTGGGAAGAGACGGCAGCCCCTCTGGTGCGGGCAGCGCTGCAGGCGGGTACCGGCACCCTGCTGCTGGACGAAGCCCTGCCGCCCCATCCCGCATACCCGGCCTGGAAGGACGCCCTGGCGGCGGCGCTGGGCAGCGGCCTGCCCCTGGTGGTGACGGCGTCCCGGGCGGGGGCCCAGGCCATCGCCGCGCTGGCCCCGGGAGAAGTCCGTCTGCTGGATCTGGATGCCCGGTCCCCTGAAGACCTGCGCGCCGACCTGGCCGCCGAAAGCCCCGCCCCGCTGCACGCGGGGGTCAGTGTGCGGCTGTTCCGGGAGGAAAAATGCTTCGGCGCCGGGCCGATGGAACTGCTGGAACTGGTGGGCCGCACCGGCTCGCTGCACCGGGCGGCGGGGGTCATGGGGATGGCCTACTCCAAGGCATGGAAGATGCTGCGGGAGCTGGAACGGCAGTGGGGCTTCCCCATGCTGGAACGGCGGCCCGGCGGCACCGGGGGCGGCGGTTCGCTGCTCACGCCCCCGGCCTGGGAGCTGCTGCGGCGCTACCGTGCCCTGCGGTGGGAGACCGAGCGGGCGGCGGAACAGTCCTTCGGGCGGTGGTTCGGGGATTTTCCCGGCGGAACATTTTTACAGGAATAATACAAATTGTATTTACCACGCAAAATACCCGGAATGGAAATTAAAGTATGACTTTTCAAGAAAAATGCGCATGGGTACAGCATAAATGCAGAGGAACTACTGTGGGATTTTGTGGCATTTGCCGTATTTTTTTCGTCACAGCGTGCCAAATATTGACAGCATGCCGCCCGCTGTTAGTATAATAGGGAAGAATTTCTGCCCCACGGCAGAAAACCCGAGTATCGGAGGAAAGGCGGCAAGTAAATGAAAGAGGAAATCCAACACAAGGAGTATGTCACTCCCTACGAGTTCAAGGGCAAACTGCCCTGGCGTCAGGCGGTACCCCTGGGCCTGCAGCATGTGCTGGCCATGTTCGTGGGCAACCTGACCCCCATCCTGATCATCACCAGTGCCTGTGCGGCCGGCGGCGGGGCGGAGGAATTCGCCCAGATCCAGGTGGCGCTGCTCCAGAATGCCATGCTGGTGGCCGGCATCGTCACGCTGGTCCAGCTGTTCTCGGTGGGCCCCATCGGCGGCCAGGTGCCCATCATCATGGGTACCAGTTCCGGCTTCATCGGCGTGTTCCAGAGCGTCAACACCATCATGGGCGGCGGCATCCTGAGCTACGGTGCCATGATGGGTGCCTCCATTGTGGGCGGCCTGTTTGAGACGGTGCTGGGCGCCTTCCTCAAACCCCTGCGCCGCTTCTTCCCGGCGGTGGTCACCGGCACGGTGGTCATGTCCATCGGTCTGTCGCTGATCAGCGTGGGCGTGGGCTCCTTCGGCGGCGGCACCTCCGCCAGCGACTACGGCTCGCTGGAAAACCTGCTCATCGCCCTGGTGGTCATGATCATCATTCTGGTGCTCAAGCACGGCACCAAGGGGCTGACCAGCTCCTCCTGCATCCTCATCGGCATCATCTGCGGCTACATCATCTGCGCCGTGCTGCCCTTCTTCCTCTCCACCACCGGCGTCACCGCCGACGGTGTGGAGTACACCAAGGCCTGGGTGCTCAACTGGGACAAGGTGGCCCAGGCTTCCTGGTTTGCCGTGCCCCAGATCATGCCCGTCAAGCCGGTGTTTGACCTGCGGGCCATCCTGCCGGTGGGCGTCATGTTCATCGTCACCGCTGTGGAGACGGTGGGCGATATCTCCGGCGTGACCGAGGGCGGCATGGGCCGCGAAGCCACCGACAAGGAACTGTCCGGCGGCATCATCTGCGACGGTCTGGGCTCCACCTTCGCCGCCTTCTTCGGCGTGCTGCCCAACACCAGCTTCAGCCAGAACGTGGGCCTCGTCACCATGACCAAGATCGTCAACCGTACCGCCCTGGCCTTCGGCGCAGTCTTCCTGGTGCTCTGCGGCCTGCTGCCCAAGCTGGCGGCGCTGGTCTCCATCATGCCCCAGAGCGTGCTGGGCGGTGCGGCGGTCATCATGTTCTCCTCCATCGTCATGAGCGGCATCCAGCTCATCACCAGCGACAAGCTCACCCCCCGCAACATGACCATCGTGTCGGTGGCGCTGGGTCTCGGGTACGGCATGGGCTCCAACACCGCCGTGCTGGCCGGTCTGCCCCAGCTGGTGCAGCTGATCTTCGGCGGTTCCGGCATTGTGCCCGCCGCCGTGGTGGCCATCCTGCTCAACGTGCTGCTGCCCAAGGACAAACCCGCGGAAGCCGTTCCGGCTGCCGGGGAGAGCGCCAAGCAGTAAAAAACAGAAAAATTTGTCGCCCCGCCGCCCCGGCGGGGCTTTTTCTTTGCGGGTTTCCATGGTATACTGGAACCGAGAAAGCATACTTTTGTGAGGAGGTAGCACCTTGCTGACCATCAAGCGATACGTCCGCGCGCAAAGCCTGGACGAAGCCTATACCCTGTGCCAGAAGCGGGCCAATGTGGTGCTGGGCGGGATGCTGTGGCTCAAGACCCAGAACCGCACGGTGGACACCGCCATCGATCTGAGCGACCTGGGACTGGATACCATTGAAGAGACCCCCGACGCCTACCGCATCGGGGCCGTGGTGACGCTGCGCACCCTGGAACAGCACCCGGGGCTGAACGAACTGACCCGGGGCGCCCTGGCGGACAGCGTGCGGTCCATCGTGGGGGTGCAGTTCCGCAACCTGGCCACGGTGGGGGGCAGCCTCTACGGCCGGTTCGGCTTCTCCGACGTGCTGACGCTCTTCCTGGCGTTGGACGCCATGGTGGAACTGCACCACGGCGGGGCGGTGCCGCTGGCGGACTACGCCGTCCGTCCCTATGAGCGGGACATCCTGACCCACATCGTGGTGCCCAAAGCGGTGGGCAAGGTGGCCTACCTGGCCCAGCGCAACATCTCCACCGACTTCCCGGTGCTGACCTGCGCCGTGGCGGTGCGGGCGGACGGTGTGCGCTGCGCCATCGGTGCCCGGCCCATGAAGGCACAGCTCTACACCGGCGACCCCGCCCTGCTGGCAGGGGACATCACGCCGGAATCCGCCGCGGCCTTCGGCAAGAGCGTCGCCGCCGAAGCCACCTTTGGCAGCAATCTGCGCGCCGGGGCGGACTACCGCCGCGCCGTCTGCGGGGTGCTGGTACGCCGGGCCCTGCTGGCCTGCAAGGAGGATGCATAATGGAAATCCAACTGAAACTCAACGGCCGCCCGGTGCGTGACAGCATCGACGCCGATACCCTGCTCATCGACTTTGTGCGCGCCCACGGCTGCGCCAGCGTCAAGCGGGGCTGCGAAACCTCCAACTGCGGGCTGTGCACCGTGCTGCTGGACGGCAAACCGGTGCTTTCCTGCTCGGTGCTGGCGGCCCGGGCGGACGGCCACGAAGTCCAGACGCTGGAGGGCCTGCAGGCCGAAGCGGAAGCCTTTGTGGGCTTTATTGCCGACCAGGGCGCCGAGCAGTGCGGCTTCTGCAACCCCGGCTATGTGATGAATACCATCGCCCTGCTGCGGGAAAATCCCGACCCCACCGACGACGAGATCCGCGCCTATCTGGCGGGCAATCTCTGCCGCTGCTCGGGGTACGAGGGACAGCTGCGGGGCATCCGGGCATTTCTGAATGCCCGAAACCAGGCAAAGGAGGGGAACTGAGGTGGCCGAACTGAAAACCGTGGGCAAGCCGCTGCGCAAGAAGGACGCCATGAACCTTTTGCTGGGCAAGCCCGCCTTCACCGAGGATGTGACCCCCCGGGACTGCCTGGTGGTCAAGGTGCTGCGCAGCCCCCATGCCCACGCGCTGATCCGCTCCATCAAGACCGACATCGCCCTGAAGGTGCCCGGCATGGTGGCCATCTACACCTGGCAGGATGTGCCCCACAACCGGTACACCAACGCGGGCCAGACCTACCCTGAACCCTCGCCCCACGACCGGCTGATCCTCGACCGGCGGGTGCGCTTTGTGGGGGACGCGGTGGCCATTCTGGCCGGCGAGACCGAGAAGGCCGTGGACAAGGCCATGAAGCTCATCAAGGTGGACTACGAGGTGCTGCCCGCCGTGCTGGACCCCCACACCGCCAAGGACAACCCGGTGCTCGTCCATCCCGAGGAGGACTGGGAGGCTCTCTGCCCGGTGGGCGCCGACAACAAGCGCAACCTGGTGGCCAGCGAGACCTGCGGCGAAGGCGACGTGGAGGCGGTGCTGGCCGACTGCGACGTGGTCATCGACCATGTGTGGCACACCAAGGCCTGCCAGCAGGCTATGATGGAGACCTTCCGCACCTACACCGAGATCGATCCCTACGGGCGGCTGCATGTGGTCAGTTCCACCCAGATCGTCTTCCACGTGCGGCGGATCCTCTCCATCGCTTTGGGCATTCCCAAATCCAAGATCCACGTGGAAAAGCCCCGCATCGGCGGCGGCTTCGGCGCCAAGCAGACCTCGGTGTCGGAGGTCTACCCGGCCTTTGTGACCTGGAAGACCGGCCGTGCCGCCCGCATCGTCTACAGCCGGGAGGAATGCCAGATCGCCGGCAGTCCCCGGCACGAGATGGAGGTCCATGTCAAGCTGGGCGCCGATAAAAACGGCAAGATCCGGGCCATGGATGTCTACACCCTGTCCAACTCGGGCGCCTACAGCGAGCACGGCCCCACCACGGTGGGCCTGTCGGGCCACAAGTCCATCCCGCTCTACACCGGCAGCCTGGAGGCCTTCCGCTTCGCCTACGATGTGGTCTACACCAACGTGCAGGCCGCCGGTGCCTACCGCGGCTACGGTGCCACCCAGGGCATCTTCGCGGTGGAAAGCGCCGTCAACGAGCTGGCAGGCAAGCTGGGCATCGACCCGGTCAAACTGCGGGAACAGAACATGGTGCGGGAAGGTATGATCATGCCCGCCTACTACAACGAACCCGCCAACGCCTGCGCTCTGGACCGGTGCATGGCCCGCTGCAAGGAACTCTTCCACTGGGATGAAAAGTACCCGGTGCGGGATATGGGCAACGGCAAGGTGCGCGCCGCCGGTGTGGCCATGGCCATGCAGGGGTCGGGCATCTCGGGGGTGGACGTGGGTTCCGCCACCGTCAAGCTCAGCGACGACGGTTCCTACAACCTGATCATCGGTGCCGCCGATATGGGCACCGGCTGTGATACCATTCTGGCCCAGATGGTGGCCGAGTGCATGGACTGCGACCTGGACAACGTGGCGGTGTTCGGCGCCGATTCCGACGCCTCCCCCTACGATTCCGGCTCCTATGCCTCCTCCACCACCTACGTCACCGGCAAGGCGGTGGAAAAGGCCTGCCAGCAGCTGAAAGCCCAGCTCTGCACCCTGGCCGCAGGGAGCCTGGGCTGCACCCCCGACGAGCTGGAATTCACCGGCAAGGCGGTGCGCCGCTGCGACGGCACGGCGGAAATCAGCCTGGCCGATCTGGCCGTCAGCTCCCAGTGCAACAACAACACGGCGGTGCAGGTCACGGCCACCCATTCCTCGCCGGTCTCGCCGCCCCCCTTCATGGTGGGCATGGCAGAGATCGAGCTGGACAAGGAGACCGGCAGCGTCCAGGTGCTGGACTACAAGGCCGTGGTGGACTGCGGCACTCCCATCAACCCCAACCTGGCCCGGGTCCAGACCGAGGGCGGCATCGTCCAGGGCATCGGCATGGCCCTCTACGAGAATGTGACCTACAGCGACAAGGGCCGCATCCTGGAAAACTCCCTCATGCAGTACAAGATCCCCACCCGGCTGGACATGGGCCATCTGCAGGTGGAATTCGAGTCCAGCTACGAGCCCACCGGGCCCTTCGGCGCCAAGTCCATCGGCGAGATCGTCATCAACACGCCCTCCCCGGCCATCGCCCACGCCATCTACCGGGCCACCGGGCTGTGGTTCCGGGAACTGCCCATCACCCCGGAAAAAATCCTCATGGGGCTGCAGAACCAGGCAAAATGACCCATCTGATCTATCTGGCGGCGGGGGCTTCCCGCCGGTTCGGGGCCGACAAGCTGCTGGCCGACTGTCACGGCAGGCCGCTGTTTTCCCATGGACTGCAAACGCTGGCGGAGGTCTGCGCCGGGCGGCGGGATGCCGACCTGACGGTGGTGACCAACACCCCGGCCATCGCCGAGGCGGCCCGGGCCCTGGGCGCCCGGGCGGTGCCCAGCCCCCAGAGTGCCCTGGGCCAGAGTTACAGCATCCGGGCCGGGCTGGACGCCGTGGAACCGCTGGGAGCAGGGGATTTCCTGCTTTTTGCGGTGGCTGACCAGCCCCGGCTGCGTCCCGACACGGTCCGGCGCTTTCTGGCGCTGGCGGTGCCCGGCACCTGGGCGGCCACGGCGGCCTGCGGTGACCGGGTGGGCAATCCCGGCCTCTTCTGCGCCGCGCTGGCCCCCGCCCTGCGGGCTTTGCAGGGAGACAGGGGCGGCCGGGCGGTGCTCAACCGTTACCCGGAGCGGCTGCTGCGGGTGGCGTGCGCTCCCGAGGAACTGGAGGACATCGACACCCCCGCCGACCTGCCATAAAAACAAAGAACCGCCCCGCATCACGGGATTTACGTGACGCGGGGCGGTTTTCCTATGGCAAAAAATCCGATCAGCGGGGGCCGCCCAGGAAGAAGAGGGCGACGGTGCCGGGGCCGCTGTGGGCGCCGATGACGGGGCCGATATCGCCGGTGCAGATCCGCTTCACACCGTAGGCCTTGATCTTGTCCACCACGTACTGGCAGTCCTCGGGGCAGCCGCCGTGGCTCACAAACACTGTCATCTCGCTGTAGTTCTTGTCGGCGGAGGCGGCAAAGTGCTTGACCAGGGCGTCCAGGCTGGCCCGGCGGCCGCGGACCTTCTCCATGGCCACCAGGTGCCCCTCGGGATCCACGTGCAGCACCGGCTTGATGCCCAGCAGCGTGCCCGCCACAGCGGCGGCGCCGCTGAGACGCCCACCCCGTTTGAGGAACATCAGGTCGTTGACGGTGAACCAGGCGCAGAACCGCTGGGTGTTCTTCTGGGCAAAGTCGATGAGCTCGTCCATGGAGGCGCCGTTCTTGCGCATCATGGCCAGGGTGTAGGCGAACAGGCCCTCGCCCATGCTGGCCTGCAGACTGTCGATGCTGACCATCCGCCGGTCGGGGTACTTTTCCTGCAGTTCCTCGATGGCGATCTTGCTGGCCTGGTAGGTGCCGGACAGACCGCTGGAGAAAGCCAGGTAGAGGATGTCCTTGCCCTGCTCCAGGAAGGGGGTGAAGGCCGCCTCGTAGTCGGTGATGCCCACCTGGCTGGTGGTGGACATGCTGCCGTTGCGCAGCTTGTCGTAGAAGGTCTCGGGGCTCATCTCCCGGTTGTCGGGATAGTTGCGGTAGCTCTGGCCGTCCAGCGTGAAGGTCATGGGCAGTATCTGAATATCCATTTCCTGCACGAGCTCGGGGGTCAGGTCACAGGTGGATTCACTGAACAGAACGTAGTTTTCCATCACAAAACTCCTTTGTGTAAACTGGCGGGTCGCACCCCGCCGCATATACTACCATAATACCCTGTTTTGGCCGCAAAATCAATACAAAGCCGCATCGGTTCCGGGCAAAACAAAACCCATGGCCCGGGGCCATGGGGAAACATCAGTTCAGGCAGACTTTTTCAAAGGCTTCCATGGGTTTGAGCAGGATTTTCGTCAGCTGGCCCACCAGCACAGCGGCGGCGATGGTACCTTCCCGCACGCCGTCCAGATGGCCCAGGAAGACGAAGGACAGAATGATGGACAGCGCCACCAGCGTCAGGTCAAAGGTCATCTTCATGTTGCCGAACTTGACGGGGGCCACCTGGCAGATGGCCAGCACGATGCCCTCGCCGGCGGTGACGATCAGCCGGGCCACCACTTCCATGCTGACGCCCAGCGCCACCAGGAAGATGCCCACCAGGCAGGTCAGCCACTGCTGCCAGTAGGCGGTGGGGTCCAGGCTGCGGATGAGCCAGGAGGCCACGTCGATAGTGGTGCCGAACAGGATGGCCGCCGGCAGCTGCAGCAGCTGGAACCACTGGTAGCGGCTGCGCAGGATGGCGATCTGGATCAGCACGAAGATGGCGTTCATGATGATGGTGGTGGTACCCACGCTCAGCCCCGAGATGGCGCCCGTCACATAGGGCACGCTGGAGATGGGCGAGGTGCCCAGGGCAGCCGTGATGGAAAAGGCCACGCCGAAGGCCATGACGATCAGCCCCAGACAGAGCATGGCGATCCGCTTGCACAGCGAAATGGCAGAATATTTCCGGATTTCCTTCATGATAATTCCCTCTCCTTTTTGGTTTCGGCCTGCAGGCAGTCGTACAGTGTGCTCAGCAGTTGCTGCAGCGTCTGCACCTGTTCCGGCGCCAGGCCCCGGGTCACATCCGCCTCAAACTGGCGGAAGATTTCCTCCGCCCGGTCGGCGGCCTCCCGGCCCTTGTCGGTGAGCGAAACATAGAGCGACCGGCGGTTGCCGGCCTTCTGGCGGCGCAGAATCAGGCCGGCGTCCTCCATCCGCAGCAGAATGCTGCCCACCGTGGCGGGCTCGATCTCACAGTAGGCGGCAATGGTCTTCTGGTCGGCCTCGCCGTACAGGCGCAGGTATTCCAGTACCTTGGGCTGGCCGGGTGTCAGACCGATGCGGCCCATCCGGTTCACGATCCGCTTGTGGAACAGGGCGTTGGTCTTCATCAGCAGGTAGTGCAGGCTCTCCATAGTGAGTCTCCTTACTATAAGTAAACTTATTATCCACCCCATTGTACGCCGCGCCGGGCGAATGTCAAGGGGGCAATTCCCAAAAAGGCAACAATAAATATCCCCCGGCTTCGCCGGGGGATATTTATTCGGTGAGGATGGCGGTATACATCCCGTAGAGTTCTTCCGTCATGGCAGGCTCCTTTCAAAGTGAGCAGATGGTATCCAGTTCCGCCCCGCAGGCATCCAGCTGGCGGCGGGGCCCCGGCACGAAGACTGCGCTGTGATCGACCCGGACTAATCCACCACGGTGGTGCCGCCATGCGCCCGGACCTGCAGCGGCGGGGGAGGCGTGGGCTGTCTTTGCCCGGCGGGCAGCGCTTCGTCCAGAAGGACCAGCGCGGCGTCCAGGTACAGGGCGCCGTCCGGAACGATCAGCGTGTTGGCAGCATTATACCACTGCTCGTGGACTTTGGCAAAGGTCTCCCGTTTCAGTTCCGGGATGTGGACGGGAGCGTCCCCCGAAACCCACTGGCAGCAGGTTGTGAAAATCCCGCCTGTTCCGGCCTGAGACGGGCCAGATCGTCTTGTTCGGGCAGGTCATGGCGCTGAGGAAGGTGTTCAGGGAGGTTTTCGTCTTTTGGATCACGGAGCGCAACATATCCTGCAGGAAAACCATGGTGTCTTTATATGGGAAAGTTTATAGTTTGGTGTGGAAAAATCGCCTGCTGTCATGAAATAGAAAAGGAAAATGAGATGAAAACAACGGAGCGCCAATTGCTGGGCTTTGCTCCCATCGGACAGTTGCTGCGGACGTTCGCAATCCCCAGCATCATTTCCATGGTGGTCAGTACGCTGTATAATATCGTGGATCAAATTTTTATCGGTCGTGGGGTGGGGGATCTGGGCAATGGTGTCTTTTTCCAGGCCATCGGCAGGCGGTGCGGATCCCGGTCCTTCTGACCGGTGGAGTCACCACCCTGGCCCAGGCCCGGGCACTTTTGGAGGAAGGCTCTGCCGACCTGATCGGAGTGGGCCGGGCCATCTTCCGGGATCCCCACTGGGCTGATTGACCACCAAAACAGAGGCGGCGAAGGAGGATTCCTTCGCCGCCTCTTTCTGTGGTCCGTCTGTGGGATCAGAAATCATTTGCCCGGGTCTTCACCCAATTCTGCAATCTGTTTAGGACAAAATCCTGCCGACTAAAAGTGAGACAAAATAAAAAGCGATAGAACGTGAAAGTTCTATCGCTTGGTGGCTGCCCCTCTCGGACTTGAACCGAGGACACCCTGATTAACAGTCAGGTGCTCTAAAATAGCGGATTTTGTCGAAAAGTAAAAAATATATCGTTATTATGATAATAAATTGATTGAAAATGATTTTTCCTGCCAATGATGTGAAGGCAAACGGAAAAAACAAAAAATAACGTAAATGCGAGAAAATCTGAATACACCGCCTGAAACGGTGCGTGCAGACCGCACGAATGGTGCAGCCAAACCGCTAAAATGGTGCATGGTCACCGCAGCCATGGTGCATTGACAGGATAGCCACTAAAATGAGTTCAGCATCGTCAGATGCAAATTCATTTTAGGAGGCCTTACCATGGTCAATCACAAAGAGATCCTTCGGCTGAAAAGTCTTGGACTCACACACCGAGAGATCGTAGATGCCGCTGGTTGCGGTCGCAACACGGTCACACGCACATTAGCCCGGGCTCGGGAACAGAAACTTGACTGGCAGCAAGCGCAATCCATGTCGCAGCAGGAAGTTTCCCAGCGTTTATTTCCAACCGAGCAAAAGACCCCTGTCTACAAGATGCCGGACTACGAGTGGGTATACCGTGAAATGCAGAAGAGTGGCGTCACCCTGAGCCTGCTGTGGGTGGAATACTGCGAGCAATGCCGACAGAGCGGTGAGCTGCCCTACAAGTCCACCCAGTTCAACAAGTATTACGCAGACTATGTCCACAAGACCAAAGCTACCATGCACCTGGAACACAAGCCCGGCGAGACCATGCAGGTGGACTGGGCGGGCCAGACCGCAGCTCTGGTGGACACAGACACCGGGGAACGGCTGGACGCCTATCTGTTTGTGGCGGTGCTCCCTTACAGCGGATACGCCTACACAGAGGCCTTCCTGGATATGAAGCAGGAATCATGGATCACCGGCCATGTCAACGCATATCGGTATTTCGGCGGGGTCACCCGTATCCTCACGCCGGACAACCTCAAGGCTGGAGTACTCAAGAACTCCCGGACAGAAACAGTGCTCAACAAATCCTACCAGGAGATGGCGGAGCACTACGGCACTGCCATTCTCCCCGCCCGGCCCCGCAGTCCCAAGGACAAGGCCTTTGTAGAAGGTTCCGTCGGCGTGGTCTCTACCTGGATCCTGGCTGCTCTGCGCAACCGCCAGTTTCTGTCCCTTGCGGAACTGAATCAGGCAATCCGTGAGAAGCTGGAATCCTTCAACCACAAGCCATTTCAGAAGCGAGAAGGAAGCCGGGCATCCTGTTTTGCCGAGGAGCGGCTCTTTCTGCAGCCGCTGCCGGCAGTTCCTTTCGAGCTGGCAGTCTGGAAAGTGGCAACCGTCCAGTATAACTACCACATCAGTGTGGAGCATATGAACTACTCCGTGCCGTATGAGTATATCAAGCAGCAAGTGGATGTGCGCCTTACCCGGACCACAGTAGAAATCTTCTTTTCTGGCACCCGTATCGCCTCCCATCTGCGGCTTCAAGGTCGTCCCAACCAGTACAGCACGGTGGAGGATCATATGCCACCGGACCACCAGGCATACCTGCAGTGGAACGGCGAGCGTTTCACCCGCTGGGCAGAGCAAATCGGCCAGCACACCGCTGCTGTGGTACGACTCTTTCTTTCCGCACACAAGGTGGAACAGCAGGGTTACAAGTCCTGCATGGCCCTGCTGAAACTGGCAGAGCGCTATTCCCCGCAGCGGCTGGAGAACGCCTGTCGGAAAGCCCTCTCTTACACATCCTCCCCCAGCCTGAAAAGCGTCCAGTCTATCCTGAAATCCGGGCAGGACAAGCTGCTGGATGAGGATGCTCTACCCAAACCGCAAGAGCCCAAAGCCCATAAGTTCACTCGAGGCGCCGACTACTACAAGAGGGGGGAATGACCATGCTGAGCAATGAAACGGTACGTAAGCTGCAGGAGATGCACCTGGGCGTCATGGCGGAAGCCTTTTCAACCCAGCTGCAGGACAGCCAATTCCAGACCGTTTCCTTTGAGGATCGGTTTGCCATGTTGGTAGATGCGGAGTGGAGTGCCCGGAAAAGCAACCGCCTGACCCGCCTCATCCGCAACGCTGGTTACGCGGATCCTGCCGCCTGTGTGGAGAATATCGAATATCTGCCGGAGCGTAAGCTGGATCGGGAACAAATCCTGCGTTTGGCATCCTGCACTTACCTACAGGAAGCGCACAATGTCATCATCCTGGGAGCAACCGGGGCCGGAAAGACATATCTGGCCTGCGCCCTTGGCATGGCTGCCAGCCGCAGTTTCTATTCCGTGCGGTATATTCGTCTGCCGGATCTGCTGGTGGAGATCTCTGTGGCCCGGGCCAACGGAACCTACCGGGATTACATGAAAAAGCTCAGGAAAGAGAAACTGCTTATTTTGGACGAGTGGCTGCTCTATCCCCTCAAGGAGGCCGAGGCCCGGGATGTGCTGGAACTGGTAGAGGCCAGGAACAAGGTGGCTTCCACCATCTTCTGTTCCCAGTATGACACCAGCGAGTGGCATGAAAACCTGTACGATCCCACCCTGGCCGACGCCATCTGTGACCGGATCATCTACAACGCCTATACCATCCAGATTGAGGGCGAGTCCATGCGCAAGCGCAAGGGCATCCCCGAGTAATTCCCTGCATGGTGGCCCGGTGCACCACGCCCGCGGCCACCATGCACCATTTCACCGAAATGGGTGCACCATTCCGCCGGTGACGATGCACCATCATCTGCGGTCAAGCTGCACTTTTTGAGCGGCGTACGCAAAAATCGCCTACGGCTTGACGCTGCAGACGCTCTTCTTGGTTTTCCCGGTACAGGAAAGGAAGAAAGAATAGTTTGATGTGAGGTTAAGGTTTATAGCGTAGCCTCGCTGGATCTCAACCCGCTGGTAGAGCTCCCGCAAGATTTTGCGCTGTTCCTCTTCTGCGGCAGTGGGTAATATGCGTTTCCAGCTCAGGACAGTGGCGTACAGGAAAGATAGGTCCCGAGAAATGTATTGCAGATGTTGATTTTGGTCGTTCAACCGATCTACCCAGCCGGACAAGCGATTGCAAATTGTATTCTGTTCGTGAATCAGAGCGCTCAGTTCTTTGGCGGTATATTTGCTTCTGCCATCCAGAACGCGAACCACTTCATTTTCTCTCTTGGAGAGTTCTGCCTTTGCCGATTCCAGACGGTCCTTTTCTTCCTGTAAACGCTGCTTTGCTGCTTTGCGCTTCTTCTCCAAGGCTTTCCGTAAAGAATCTTCTGAATGTGCGGTAAATAGATTCAGCAGGGTAGAAGTCTGCCGCAGAACCATAGAATCTACGGTTTCGGCTGTATAGGTGGATTGCCCGCGCTCAACAAGCTGTGCTTTCCGACAGATAGGACAGACATACTGTGTTTTGTTTCGCTGGGAGTTTTCTGCTGGACGGCTGGTGGAAAGGCGATGGCCACAGGTGCCGCAAAAGAGAATGCCGGAAAGGAGTGCCGGCTTTCCCTTTCTTGGTATCGAGCGCCGCTGAACTGTAGCCACAGAACGCTTGGCAAGAATTTGGTTTGCCTTTTCAAAAGTGGTCTCATCAATGATCTGCAAAATCGGAATATGTGGTGAGGAGACGTCCCGCTTTATTATGTATCCAAGGTAAGCGCGATTCTGCAGGATGCTCTTAATTGTCCGATATTGAAATTTGGCGCCTGTCCGTGTGCGAAGGCCTCGTTGGTTCAGATCGTTGGCGAGAGTTGTGGTGCCAATTTGTTCGGAAACAGTCCGAGCAAAAATTTCTTTGACAATGGCGGCCTCTTCGTCGCAAACCAGAAGATCCTGAACAGGCTTCCCCTTTTTGTTTCGGCGTCCGGTGTAGGCCACGCGATATCCATAAGTAACAGGTCCACCGGTATAATAGCCTTCCTGGTGCATCTGACGAAGCCGTGTCTGGATGCGCAGGGAGGTGTTTTTGGATTCTCCTTCACCTTGCCAGTAGCGAATGTAATTGAGCAGCCGGTCTGTGTGGCTGTCCAGAATTTGTTCGCCCTCTTTGACACTGATAACGCGGATGCCGTGTTTGATAAACCATTCGACAACGAAAGGCGTTTCGTCGCTTCGGCGCCCGATTCTGTCAAACATAAACACGAGCAGAATTTCGAAACGCTTCTCGAGCGCATCCTCGCGCAGCTTCTGCAGGGCGTCTCGATCTTCGGCTGGGGTTTTGAACGCCGAAATGCCGCGCTCCTGGTATTCTTTGATGATCCACAGCCCGTGCTCTCGCGCATATTCATGACACGCTTCCCGCTGCATGGGGATATCATTATGATCGGCTTGAGCCGTTGTAGATACCCGGTATAGGCAGCAGACACGAAGTAGCATGATGAGTGGTCCTTAAACGTTTTTGATTATTCGGTTGTCTTTTTAGAGGATTTAACTAATGAGGCGATGGTAGATACTTTTGAAGCGGTCAATACGCGCTCGGAACCATGTCTTCTGGCCTCGGAATTCCCTTTAGTGGCAATTTCAGGAAGCAGCTTTTCAATATCATCAATTCTATCGGTGTGAATATCCATACAAACAGCGGTTCCATTATAGGCAATGCTGTAGTTTCTTTGACCATCAGAATTTACCAAGGTAGCATCATTACCGCTGCATAGCCAAAAAGATCCACCAATGCAGCATATCGAACTGGCCATAAACAGACCGTAACCAGAATTACTCCAAAAATCATCATATTGCTTAATGCCATATTTTCTGGTTACACCGGGTTGCAGCGCTAATTTGTTTGCATCTGCATCGCTCCTGGGATTATAATGCCTGTTTTGGCGAAGGCTTCTATAGATTCCACATCCAGAGTCAATAATTCCGATTTGAGCTGTATTACGAGCTTTCCAAAATTGACCACAAATCCAAACTTCGTCGGTCCGTCCATGCTCGAAAGAGTTGCGAATTATTTCGCGCAAACAATATTGAATAGTTTTAGTGGCTTCACTGCTATCGTCTTGCGTTAATGTGGAAGCGAGTTCTAAAGAATGCCAATCTATCATTTCACCTAATACGATAGTGGATGACAGATACCGACTTTGAAGATCTTTGACAGAAACCTTTTTGATAGGAATATATGTTTCACCGTATGATTTTTGAGAGGGGAGGCGGCCAATATCCCAGCCACAAGCCTGAAAAAAGCCAAACTCGGAAGCCAATTGACACCCCTGAGTAGAATCGTAATTAATGGGTATGTGCTGTGATTGCGGAAATGATTCGATGTTTTTTCTTATGGCATTTGACACAATCAACATACCAAATGCAGGGCAGTGTTGCATCTGAGAAAAGTCATAAACAAATTCGCGTTCATGATGCTGTGTTGAGAGAAATGTTGAAAAGTTTAATGCATTTAAAGGAGATAGATTTCTAGGAACTAGAATTTTCATAAAATGCCTCAAATGATTGTATGAAAACAATAGAGCGTTTATCTATTTGATATTAACTGTTGATTAGTTGTTCGCTTATCATTTGCTCATAAACAGAATCCAGTTCGCTATTTAAATTCTTAATATACTCAGTACATACGTCTTTAAAGAGCATGCGTCCATAACCGTTGTTGATCTTTAATTGAAGAACAACTTTATTCATTAAAAGCTTTTGGAGTAAGCAAGAAAAGACAGTAACCAGTTGATTTTGCCCATCTTCGGCATTTAAATTCACGTCTATGCCCTGGGGATGTGACTCTGATACCAAATCGAAATGCAGAATATCCTTGCCGTCCTTATCTAAAAGTTCAACATTGATGACTACCGATTTCGTAGATGTGTTCTCGTTCATAAAAAGCTTCTTTCCCTCCTTCTAGTGTATGCATACTCTCGTCTTTCCACGAAAGTACATTGTCGGGGTCATTGATATCCACTAGTTTATTTGTGAACGGGTTCCCGGTATATGTGTAGTAAGCACCTTTATCGTATTTGCGAAAAATGGTTTGATATGGTAACGTCCGTACAGCTATATTAGCGTTGTGCGTGGCAACCACTACTATTTTATGCTCTTTGGCCAAATCACTAAGTTTTGGTCTAATACACTGATCGATATAGGAGTTGCCCATCCCAAGTTCAGGTTCATCAATTAAATAGGCGTCAGCAGGCGAAGATAGCGATTTTTGTAAAAGTAGAATGCCTTTTTCCCCATTTGAAGGTTCATAGGGGAGGTGGTCTTTTCCTCCTTCTTTACCTTCTCCAACAATTAGTTTTGAAAGCCCAATGAATGGTGCAACGTCTTTAATATTGTGTTCTCGACAAAGGTCATTGAATTGAGATACTACAGAAACTAAGGATGCAGAACAAATTTCGTTTTGTAGGTTGTTTAAGCTGGTGTTGACTTCTCTAAGGTTGCGAATCCCGAGGGCAAACTCAGAAGTACGTGATTCGGGGCAAAGCATTCGATAAGAGGAGCGTATGTAGATCGAACCTTTATCTTCCAGAACACCGAGGTAAGCATCCTCGTTTTTGGGGGCAGTAGAGAGCGCCTTTAATATAGTCCGGACGTTTTTTAAGAGTCTAAGGCGCCTAATTGCAAAGTCGTAAAATCCGGTTGTAGAAGGGTGAGATTTCGTATCAGTGTTTTTGTCTGCGATAGATTTGATTTGTTCGATACTGTAATTTGAGAGCACTGTGGCTTCCCATTCTATAAAAGATTTGATTGTTTCATCAGTGGTTCGGTCCGCCAATGTAGCAATTAAATTATTTAATCTGTTCGCATCTTCGGAGGATAAGTATAAATTTATATCAATGGATCGAAGAAGCTCGGCAATTTTTGTGACATTGTTTTTATCTTTCTTCTTTTTCGAATAGACGGAATGTGCATTGGTAGTTAGCTTTGTGGCAAGCGTGATTTTCATCCGATTTTTGTTACGGTTATTCTGCTTTGTTGTTTGCCATGTGACATATTCAGATAATGGTGTAGGACGAAAATCACTCCAAGTACGAATATACTCAAACTCATTGCTACAATTAGGAACTCCCATATATAGGGGATCTCGTTTCATTCCGGAAGTTGATAGGATGCTTTTGAAGTCTTCGTCGCGTTGAGAACCGCGATAATATTTACATGATTTTCCAAGGTTTTCGAGCGAATTTTTCATGGAATTTAGAATTTCACTCTTACCTGTCCCTTTTTGACCAAAAATCACATTCATTTCTGGATACAGAGTTAAGTTAAAATGAATTGATGGGTGAGGAGAGACACTGACAGAGACAGGGTGAGTTCGAGTTAGAAGAGTCTCAACATTAACAGCGTCTCTTTTGGCGAGCAATACGAATTGCTCAAAAGATTCTACTGGCAAACGGAGTTCCGCAAAATCGCAAGTTTCATACGTGTTCCAATTTTGCACATCGCTTCCGATGATGACCTTAAATTGATAGTTAGAAAAAATCCCTAGAGATTTCAAATTAGATGTCTCCCGGAAAATTCGATATTGTTCTGGTACCAAAGTTACTAATGTTTGAAAGTCTGCATCAGGAATTCCGGGATCTTTATGATAATGCGGAATATACAATACGTCTAAAGCAGAAAAGCAATTAACGACCTCTTTCATAGAGAAGGTAATGGTATCTCTGTTCGTGTTGTCCAATAGTGAAGATACATGTTTGTCAAAAGCAGATAAATTTTGGGGATTGGCAACAATAATTAAGTGCCAATGAACTTTAGAGTCGTCAAGAATATCAAGTTCAACGCCGGGCCAAACTTGGCAGTACTGTGTAACAGCATCACGAAATTTAATGTATTGGGTCAAGTCAAACATATTGTGATTGGTGATGGCGACGATCTTCACATCAGCGTCCATTATTTTCTGGGCGAATACTTCAACGGATACATTTCTGGTTGCCGCATCACCTGATTTTACCTTTAAGGTGTGGCAATGAAGATCAACTTTCATATATTTCCATCCTTTCGGAGTGTTATAAGTTGCTTTAATACGGTTTATGGTACTTTATATGTCGATGCTCGTTGAAAGTACAAATTATGAACCCAATAAATGTGTATATTCTAGTTGTAAGGCAAGCGTGATGCTATAGGAAACGTAGTACTACCATGAACATAGGGAGAGAAACGTAACATGAAAAGCAGTGAGAAAAAAGTAGTAAAATTAAAATCTGGTGAGAAAATTTTGATCTGTGGCAGTTACGATGATCAAACAATATATCTCGTCCGAGTGCTGGAAGATAAGCTATTCGACTATAAATTTCTCTTGGTTAAGAAAGATGAAATAGTTTTTTGCGAGGATGAAGATCAGTAAAACCAAAGCGCTGCCAGTTTACAAGTACGCTAATCGTTTGAAATAGCATAGAAAACTGGCTCCAATGTTTCTAGGATGGACTTGCTAGCAAAAGTGGATTTGAAACAAGATTTCAGATTATTAAAGTGGTGTTCTTGCTTTTCGCGGGCCTTTGGATCATGTGCCTTTAGATCCATGGTTATAGATGGATCGAAGTTCCACACTATATCGATCTTTTCGATTGAAAATGACTCCTCTGAACCAAAAGGAAATTCAAATCCTCCAGTCGCTTTTCGGTGTGTTACTAGTCTTGGGTTATGCTTCAATGTGTTATTGGCGTATCTACAAGCGGAGATGATGTTCTTAGGCAGGTTGATTTTGTTAAATCGCTCAATATAGTCCATAGCCGCATGGATACTGGCGGCGAGATACGCGTCTACGTAGATGAAATTGCCCATGGTATGCCCAGAAGAAGCATACTCGTGTATTGCACATTCTAGCTGCTTATATACAATTAAAAAATTGCTTTTCAGAATTTGCTTAGAGGTATCGGTCAGGCCATTGCGGTTTTGCATAAGTGAGTACCTTGGAACTTCAAGTAAATGTTTTTACTATTATACGACATAGCTTGATTGTTTTCTAGGTATATTTCCACTAAGAATAAAGCGAATGAATTTACTAAAGCATCAAAAAGCGAACGACAAAACCATCTTTGCCGTTCGCTTTTTAGTTATCCGAAACATAATAGATGTGGAGAAACATAGAAACCGAGGAAACCTTATACTCTCCCCAAACAATAAAATTGATTAACAGTCAAGTGCTTGCCGATTTTCCGGAAATTGGGCATTTTATTTAGGACGAAATCCTGCTGACCAAAAGCGAGACAAAATAAAAAAGCGATAGAACGTGAAAGTTCTATCGCTTGGTGGCTGCCCCTCTCGGACTTGAACCGAGGACACCCTGATTAACAGTCAGGTGCTCTAACCGACTGAGCTAAGGGGCAATATTTTCGTAGCTATGCCAAAAACAGCATATAGCCAACGATGTTAAGGAACTGATCTCGAACATTAACCTCGCATCAGCGGGACTAACCGACTGAGCTAAGGGGCAATATTCTTTTTGACGGCTCACTCGCGAGCCAGCTTTATTATTATAGCAACACGGCCCTGCTTTGTCAACGACTTTTTCAAATTTTTTTGCACTTTTTTGCGCTGCCCGGTCCCCGACGGACTTTGGCAAAATCCGCTTGCGTTCCCCTGGGGCATGTTTTATAATGAAATTACTTATAGAAATTTGTCGGGGGATTGCGGCGTATGGCAAAAATTGATGTCAACCAATATATGGAACAGTGCGGTGTGCGCAAGGCGCGGTTCGGCGGCTACGAGCCGGAGGATGTGCGCCAGGCGCTGCGGGCGCTGTGCAGCGACTATGAGCAGAGTCTGACGGCCGCCAATGCCGAAGCCCGGGCCGCCCGGCAGGAGAGCGAAGCGCTGCGGCGACGCTGCCAGACGCTGATGGGCCAGAACCAGAACCTGGCGGCCCAGAACGCCACACTGGCGGGGCAGGCGGACAAGATTTCCCGGCGGCGGGACGATCTGGAGACGCGATATTCCAAGGTCCAGGAGCGCAACCATTCGCTGACCGACCAGGTGGCGGTGCTGCGGCTTAAAAACGGGGACCTGACCCGGGAGAACAAGGAGCTGACCGACCGGGCCGAGGAGGCGGAGGCCGCGCTGCGCATCAAGGGGCGCGCCCACGACGAAGCCCGGCAGCAGGTGCTCAAGGAGAAGGAACAGGTGCTGGCCGACGCTCGCGCCGAGGCGGACAAGATCCGCAAGAAGGCCCAGGAGGATGCCGACGCGCTGCTGGCCGAGACCAACCGCAAGGCGGAGGCCATCGACCAGCTGGCGCGGGAGCAGGCGATCAGCCAGGCGCGCAAGATGGTGCAGGCGGCCACCGACGAGACGCGGGAGATCCAGAACGCCCACCGGCTGCGGCTGCAGGACCTGAAGAGCCGCATTGCGGCCATGGAGCAGCAGCGGGACAAGCTGATGGACTTTTTCAGCCAGATGATCGGGGAGCTGCAGGAGGCCCAGGACTATGCCCGGCAGAACACCCCGCTGGCCACCTATGACAAGGATGTGACGGAGGCTTCCGACGAACCCCAGCTGGATCTGTCGGACAAGACGGTGGATGCTGCGGCGGCCGCGCTGCCTGTGGAAAAGGAGGAAGCCCCGGAGGAAAGCAAGGACGCCGTGAACTGTGTGGTGGCGCCCGGTCTGGACGAGGAGGAGCCCGCCCCGCCGCGTACGGTGGAGCTGGTGCCGGAGGAGGAGACCAAGCCTTCCCCCGAGTACTTTGACACCGAGCCCCAGCAGCAGCCCAGCGACCCACCGGAGGTGGAGATTCCCGGGGCTATTTTCTCCTACCCGATCCTGCGGCAGAAGGGGGAGCCCATCCTGGACGAAGAGCCGCCGGCCCGCGGCCCCCATGCCCCGGTGATGCCCGACCTGAGCGCCACCGAGGAGGACGAGGACACCGGCAGCGGGGAGATGGAGATTCTGCCCGAGCGCAAGCCGGAGGAGAATCCCCGCCGGAAGAAGGCAGTGGCGGCGCTGCGGTCGCTGCACAGGAAGATGGCCCATACTTAAACATGGAGACTGTGTGTGAAGACATTGAAGACCACATTGTCCGCGGTGTGGATGGTGGTGCTGTGCCTGGCGGCTTGTTTTGCCGTCTCGGCGGAGGAGACCACCACGGCGACCAGCGGCGCGGGCAGTTTCCGGGTGGAGCAGATCTACGTCAACGTGCCGGAAATGGACGTTTTTTTCTATGCACTGGACGCCCAGGGCAATTCCTACACCCCCATGGTGGTGCAGGCGGCAGGCCTGGAACTGACGGTGGGGGACCAGCATCTGGACACCAGTTCCCTGGGCCAGGCGGACAGCCCCATCTGCTACCTGGTGGCGCTGGACAACAGCGCCGACATTGACCCGGTGGATTTCCGGCAGATGCGGGCGGCCATCTGGCAGCTCATCCGCAGCAAAGGGGAGAACGACCAGATCGCCCTCTACACCCTGGCAGGGGGGACGACCTGTGTGCAGTCGGCCACTTCGGATTCCACGGCGCTCTACAAGGCGCTGGCGGCCATCCAGCAGGCCGACGGCCAGATGGATATGGCCGGGGCGGCCGCCCGGGTGGCCAGCGACATCCAGGAGGAATACCAGGCCCTGGCGCCGCGCAAGGCGGTGTTTGTCTGCACCGACGGACAGCGCATCGTCACCAACCCGGCGCTGCTGGCCGGACTGCTCACCGATGTGAGCAGCAAACTCAACGTGGCCATGTACACCTTTGTGGGCAGCGGCTCGCCGGACACGCTGGCGGTGCTGAACACCATGTCGGACGGGCGGATCATCCCCTGCACCATGACCGGGATGGGGGAGGAACTGCTGGCCAAACAGCAGCTGTTTGCCACGGCGCTGGAACTGCGCACCGAGGTGCCGGAAAGTCTGTACGGCGAACGGCAGGAGATCGTCACCCTGTCGGCGCCCAGCCTGGGCAGCGCGGTGCAGAGCAGTTCCACCGTCTATATGGGCTTTCAGATGGAGAAGCCCATGGTGGATGAGGTACAGGTGCTGGGGCGCAACAAGCTGGAACTGACGATGAACCAGGCCATCAACCCCAACGCCACCCGGCCGCAGTTCTACCATGTGGTCACCAACGATATCTGGAACTGGTACGTGCCCATAAAAAAGGTGGAGATCAGCGAGGACGGCCGCACGGTAACGCTGACCACCGGTGACCTCTACAAGGGCGAGTACCATGTGGCCCTGAACAAGGTATCCAGCCGGATGTCCCCCGCCAACGTGAGCACGCTGCGGGAACAGACCGACTTTACCATCGCGGTCTGGCCCCGGGATAACGCCTTTTATCTGGCGCGGTTCCGGCTGCCTCTGGCGGTGGCGCTGGTGGTGCTGGCGGCGCTGGCCCTGCGTTGGCGGCAGCTGCGGCGGCATGACCGCAGCGCCGAGCAGGCGGCGGAGGCCGAGCATCTGCTCACCGGCACCGAGGGCGCGACCGCGCTGCCCCGCCGCTGGGTGACGCTCTTCTGGGCCCAGCGCGGTTCCATTGCGGAGAGCCGCTGGGCCGGCATGGTGGAGAGCAGCCTGATGCTGGGCAGCGATGCGTCCCAGTGTGATCTCTGCCTGCCAGACGCCAAAATCCGGCCCCAGCACTGCCTGCTCTGCGTGCGGGGCGAGGCGCTGCTGGTACAGACGCTGTCCCCCGAGGCAGCCGTGTTTGTGAACGGAGAACGGATAGACGGGGAACACCGTCTGCAAAACAACGATACCCTGCGCCTGGGCCGCACGACGATCCGGCTGGTGCTGTGAGCGGACGTGAAACGAGGAGACAAGGATGAAACTGACCAAATGTGAACAGGGCCATTTTTACGACGGGGACAAGTACCCCGCCTGTCCCTACTGCAACACCGACCTGCAGACCGAGACCGCCATTGTCCATACCAGCGAAGGGGCCTCCCCGGCCCAGAGCGCAAGCCCTGACGGCCCGGTGGCGGGCTGGCTGGTGGTGCTGGACGGACCGGCCCGGGGGCGGGATCTCCGCCTGGGGGTGGGCCGCAGCTTTGTGGGACTGGACGGCGCCGGGACGCCGGTGACGCTGAGCCCCGATGCCCCGCTGGGAGCGCGGCAGGCCGTGGTGGTCTACGACGACCAGGCCGACGCCTTCACGCTGCTGCCCGGCTCCTCCCAGGAACTGTGCTACCTGGCCGGAGAGGCCGTCCTGACGGCACAGTCCCTCACCGGCGGCGAGGAGCTGAAATTGGGCAGCCAGACGCTGCGGTTCGTGCCGTTCTGCGGCGGCGGATTCCGCTGGTAAGGAGGTGCCGCCGTGCCGAGCGAAATTGTCTTTCTCATTACCGAACAGCGCAACAAGCAGCGCATCACGCTGCCCTCCGACCGGGGCGCCTATCGGTTCGGCCGCAGCGCCCAGTGTGAGTATGTGCTGCGCCGGAACAACGTGGGGGACCGCCAGTTCACCATCGCCTGCACCGACGGGCAGTGGACCGTCACCGATGATTCCAGCGCCTGCAACACCTGGTACAACAACCGTTACCTAACGGCGGGGGAGACCTGTGCCCTCCAGCCAGGGGACGTGATCGGGCTGAACACCGACGGGGATGCCGCCACCCAGGAGATCACCTTCCGGGTGGAGGAAATCCACACGGTGCAGGGCAGCGCCGAGGGACCCCGCCAGGAGCAGCCCGATGCCGCCGTGCTGCGGGAGGTGGACATCCGCCGGAAAAAGCGGGTGCTCATCGGCCGCGCCGACGACTGCGACATCAAGCTGGTCAGCGACCGGGTGTCCCGCCACCACTGCGAGGTGGTCTACCGGGACGGCCAGTTTGAGGTGCGGGACCTGGGGTCCACCAACGGCACCTATGTGGACGGCGTGCGCATCAGCCGGATGGCGCTGCGCAACGGTGCGGTCATCAATGTGCCCACCCAGGTGTTTGCCTTCACCGGCGGGCTGCTCCACTACCACGAGCACAAGAGCGGCATCAGTGTGCAGCTGCTCAACGTATACAAGACGGTGCAGGACCGCAACACCGGCAAACCGCTGAACATTGTGGACGGCACCAGCCTGGAGATCGAGCCCAACAGCTTTGTGGTGCTGGTGGGCGGGTCGGGCACCGGCAAATCCAGCCTGCTCACCTGCATCACCGGCACAGCCCCCTGCACGGCGGGCAGCGTGCGGTTTGACGGCCTGGACACCCGGGACAACCGCAACGCCTTCGACGCGGTGCTGGGCTACGTGCCCCAGAAAGATATCATGCACGACAACCTGACGGTGGAGCAGAGCCTGACCTTCACAGCCAAGCTGCGCATCGCCCACGACGCCAGCCGGGCGGAGATCGCCGCGGCGGTGGCCCATGCCATCGAGGCGGTGGACCTGACCGGCCGGGAAAAGACGCTGATCTCCCAGCTGTCGGGCGGCCAGAAAAAGCGGGTATCCATCGCCATGGAGCTGCTGGCCAGTCCCCGGCTGCTCATCCTGGACGAGCCCACCAGCGGCCTGTCGCCGGACCTGGACCGCAGCATGATGGAACTTTGCCGCAAGCTCAGCCACCAGAACTGCACGGTGCTCATGGTCACCCACAATATGGCCAACATCAACCTCTGCGATAAAATCGCCTTTCTGGGGGTGGGGGGCGTGCTCTGCTACTACGGCCCGCCGGAGCATCTCAATTCCTATTTTGATGTGGAACTCACCAGTGATATCTTTGAAAAACTGCGGGTGCCGGAACTGATCGAGCAATACCGCTGCAAGTATTACACCACACCGGAGTTCAACCGCCTGGTGGCGGCCTGGCCCGAGGCAGCACAGGAGGCGGACAAGCGATGCGACCAATCGAACTGATGAAATTCCTGCGCCAGTTCACCGTGCTGGTGCAGCGCAACCTGCGGCTGATCTGGAACGACAAGCTGCTGCTGGCCAGCCTGGTGCTGCAGGCGCCTTTCATGGTGTTTGTCATCCGGCTGGTGGTGGACCCCAACTGCTTCACCTCCAACCTGGTGAACGTGGGCAGCCGCACGGCGCTGTTTATTTTAAGCGCCATGGCGGCCTTCATGGGCACCCTCAACTCCTACCGTGAGATCTGCAAGGAGCGGGAAATCATTTTGCGGGAGGCCTCGGTGGGAGTCAGCCTGCCGGCGGTGGTGCTCAGCAAGGCCTTTGTGCTGCTGCTCATCGAGATCGTCCAGGCGGCCATCCTCACGGTGGGGTTTGTCAATGTGGTACACATTCCCCAGAACCATCTGCTGTTTGAGACCAACCTGGAACTCTTCGTCACGGTGCTGCTCATGCTGTTCGCCTCCAGCGCCACCGGCCTGCTGGTGTCGGCCATTTTCAGGAGCGGCGAGACCGCCATCCTGGTGGTGCTGGTCATCATGATCGGCCAGGTGGTGTTCAGCGGCATCATGTTCAACCTCACCGGCGCCGCCAACGTCATCGCCAACGTTGTCGTCTGCCGCTGGGGCATGGGCGCCCTGGGCGCTTCCACCGACCTGAACAGCCGTCTGGCCTGGCTGAAGGCAGGCTTCGACGGCCCCATGTACGACGCCACCATCGCCAACCTGCTGCACTGCTGGCAGATGATGGCCCTCATCGCGGTGGTCTGCATCCTGGCCGCCTGGCTGGTGCTGCAGATCTCCTTCGACCGCAAAAAGGCATGAAAAAGACCCCATCCTGCCGGATGGGGTCTTCATTTGTTTAGAAATTATAAAACGTCTGCGCCGGCGGACATGAGCCGACCGGCGCAGACACATACAGGGAAATTTGACGGCAAATTGTGTGCGGCAAGTGCGCGATTTGCCGTCAAATTTTGTCGAGGGGGAATCCAAAGGGGGGAATAGGACCGTCAGGCACCGCCGTGCGGGACTGTTCCCTCCTTTGAAGAGCATTACTCTTGCCGCCGCAGCCGGTCGGCCGCTTCCTGGGCTGCAGCCCGTGCGTTGCGGGCCAGCCGCCGCAGGTGGACCAGCGCCTGGCGGGTGGCCGCCAGCGTCTCGGCATAGCGGGCACTCTGCATCCGGGGAAAGGCGCGCAGCAGACGCCGGGTACCCAGCCGGTCCAGATCGATGTCCCGCAGCTTGGCGCGCAGGGCCTCGGCGCGGGCGGTCAGTTCGGTGCGTAGGGCGTCGGCGTTCTCCCGGCTCTCCAGTTTGGCCAGGGCCAGCTGGAGCTTCTGCTCATCCAGCAGGGTATCGGCGGTCATGGCGCCGGTACCCAGCAGCTGGGTCAGCTTGTCGCTGGAAATCCGCAGCCGGGCGCGCAGCTCGTCGATCTCCCGCAGCCGCCGGTTCAGTCCGGCCGCGGCCGCTGCCGAGGCACCCAGATCCACCGCGAAGAAGACCAGCAGCACGCAGTCCAGCGGCAGCAGCACCCGGAAGGGCAGCGCATCGCTGCCGCGGGCCAGCAGCGGGTGAACGACCTTGATCATGATCACGCTGCCCAGCCCCCACAACAGGGAAAACTGGGGGCAGATATACCCGCCCAGATTGCCCTTGAGATGGGAGTAATCCCACCACCGGATGTGGTAGAGCCGGAACAGCGCCCAGCCGCCGATCAGCTCGATGGCGGTGGTCAGCACCATGCCCACCAGGAACACCGTCAGCACACCGGGGGCTCCGTCGCCATGGGGCAGCCGCCCCATGCAGTGGAGCAGCCCCACCATGCCGAAACCGTAGATGGGGCAGATGGGCCCGCACAGAAAGCCCCGGTTGACCAGACGGTGCTCCCGGATGGCCGCGTAGATCACCTCCACGCACCAGCCCAGGATGCCGTAGACGAAAAACCAGTACAGGGCGCGGGCAGCCACCTCAGGCGAGGTCATCATTATCCTCCTGCTGGCGGGCCAGCTCCTTGGGCTCCACCCAGCTCACCGTGCTGTCCGGCCCCTTGCGGGCGATCAGCGCCTTGATGGGAATGCCCTGCTCGCTGAACATCCCCTCGTGCTCGGTGCGCAGATTCCAGGCCGGTTCGTCGGCGTGGAGGTCGAAGGTCTGCCAGGTGATCTCGAACCCGGCGGCCGGGAAGTAGGCCAGACTGTCGCGGAAGAGGTCATCGTCATCGGTCTTGAACCAGATCTCGGCCCCCTCGTCCATCAGGGCGCGGTACTGCAGTAGCTGCCGGGGATGGGTCAGCCGGTGCTTGTGGCTTCCGGCATTCTTGCTCCAGGGATTGCAGAAATTGATGTAGATTCGCGCCACCCGGTCGGCGGGGGAGAAGGCGTTGCCCAGCCGCTCGATGTCCAGGCTGGCGATCTTCACATTGTCGGGGGGGAGCTGCCGGGCGGCGTAGGCGGCCTCCACCTTGCGCTTGGCCAGGATCAGCACCTTGTCGGTGATGTCGATGCCCAGATAGTTGATGTCGGGGTGGGCCGGGGCAATCTGGGCCAGAAAACCGCCCTTGCCGCAGCCCAGTTCCAGATGCCAGGGCTGGTCGGGCCGGGCGTAGAGCTCGCGCCAGTGGCCGCTGTGGGTCAGCGGCTCGTGAACGTGGAAGTCGCAGGCCAGCAGCTCCGGCCGTGCGTAGGGTTTGAATCGCATGCGCATAACGTAGGTACTCCTGTTGGTTAGAGATTTTCTGCAAGGAAGGCGCGCACCCGCGCCTCGTCGGCGTCCGCCAGACTGCCCTGGCAGAAGGCCGGTTTGCCGCCGCCGCGGCCGGCGAAGGCTTCGTTGAGGGCCCGGCCCACCGGCCGCACGTCCCCGCCCGGGGCCGCCGCCAGGGCGTAGGCCAGCCCTTGGCCGCCCGGGGCCAGGGCGCAGCAGGCGGCACCCGTGTCGGCTGCCACCGTCATGGCGATGCGCCGCAGCCCGTCGCCGTCGGCGCCCTCGGCCCACACCGTGCAGGGCTTGCCCGGTTGGGCGCCCGCCGCACAGGCGGCTGCCAGGGCGTTCTGCAGGGAGGCCAGCCGCTGTTTCAGTCTGGCTTCCGCCTCCAGCAGCCGCCCGGCCGCGCCCGTCAGATTGCCCACCGGCACCGACAGCAGCCGTCCCGCCGCCTCGGCGTCGGCCCAGCCGGCCGCCACGGCGTCATAAGCGCGCTGGCCGCAGGCCACGGCCAGCCGCATGCCCACCTTGTAGTGCTGGGCGGAGATGATCTTGATGAGCCCCACCTCGCCGGTGCGGGCCAGGTGGGTGCCGCAGCAGGCGCAGCGGTCGCCGCCCGCCTCCACCAGCCGCACGGGGCCTTCCAGCTCCTTTTTGCTGCGGTACTCGGTGGCGGCCAGCGTGGCGGCGTCGGGCACATAGCAGCGCACCCGGGTGTCGGCCCGGACGGCGGCGTTGGCTTCGGCCTCGGCGGCCGCCAGCTGTTGGGCGGTCAGCGGAATGCTGGTATCCATCCGCACATAGGGGCTGCCGATGTGGAACCCCACATTCTCGGCGCCGTACAAACGGTGCAGTGTGCCGCTCAGAATATGTTCCCCGGTGTGCTGCTGCATGGCGTCCAGCCGGGCGGGCCAGTCCAGCAGCCCCTCCACCGGGGCGCCCACCGGCAGCGGCGCGTCGGTGGTGTGGGTGATGGTCTGCCCGTCGGTGTGCACGGCCAGCACCCGGGCATCCCCCAGGCGGCCGGTGTCGCAGGGCTGACCGCCCCCCTCGGGGAAAAAGGCGGTGCGGTCCAGCACCACCGCCCAGCCGCCTTTGACTTCGCGGCAGTCCAGCACGGTGGCGGTGAACCGCTGAAGATAGGAATCGGTTTCGTACAGTTTCTCGGTCACAGGAAAAACGGAATCTCCTTTTTCGTGAATTTTTCCTATTATACCATAAAACAGGTGTGGAAAAAAACACCGAAATCTTATATAATAAAAAGCAATCCGATTTTAGTACAGAATGTAAGGAATTTGCCCTATGAAGATGATCCGTTTCGCGGCGCTGGCCCTGCCGGCGCTGCTGCTGGCGGGATGTGCCGCCAATCCGCTGACGATGCTCGGCCCCACCGAGAACACCGCCACGGTGGAGACGGCCGCTGCGCCCGCTGCCCAGACGCTGAATGTCTATGCCACCGACGCCTTGCTGCCGGCGCTGCAGGCCTATGCCGACGCCCAGCAGGTGACGCTGAACGTCACCGACGATCCGGCCGCCGCCGACCTGGCGGCGCTGGACCACACTCCCGGCGACCTTGTGGACGGGCTGGACGTGGCGGGGGATATCCTGCTGGAGGCAGCCGCCGCCCGGGCGGGCATCACCGGCAGTGCCGACGCCCTGCCCCTGGGCCGCAGCCTCTACGGCTACTGGGTCAACGGCACGGTGGTGACCTCGCTTTTGGGAGAAAACGGCCTGACCGCCCTGCAGAACGCCAGCTGGGACGAGTGGAGCGACTTTGTGGAGACGCTGCAGGCCTGGCTGGCCGAGCCCGAGGCGGCTACCGTGACGCTGTCGGGCAGCGACTACACCCTGCCCGAAACAAAGCCCGACACGCTGCATGCCACGGGGGTCTTTTCCGAGCCCATGGACCGGGTGGCCGGCTACACAGCGGCCATGCTGGCGGCGGGCAGTGAGGTGAATGAGGACACCCTCACCGGGCCGCTGAACGGTGTGTACAGCGCCGTGGTGCTGGAGTGGGAGAACCTGGCCGACAGCGACGAGACGGCGCTGTTCCGCCGGGCCACCCTCACCGACCTGCTGTCGGCCTACGGGGCGGAGGCCTGCCAGAGCCTGGTGCTGATCCCCTTCAAGTGCAACCTGGAGGAGAGTGACCTCTCCACCGAGGAATACAACCTCACCGGCCTGCTGAACTACCCGGTGCTGGCCGACGCAGGCTACCTGACGCTGCGGGCCGGTGCCGATGAGACGGCCCAGAAGGCGGCCAAGAGTGCCGCGCTGTGGCTGTACAGCAGCGGGGAGGGGGAGGCCGCCCTCACCGAGACACTGGGCCTGATCACGCCGTGGAACACCGCGTCGGACAAGACCACGCTGGGCGCCATGCAGATCGAGCAGGCGGGCACCGGCATCCTGCCGGGCATCACGGTGACCCAGGCCCAGGCCGACGCGCTGGCCGCCAACGAGGAGACCCTGCGGGAGCCCAAGGGCACCACCGCGGAGCGCACCGCCTTCACCGAGGCGGCGCTGGAGGTGCTGGCGCCCGCCGCAGCGGAGAGCGAAACTCAAGAATAACACCTGCCTGTGCAGGATTTTTACGGAAAAGGGGAATGATGATGGAACTGAAACGTTGCAGTGGAATCCTGATGCCGATTTCCAGCCTGCCCGGCGGGTACGGCATCGGCAGCCTGGGCGCCCCGGCGCGCCGTTTCGTGGACTTTCTGGCCCGGGCGGGGCAGAGTGTCTGGCAGATTCTGCCGGTGGGACCCACCGGGTATGCGGACAGCCCCTACCAGAGCTGTTCGGCCTTTGCGGGCAACCCCTATTTCATCGATCTGGACCTGCTGGCCAAGGACGGCCTGCTCCAGCGCAAGGACTATGCCTTCCTGCAGTGGGGCACCGACGAGGACCGGGTGGAGTACGGCACACTGTACAACCGCCGGTTCCCGGTGCTGCGCAAGGCCTACGAGAATTTCCTCAAGCGCCGCCCGGTGCCGGGGTTCGAGACGCCCTATCCCGACGACTGGTACCGGTTCCAGTTCCTCTCGGCGGACTGGCTGCCCGACTACTGCCTGTACATGGCCATCAAGGAAGAAAACGGCATGATCGACTGGCAGCAGTGGCCCCGGGCGCTGCGGCTGCGGGAACCGGCGGCGCTGGCCAAGTTCCGGGCCGAGCATGCCCGGGAACTGGAATTCTGGGCCTTCCTGCAGTATGAGTTCGACCGCCAGTGGAAGGCGCTGCATGCCTACGCGGCGTCCAAGGGCATCTCCATCATGGGGGATATCCCCATCTATGTGGCGCCGGATTCCGCCGATGCCTGGGCCGGTGCCGACCTGTTCGAGACCGACGCCGAGGGCCGGCCCCGTCGTGTGGCGGGCTGCCCGCCGGACTATTTTGCCGAGGACGGCCAGCTTTGGGGCAACCCCCTCTACGACTGGGACTACCACAAGCGCACCGGCTACGCCTGGTGGATCGGCCGGGTGCGGCATGCGCTGTCCATCTACGATATTCTGCGCATCGACCATTTCCGCGGGTTCGACACCTACTGGGCCATCCCGGCGGGGGACCCCACGGCCCGCAACGGCCGCTGGGAGCAGGGCCCCGGCATGGAGCTGTTCCGGGCGCTGCATGAGGCCATGGGGGATCTGCCCATCGTGGCGGAGGACCTGGGAGAGATGTTCCCCTCGGTGCGGCAGCTGCTGAAGGAGAGCGGCTTCCCCGGCATGAAGGTGCTGCAGTTTGCCTTCAGCGGCCAGGACAGCGAGGACCTGCCCCACAACTATCCGCGCAACTGCGTGGCCTACCCTGGCACCCACGACAACAACACCCTGGCCGGCTGGTTTGCCGGGGAGGTGGGGACGGCGGGACGCCAGCAGGCCATCGACTACTTTGCCCTCACCGAGCAGGAGGGATACCTGCGGGGTCTTTTGCGCGGCGTGCTGGCCAGCCCGGCGGCGCTGGCGGTGATCCCCATGGCGGACTGGCTGGAAGCGCCCGCCGAAGCCCGTATGAACACCCCCGGCAAGGCCCAGGGCAACTGGCAGTGGCGCGCCGAGGCGAAGGCGCTGACCCCGGCCCTGGCCAAGGAGATCCGCACCCTGACCGCGCGGTACTTCCGCACCGAGCCCCAGCCCCCGGCCGGGAAAGAGGAGTGATTTGTAAACATCGCCAGTATTTCCACCGTCTGCCGCGAAATTCTTTGTGCAAGGGCTACCTAGGAAAAAGTCCCAAATTGTGGTAAAATAATACCAATATATATAATGCCGTTCTGCGGGACGGAAGATGCTTTTCGCAAGTGAGGGAGCGATATGAAGCTGAAATATACGAAGGAGGAACTGGCGGTTGAGGTAACAGCGCTGGAACAGGTCTTCGATCAGGTGCAGATTGTGGACCCCTACCGCGGGGCGCTGCTGGACCCTGTGACGCTGGAACCGGGCGAGGAGTGCGGCTCGGTGCCGATGCTGGATGACGGCGGCCGCGGTCTGCAGTTCGACCAGGACAAAATGCGCATCTACCAGGGCATCCGGGTGGAGGATCACCCCTGTGTGCTGCTGGTGCATTTCCGCATTCCCCATGACAGCAATGTGTCGGCGGGGGCGCAGAATTCCTACGACCGGGCCATGGCCCAGTACCAGGACGATATGCGCCGGGACTACATCACCGGTGTGTACAATGCCCGGTATATCCAGGAGGAATACCGCAGCTACGCCGAAAAGCAGGCCATGCAGGGCAAGCCGGTGGGCGCCGTGATGCTGCGCGTCAACGAATACTGGAACCTGCGGGACAAGGAGTCCGAGCAGGCGGCGGAGTGCTGCCTGAACACGGCGGCGGGCATTCTGCAGCTGGCCGTGGGCACCGACCGTGACCACGCCGTGCTGGCCCGGCTGGAGGACGGCCTGTTTGTGGCCATCACGGTGGGCATGCCGGCGGCCCGGCTGGCCCAGACCATCCAGGAGGCGCTGGAATCTTCCCGCAAGGTGTTCAGCATCACGCTGGCACGGCGGGGCACCTTCACGGTGAGCACCGCCAGCGCCGAATGGGGCGAGACTTCCTCCTGGGAAATGATGCTCTCCCTGGCCCAGCAGCGTCTGTGATCTTTGCATAAAACGAACCCCCCTGTGTACATACTATGCTTGACGCAAGTACACAAGGGGGTTTTTACTATGCAAAGCGACAACGAAAAGATGCTGCAGGAAATCGTCCAGAACACCGAACTGGGTAAGAACACGCTGGACGAGCTGATGGGGCTGACCCACGACCAGAAGCTGAAGGATGAGATGATGCGTCAGAAGCGGGAGTACCGGCGGATCAACCAGGCGGCGCACACGGCGCTGGATGCCATCGGCGCCCAGGCTAAGGGCCAGAGCGCGGCCAACCGGATGAGTGTGAGCATGGGCATCCGCACCCGCACCATGATGGACAAATCCACCCGCAACCTGGCCACCATGCTGGCGGAGGGCAGCGGCCAGGGGGTGCTGGACTGCAAGCGGGCTGAGAAGGACTATCCCACCGCCAGCCCCGGCGCCAAGAAACTCTGCGGCGAGCTGGAGGAACTCCAGGCCCGGGCGGAGAGCACCTGGCGGGAATTCATCTGACGGCCCTTGCGGGCGGGCGGCCGGACTGGTATAATCAGGGCAGAATGCGAAAAAGGAAGGGATCTGCCCGTGAGAATCCTGGTCAGTGCCTGTCTGCTGGGGGAAAACTGCAAGTATAACGGCGGCAACAACCGCTGTGAAGCGCTGCTGCGGCGGCTGCAGGGCCATGAGGTCCTGCCGGTCTGCCCCGAGGTGCTCAGCGGCCTGGGCGTGCCCCGGCCCTGCGTGGAGCTGCGGGACGGTGTGGCCTACAACCAGTACGGCGAGAATGTGGACGCCGCCTTCCGGGCCGGGGTGGAAAAGGCCCTGGCGCAGATCGAAGGGCAGCAGATAGATCTGGTGGTGCTGCAATCCCGCAGCCCCACCTGCGGTGTCAAACAGATCTATGATGGCACCTTCTCCCGCCGTCTCATCCCTGGCCAGGGCATGCTGGCGGCGGCGCTCACCGCCCGGGGCTACCGGGTGGTGGATGTGGAGGACATCGCCACCGTGCCGGAACTCTGAACCAAGAAAAAAGCGGGACGCCCCCCGGGCGTCCCGCTTTTGCTGTCTTTTACAGATGCTCGATCATGGTGGTGACGATCTCGGTGGCGGTCTTCACATAGTCCGCAATGCTGAACTGCTTGACCACCAGCACTTCGTAGCCGCTCTCGTCGGCGTTGTCGCTCATGGCGCGCAGCACCACGCAGGGCACCCCGTTGCGGCCCGCCACCTGGCTGACCGCGGCGCCTTCCATCTCCACACAGTCGGGATGGCATTTCTCCTCGATGGCCTTCTTGGTGGCGGCATCCCCCACAAAGGTGTCGCCGGTGGCGATCCTGCCGGCGATGGCCTTCACGCCGCAGGCCTGGCAGGCATCCAGCGCCGCCTGCACCAGGGCGGGATCACCCCGGTATTCCTTCAAGAACGGCGCGCTCTGGGCCAGCATGTCCAGCTGGGCGTCGTGGTAGAACACCGTCTCGCCCACGCATACGTCGCCGATGCCGATCTTGCTGGTCATGTTGCCGGCGATGCCGCTGAAAATCAGATGGTCGATGCCGTACCTGGTGCAGAGCACCTGCACGGTGCTGGCGGCGTTGGCCTTGCCCATGCCGGCGCAGCAGACCACCACCTGCCTGCCCTGCAGCGTGCCGCAGTGGTAGTCCACCCCGGCGTAGTGCTCGCAGGTCACATCCTGCAGCCGGGCACAGAGCTGGTCCACTTCCTCGGGCATGGCGCCCATAATGCCGATGATCATACTGTGCCTCCCATCAGACGTTGAACAGGAACTCGATCACGTCGCCGTCCTGCACCACATAGTCCTTGCCCTCGGTGTGCTGCAGGCCCTTGGATTTCACCGCCGCGTAGTTGAAGTCGGCGTCGGCCAGGTCCTGGTAGTGGATGACCTGGGCACGGATGAAGCCCCGCTCGAAATCCGAGTGGATCTTGCCAGCGGCCTGGGGGGCCTTGGTGCCCTTTTTGATGGTCCAGGCGCGGCATTCCTTCTTGCCGTCCGTCAGGAAGCTGATGAGGCCCAGCAGTTCATAGCTGGCCTTGATCAGCTTGTCCAGGCCGGTGGACTCGATGCCCATCTCCTGCAGGAAAGCCAGTTTCTCCTCCGGCGTGGAATCGGCGATATCCTCCTCGGTCTTGGCGCAGATGGGCAGCGCCTGGGCGCCCTCGGCCTCGGCCCGGGCCACCACCAGCGGGTAGTACTTGTTCTCATCCAGGCCGCCCAGCAGATCGTCCTCGCCCACGTTGCAGGCGTAGATCACCGGCTTGGCGGAGAGCAGACCCAGCTCCTTGCGGGCCGCCTTCTGGGCGTCGTCCTCCTCGTCAAAGGCAAAGGTGCGGGCGGGCTTCTCGGCCTCCAGATGGGCGGCCAGCTCGGCCAACCAGGCAGCCTCGGCGGCCGCGGCCTTGTTGCCGGTCTTGGCGGCCTTCTGTTGGCGGCCCAGGCGGTTGTTCACCACTTCCAGGTCGGCCAGGATCAGCTCCAGGTCGATGGCGTCAATGTCCCGGATGGGGTCCACGCCCTCCGGCTTGTTCACATCCTCCACCACGTGGACGATGTTGTCGTCGTCGAAGCAGCGCACCACATGCACCAGGGCGTCGCACTCCCGGATGTGGCCCAGGAACTTGTTGCCCAGGCCGGCGCCGTGGGCGGCACCCTTCACGAGGCCGGCGATGTCCACGAATTCCACGATGGCGGGCGTCTTTTTATCGGTCTGCCACACCTCGGCCAGCTTGTCCAGGCGGGCGTCCGGCACGGCCACGATGCCGGAGTTCGGCTCGATGGTGCAGAACGGATAGTTGGCGGCCTGGGCGTTGCGGGTGGAGGTGATGGCATTGAACAGGGTCGATTTGCCCACGTTGGGCAATCCGACGATACCTAATTTCATATATCTCAACTCTCTTTCATTTTTCTCGTGTCTTCAATGGTTTCCGGGTTTCGAGGGGTGTCCTCCGCACCAATTCAGCACCAATTTTTCAGCAGCGCACCATTTTTCAACTTGCCAGACTGGTGTTTTGCTCAAACTGTTTGATGGCGTTGGTCAGGGAATCATCCGTAACATGGACATAGCGGTCCATGGTTGTTTTGATGCTGGAATGACCGAGCAGCCTTTGTAGGACTTTCGGCAGCACTCCGCTTTCAATCGCACGGGTCGCATAGGTGTGTCTCAGAGCGTGCATACAAAACCGCTTGATCTTAGCCTCATCGCAGAGTTTGTACAGATGCGTGTCATAGGAACTGTTTTTGGCAGGTTCTCCGGTACGATAATTGATAAACACCAAATCTCTCATACAGAGATACTGGGGCTCTCCGGTACGGCGATCCACATATTCCAGAATTTGAGACAGCAGTTCTGATTCTTTGCGGGTGTGACGTTCTTCGTAGCACGATTTTAATACATCGTATGCACGGGTTGTCAGCGGAATGGTGCGGTAGCTGCTATTGGTTTTGGGAGGACCGGCACGCCAGATTCCTTCACTATGGCGGTATTCCAGCGTTTTGCTGACGGTCAGCGTCCGCTTTTTCCAGTCAATAGAATCCCAGGTCAACCCGATCATTTCCGAAGTCCGCAGCCCGGTCTCCAACAGCAGTACATACTGCCTGTAATTGTGAGATCGCTTTGCGGTTTCCAGAAAAGCTGCCTGTTCTTCTACGGTCAGGAACTTAATGTCATCCACAGCACGGACCGGCTTTGAAAAACGAACTCCGTCCATGGGATGCTTGATGAGCATATCGTTCATGACTGCTGCACGGAACATGGTTCCCATCGCAATATACGCCTGACGGATGGTAGAACCTGCATAAGTTGCTTCCATCTTGTTCAGAACGATCTTGCAATGCATCGGTTTGACATCACACAAGCGCATACTTCCGATGACCGGCTGGATGTTCACTCGATACCGTTCCCGGTAATTTCTCTTGGTGTTGGGTGCCAGATCTGCAATCAGATGGGTGATCCAGAACTCAAACCAAGAATCCACCGTCATTTCGGAGGAAGGATTGTGAACATCGTGCTTATCCTCGTACTGTGCATCGGCAAGCCAGTTGCGAGCTTCCGGGAGCGTATCAAAATGCTTTTCCTTGCGGGAACCGTCCTTTGCGGTATATCTTGCGGCGTACTTACCGTCTTTTCTCTGGCAGATACCCTTTCCACATTCTCTGCCTTTTAAGTTCTTGCCCATATAATGAACTCCTTTCCTTAGAGTAGGAAACGTGAGTTCATCACGACACTCTACTCTAACACAAAAACACAATTTTTTCAATATATTACGCCGTTTTTGGTGCGCACCAATCAGTGCCCGGCGCACCAAAAACGGCTGTTTGTCAAATCGCAACCCGACCTTCGATAAACTCCTCAAAAGCCTTGCGCTTTACCAATTTTTTAGTGCCCACATACAGGACAAAGGGGCAGTTGGGTTGTTTCAGCATCTCGTCGATTTTGTTGATTCCGATGTTGCTGTATTCGGCTGCCTCACGAATGGAAAGCAGCATCTTACGATCAATGGGCAGGTTCGTTGCCTGCTGGTTCTGATTCATCATAGGCAGTAAAATTCCTTTCTTTCAGCGTTCCATATCTTGCTTGCGGCGAATAGGTTTGGTCGGTTGCCTTGCTTGTCGGGTCCGTGTCAAAATGGCATCAAAAAAAGCCCGTACCTTTTCAGGTGCGAGCTTGACGGCGTCCAGATACGGCTGGACCTCTTTCTTCAATTCTTGGTATGCGTTGTACAGGGCATCGTATCTCTGTTTCCAGATGGCAGCACTCCATTGGGCGCTGTGCAGCTTTTCTTCCAAGTGGCTGTTTTCCGCTTTGATCAGAAGACCAGTGACTGCATAGTCCTTGAGGATATTGCACTCGGATGGAGTGAATGAGACATTGCCGGTAATGGTCTTTTTTCCCATGGAGCGGATTTCCTGCACAGTCAAAGCAGCGGTGTGCTGCTCTTTCGCCTGCTTTTGCAGGGATTGCAGCTCCTTTTCCTTTTTTTCAATGGCGGCCTGCGTGTCATTTAAGGTCTGCTCCGTCTGAGCGATCTGAGCGGTCATAGTCTCCAGACGCTGCTGCTCCTGTGCCACCTTGAATTGGGTCACTGTCAGATGTTCCTCGGTGCTGCCACGCTCTCCACGCTCCACATCGGTATATCCAGCAGCTTTCATATAGTTGAAGAAATCGTCTTGCAGGACACTGTATGATGCCCGCAGAACTTTCTTCCCCTTGGCGGTCAGAAGCGGATTTCCCTGCTCATCCAGAGCCACCCTGGATTCCCACTTTTTGCTGCGGCTGACCTGCATGATGGTCTCCTTGACCGTGCCCACAAGCGACTTATCCTTGCACCGCTTCGACCAGAGAATCTGTTTTTCCACCACCGGGACATAGACCACATGAAGGTGGTAGTGGTACACATCCTGACCCAGAGCTTCCGACATAGCCCGGTTGCGCTCATCAGCGTGCATGACAGCGGAGAGAATATACTGCTCACCACCCACGATCTCCACAGCTGCTTTGTATGCGTCGGTGTAAAATTGTTTGGCATATTCATAGCCGCCGTGATTGTGGAAGTAAGCGGAGTTCACATCGAAAATCAGTTCCCCGTATTTTACCGCATCGGCCTTCAGGCCACGGGTGGAGATAACGCCATCGGCAATCATCTGATCGAACATGGCAGCATAGCTGTCGGTGGGGGTTTTGAAGTGAATATTCCGGTGGGTCTGGCTGGTATCAATATCCTGGTTGGAGTAGTTGTCCTTTTCTCGTTCATTGTGTTCCTGCACCTTTGCCACATCATCAAGGGTGGGCAAGTCCTGATTACGGGCAAAGGTACGGTCGATTCCGTCATTTCTGGCCATACAAGTCAGCTCCTTTCAGCTCAGTAGCAGACGGCTGGGGGACGGGGATGCACTTCCTGCGGGAAGTGTAATAACCCACTATGACACTTTCATCCCGAAGGGCTGCAAAGTGCCGTGGGCTCTCCCGAGGGGGGATTGCGGTCATTGCGATGACCGCTGCTGAACTGCCCGGAAACCATCTGCATCGTTTCCTGTTGTTCAGCCCGGACAGCCGATGTTCTGCCAAACACCAGCCATCCGGCAGCAAACAAAGGCGTGCTTTGTCTGCCGTTTGGGGGTGCGATACGAGAGTCCCCTATAGAGACGGTTTTGGGTGAAATGCTGTGTACATACGTACAAAAGCACCGAGTTACTCGGCCTGCCTCGGTACGTACGTATCTTCCGAAACATTAGAAAATCCGTTTATATAAGGTCTGGCAATCGCTTCAATTCCGAAAAATCCCCACACCCGCCGCCCGGCGATGTTGGTGATTCTGTTGCAGTATTCCAGATTGTACTTGCCCTGATTGGCGATCACAGCATCACTAAAGCTGCGCCGCTTCAGCGCCGTAAGATTGTTTTCCTCGCACCACATCTGGTAAATCTCATACAGTTCTTTAGAACTGATGGTACTGTCTGCTTTCAGCCGAATATATCCCTCGGATTCCAGAAAATCAAAAATATTATTATTGTCCCGTTTGACAGCCTCCCGGTTGTCTTTGGTGCGCTGGCTCTCGGTAAACTTGAAGTTGTTGGCAGCCAGCCTCTGCAAGCCCTTACAGGCCCACAGCAGGATGCCCTCCACCTCGGCCTTCATTTTCTCGGCCAGGTCGGGATCATCCACACGGCCAGCAGGCTTATCTTTTGTGGTCAGCACCAGCTGGCGGCGGTAGAACCCGTCGCTTCTGTCAAACAGTGCCTGCAAATCGCCGTTAGAGAAGGCCAGCAGCCGGGCGCACATCCATCCCTGATAGCTCTGCTTGCCCTTGCGCTCCAAATCCATCTTGCCCTGGGCGGTGACGATGGATTTTACATAGTTGGTCTGGCGCAGGGCTTCCATCCGCATATCGTCATCCACACACAGAAGGATATGCTCCAGGTCGGCACGGGCAAATCGGTTCTCGGATATTTTCCCGATGCTACCATCCTTCATGTTGGAGCCGAACAAAGTTCCCAGCACAGCGCCGATCTGACTCTTGCCTTCACCGCCATTGCCTTTGATGACCATCATCCGCTGGCCCTTGTTGCTGGGGATCAGGCAGTAGCCGATGTATTCCTGCAAGGTGGGGATGTCCTCCGGGTAGAGCAGGCCGTCCAGAAATTGCAGCCAGAGGACGGGTTTCGGGGCGTTGGGGTTGTAGGCCACGGGGAACCGGTTGCGGACGATTTCAGATTTTCCCTCCACAAATTTTCCGTCCAGAAAAAGCGTCCCGTTGGAGAGGTGAATCCGGTCCGCCTTCGGTGGAAAATCCTCCACCAGCGCCGCCAGCTTCATCAGCTCCACAATGTTACTGATTTTGCGGGGGATATTGCTGACCGCACAGCATTTCAGCTCCTCAAAAATCTCTCCCCGCAGGGGCAGCTCATCGGTCACACGGCCTTCGGGCGTGAAAAAAGCCCCGTTTGTGAAGAGAATCTTGTGCGTCTGCAAGAACTCCTCACAAAACAGGGCTTCGTTGATGTTTTTTCCATCAAACCAGACGGGCATTCCGTCAGGCGGATTGTTTTTCTTCATAGGGCGTTTCCTCCTTCTTTTGTCGTTCCAGCCGCTCCTCCAAGCTGGCAATCAGGTCCTCTTTGTTCAACATTTCTACGATTCTTATCCGTTGTTCCAGTTCGGCGGCAATGAGCAAATCCGCCAGATACTCCACATAGTCCAGCATCTGGCAGGCTTCCACAAACCGGTCATCCAAAGCATCTTCCGGCACCTTGGGCGCATACTGTACCTTCCAGCGTTCTAAAAGATGCAGATAATCGCACAGCACTCGAAGGCAGCGCATTTCCTCCTGTCGGTATGCCGTCAGCAGGGGGCGTTTCGGCTTGGGCAGAGCGATGGCCGCCGGAGGCTTATCCGGGTCAATCCCGAAGTTCTGGGCCAGTTTTTGTGCCGCCTCGAAGCTGCTCAAGCCAAATAGCCTTGCCACAAGGTCGATCACATCGCCGGTGGCCCCGCAGCCGAAGCAGTAAAAGTACCTCTCGTTCAGCTTCATGCTGGGATGCCGGTCCTCGTGGAATGGACAGCGGCACATCCCACTGTGATTGACCTGCAAGCCGTAATGTTCCGCTGCATCCCGCACTTGAATCGTTTGCTTCACCAGCTCAAACAGCGTCATTTTCGCTCCCTCCCCTCTGAAAAATGATTGGATGCCGTTTTTTCCATAGAACCTCTCTTTCTTGCGCTTCCGGCGCAGCTGTTGTATAATATTGGTGTAGTTCCGAAAAAAGTAATCCGCTTTCAGATTATCCTTTCACTGATAGGAGAAATCCCGGGTGTAAAACGGAACCATTTTTTGAAAAATCATAAAAAATTTTTGAAGGGGGTGGAGTCATGGCGGATCTCACAGCTGATGAGCTTCTGGATATCGAAGATGGCTTCACCGAATGGAATGAGGACGCAGCCGCCGGATCGACGGAGGAAACGCTGGAACAGGCCCTTGCGGAAGAACGCCTGACAGAGCTGGAAAGTGAGCTGGAGCAGGACGAGCATCCTGTTGATTATGATGCCGAACTGGAAACCGAGGAAGAAGAAGCGGCTCCAGTCAGCGAAAAGCGGTTGAAGCGGGAGATCCGGGCCGAATCTATACGTCGGCTGGAGGAAGCGGCCCGCACTGAAAGCGATTTCCGGGTGGTTGTGGACGAATGGAACAAGCTGGACCGGAACCGGGAGCGCCGGGAACGGGATCACGAAAACCTCCGTGGAGATGTGCCTCTGGAATACCAGGCGGTGTCGGAACCAAAGCTCATCCCTCGATGGATGAACAACCCTGCATACAGGCAGTTGATGGCGGGAAATTTTCTGGACATCCTGTTTGACTGCCCCTATGAGATGCACCAGTTGAGCGCCGACCCATTTATCTCCGGCATGATCAAAAATCTCAGTGATGAACATAAAGAAGTCCTGTATTTTCTCTCATTGCGGTTGTACAGCACCACCCGGCTTGCTGCCATGCGTGGGCAGTCTGACCGGAATATCCGCAAGCTGCGGAAAACCATCCATAAAAAATTGCAGCGCCAAATGTATGACCATCTGTGCTGCAAACCGGAAAATAGCCTGACCTTGCGGGAACGCCGTTTTTTGGAGGAATACTCGAAAATCGCAAAGAAACAGGGCAAGGACGCCGTGATCCGGCGGGAAAACAAGACCAAGCGCCGAAAAAAGAAAAAACGCCCCTGATGGCAGAGGCGATGAAACAGAAAGGGCACGTATAATGAAGAATCTATTTGAACAATCCCGTTCTCATTGGGTGCGCTACGATCATTATGAACTGAAAACTGCCGAAGATGGCAAGCGGTACATCACCCCCGGCAAAAGCGCAAAGCCGGATGTCTACAATCCGCTGAAAGAGGTTCCCAACATTGTACTGGATGCGCTGAATGTGGGGATGCTGATGATGGGGCGCAAACCAGAGGCCGAGGTGGAAAAAGCAGTGATGGAGTTTGTCACCCGGTACGGCCTGCTGGGGTTGATGACCGCCCTGCCCACCACACCGACCTTTATGGACTACGAGGCGGTTTACCTGCCGAAAAACCACTTTATCAGGGAAGAATCCATGGCGACGGACCAATATCTGTCCCTGTTTTACCCCTTTGACCAGCTGGACGTGGTGAAGAAGGGCATTGAATCCACATGGAATGTGTCCGGAGACCGGGCCATGATCGCTTTGACTATGACCTTCATGGATGAGCCGATGGCCAAGAACATGAGCTTCCAGCGGGAGTATGCGGAACCCTACGACTGGGTAGCCCAGCAGTTCAAGGACTGGGCCTTTACGCTTACCACCGCCTTTTTCTACTACAATGACTATGACTTCATGGGCGAGGACGAACGTGGGCTACACCGCAAGGCTATGGCCGCATTTGGGGGGATCGCACCCAGCTATCACATTGAGCTGCTGGATAAGCCCACCATCTATTGGGATTTCCATTCCCTGCTACTGGGCATCCAGATGATGTTCAGCTTTATGCTGGTGGACGATGACCAGCCCTTGCGCCTGTGCAAGCATTGCCATAAGGTGTTTTTGGGCAGCCGGTCCAATGCCGCATTTTGCAGCGCCCGGTGCAAGAATCAGTATAATGTCTACAAGAGCCGTGAGAAATCCAAGGGGGAAAAGGACTAATCAGGATACTTCTTGCCCCACCGGAACCCGGAACTAATGGGGACACTTTTGATACCCTTGTTTTTGTTTTTTGGTGTATATACGAACCGTCCCCGTATTGTATATTTTACGACTTCAGAAAACACAAAAAATCCCGCAGATTTCAACCCGGTATAAGGATGAATTCTGCGGGATTTTATATTATTCATGACACCGGAAAGTCACATTGGCACAAAGATTTATGCGTAAATTATGTGACAACCCTTTCGGCGAGGAACTTTACGATGCTTCTGCTTAATCCATCCAACAAAAAGGAAATCACGAAGCTGCCTACTGTTAAAAGTAACAGCCCGCTAACCCAGTAGAGAGGCGTTACACGGTGATTGACAAGAACGGGGACTATCACCAAGGTAATAGCCAAGTGATGTACAAGGAAGACTCCAAAACAGCGACGGGATAACCAATGCAAAGCCTTTTGAAGAAACGGACCACAAAACAGGAGTAACTGCCCTAAATAAAACACCATTACAAACACTCCAACACTGGCTGCGGTTACAATCCAATATTCAGGACACCCAAGGCCATACAGTACCAAAGTGGTCATTCCTGCTAAAATTCCTGGAATCCAAAGGGATGGGAGACACCCGCCCAAAAAGATACCCATGAAAAACAACGGCAGCTGGCCAATCAATGTGGGATAAAGCTGCCCCGGATTTTCCACAAAACAACAAGCCAACCAGGCAAAGAGAGCTCCTACGGCGGCGAAAACAACTCCCCGGCGTCGAATCATGCGCCAAAGTACAGGAAAAACAGCGTAAAGGAACAGAATACAACCCAAATACCACTCTCCAATTTTGTAAAACGTAGGCGTGAAAGACTGAAAATATCCATCTACTCCCACTATAGAGGGAAGCAGTTTCCACGGAGCTACGCCTTCATTGTTGCCACATATTATATCGCTGTAAATAAAAATGGGAAAAAAGCAAAGCCAGAAAAGAGGGTAAATGGCCAGAAAACGTCCCCAAAGATAGCGCTTCATGGACCAGCTGCGGCTTTTTTCCTGCCAGCACAAGCAAGATCCAGAAAGGAGAGTCATGGTGTATACCGCCACTTGGACCAGCGGCTCCATAGCGGGAAGAAAATCTGCTGGACATAGTCCCCGAACAGCGGTTTCTACCTGATAATGATAGAATACTACCACCAAGATTCCGAATACCCGAATCAAATCCAGACCGGGAAGATGTTTGAACTCTTTCATGGCCAGCCTCCTAAACTCTCTTGACATATAAGATAGGAGGCATTTCTTTCTATTCGATGACTTGGAAGGTGACAAAGTTGTCAGAAACAATGTATTTACCAGGAAGATTACATATCAGATGACAGATCAGTCACGCACAGAGTACTATTCCGTGATAAAATAATATGGCACATTAAACATTTAAAGTGAGGAAATCATCCCAATGGTTCGGATATTGTTGATTGAAGATGACTCCACTATTGCAGCCGGGCTGGCGTATTCTCTGGAACAGGAGGGGTGGAGTGTCACTTGCAAGGGCACTCTGGCGCAAGGGAGAAACGCCTTAGAGACTGGAGAATACCAGCTGTTATTGGTGGATGTCGGTTTGCCTGATGGTAGCGGCTACGATCTGTGTGCTGCTGCTAAAAGTAGGAATATTCCGGTGATTTTTGCCACTGCAAGAGGGGATGAGGGAAGCGTAGTACTGGGCCTAGATATGGGGGCTGACGATTATATCGTTAAACCCTTTCGGTTGCGGGAAGTGGCCAGCCGCATCCGGGCCGTACTACGCAGAGCGGCCGGAGAGCGGGAGCAGTTGGTTCGGTTGGGGGAACTGGCGGTAGATACACAGAAAGGCCAAGTGACCCGTAACGGAACTCCCATCTTGCTTACCGCTCTGGAATACCGATTACTGCTTACTTTTCTGTCTCATCCTGGACAGACTCTCACCCGGGGGCAACTGTTGGAAGGAATCTGGGATGTGGCAGGAAATTTTGTCAATGACAACACCTTGTCTGTGTATATCAAGCGACTGCGTGACAAGCTGGAAATGCCAGGACACCCTCTCATTTCCACTGTGCGTGGAATGGGCTATCGGCTGGAGGTAGATGGCCATGACAAGAAATAAGGAATTATATCTGCCTATCGCCCTCAGCATGGCTCTGACTTTGGTTTCAGGGCTGCTCTGTGGCTTTTTGGGTGGCCCCTGGGCAGCACTGACAGGGAGCGGGTCCGTTCTTCTCACCACACTGCTCTGGATGAGCACAACATGGAGTCGGTATAAAAAGTTGCAGAAATTAGGAGAATACCTGGCTTCGGTATATGCAGGCGGGGAACTTCTGGATATTCGTGACAATCGGGAAGGAGAACTGAGCCTTCTGAAGAACGATCTGTATAAGATTACCGTTACCCTGCGTCAGCAAAGTGCCCAGCTGGCTCATGACAAGGAATTTTTGCAGCAGCTTCTGGGCAATATTTCCCATCAACTGCGCACCCCTCTTACCGGAATGCTGGTTATGGCGGACTTGCTGGCACGACCAGACCTACCGCTGGAAAAGCGCCAGGAATTTACCGGGCAGCTTACTGCACAGCTGGAACGAATGCAATGGTTACTGGAGAGACTTTTGACCTTGTCCCGGTTGGATGCCGGGTGCCTGGAACTGGAACGAAAAACCGTTTCACTGCCATCTTTGCTGGATAGAGCTACTGCTCCGGTAAGGGTGGCCCTGGAACTGCGTGGCCAGACTTTAAAAGTGGAGTGCCCTCAAGACCTCCTGTGGGAAGGGGATGAAAAATGGACCGCAGAGGCTGTAACCAACCTGGTGAAAAACGCTTCTGAGCATTCCCCGGAAGGAGGCTTGGTAAAAATTTCCGTGAGCAAGGATGTACTGAATCTTTGGATCACAGTGGAAGATAACGGTCCCGGTATCCCGGAATTGGATATGCCCTATTTGTTTCGGAGATTTTATCGTGGCAGTAATGCCGCTCCGGGCAGCGCTGGTATCGGCTTGGCTTTGGCGGCAGAATTAGTTCGAGCTCAAGGCGGCAGTGTGGTGGCAGAAAATCAGACCCCAGGCCCTGGTGCTCGTTTTATCCTCAAATTGCCCATACATCCCGGTAGTTTGTGACAAGACTGTCACCCAGACAGTCACCAAGAGGAAAGAAACAGCCAGTATACTCAAGATGTGGGGGCAACAAAGGCGTTGCCCAGTCTTGATACCAGGAGGGAAATATGGAATTACTGCGTGTGGAACACCTTAGCCGTTATTATGGGGAAGGTCCTGCCCAAGTAAAGGCGCTGGATGATGTGTCATTCTCCGTAGAAAAAGGGGAGTTTGTCGCCATTATGGGCCCGTCCGGCAGTGGAAAAAGCACCCTCATGCACCTGCTTGGAGGGGTGGACAAGCCCACAGCTGGACATGTATGGTTACAGGGCACCGATCTTTACAAATTGGACGAGAACGCACTGGCCATTTTTCGACGGCGCCAGATAGGTCTGGTGTATCAGTTTTACAATCTACTTCCTGTGCTCAATGTACGGGAAAACCTGACCTTACCTTTGCTGTTGGATGGACGCAATGTCAACAAAAACCAGTTGGAACAGCTGGCCCAAATTCTGGGCATCCAGGATCGGATGAACCATCTGCCCCATCAGCTTTCCGGCGGTCAGCAGCAGAGGGTCAGCATTGGCCGGGCTCTGATTACCAGCCCTGCCCTTCTGTTGGCAGATGAGCCTACCGGCAACCTGGACAGCAAAAACAGTGCTGAAGTAATGGCTTTGCTGCGTTATTTTCATGAGAAAAAAGGTCAGACATTATTGGTCATTACCCACGATGAACGGATTGCCTGTCAGGCAGACCGACTCATTACTGTGGAGGATGGGCATATTGCTCGGGACGAGGCGGTGCGGCCATGAAAAATATTGTGCACACTTTGACTCTCGCTCAGATGCGGGCTAATCCCCGTCGTACTCTTGTGACTCTGGTGGGTGTGGTTTTATCGGTGACCATGCTCACGGCAGTTTTTGCGGGGGCTGATTCCTTTTTGAATCTTCTGTACCGACAGGCAGCACAGGACAACGGCACCTGGCATGGCAGAGCCTTTGAGACTGGAGAACAGGTGGTAGAAAATCTGTCCCAGGATGACAGGATTGACCAACTGGGCCTGGCAGCCAGTTGGGGAGTGTCTCCCCTGGGCGACAGCAATAGGTGGGGGGCCGCTATCTATGGAGTAAACCAGTCATTTTACCAGCTTTTGAGGGTAGAGTGTCTGGAAGGAAATTTTCCTTCCACAGAGAACGAACTGGCCATTTCTCAGACTCTCGCCAAAAAGACCGGCTGGAAGATTGGAGACCAAGTCTCTTTGGATTTGTTACGAGTATGGACCCCACAAGGGGTGGATTCCGCAGGGGAAATGATCTATCGGCAAACCAGCGGCCCGGGAATCATGGGATTATCGGACAGCTATATGCTCCGTTCTGTGGGGGAAAAACAGTTCACGATTACAGCTATTGTGGACTCAGGCGGTTTTGATGATCAAAATGTGTTCGCCTGGGAACCATGTTTTACAGTTCTGGAGGATCAGATCCCCCCGGATGGATTGTGGTGCGCTTATTATACTGTCAGTTCGCTGGGGCGAGAACTGTATGACCTGCTGGAAAGTATCCAGGAATGGCAGGCAGACTTGCCTGTCGATGCTGGAGGCGTGGGGACCATCGATCTAAACCGGCAGCTCTTGCTTTATTATGGCATAGATTATCCGGGCAGCCTTCTATTGCCTGCCTTTTACGGTTTGATGGCGGTAACACTTCTCATTATTCTGGTGGGTGCTGTGTCTCTGGCTCGAAACGCCTTTGCCATCAGTATGACGGAGCGCACACAAATGCTGGGAATGTTGGCCAGTGTGGGGGCTACCCGGGCGCAGAAGCGGCAGTCCGTCTTGTATGAAGCCTTTATTCTGGGATTGATTGGCATCCCTTTGGGCCTGATTGCAGGCTGTGGAGGAATGGCGATTACACTGGTTTTCCTGAATAGTCAGGTACAGGAACTGTTTCAATTTTCTCAGCCTCTTTATCTTTCGGTACGGCCTCTTCCCCTGGCCGCTGCAGCCCTGCTGGCAGCCTTGACTCTGGCATTCAGTGCACTGCAACCGGCCTTGAAAGCCAGCAGGATCACGCCCATGGATGCCATCCAAGGAGAAGGTCAGGTTCAATTTCATTCCAATGATGTAAAAACAGGAAAACTGACTGGAAAGATTTTCGGCTTTCCAGGAATTTTGGCCCTCAAAAATTGTAAGCGAAACCGGGGACGGTATCGAGCAATTGTATTTTCCCTGGCGCTCAGCGTAATTATGCTGCTGGCTGGCACCGGACTTTCTTATTATGTGGACCGTGCCATGGGAGTGCGTTACGGGACAGACAGTCCCTTAGCAACGGCGACCATCACCTTCAACGATCCTTCCTTGGATACCGCTACCTATACGGATGATCTGAAAGCTCTGGCTGGAACAGGGGAAGTACGGTTGGTCGGAGGTTTGCAGGCTGGAGAGATGGGCAGCTTCACTTTGAATTGGGCGGATATGAGCCAAGACGCAATAAAATGGTTTCAAAACCAGAGCGGTCTCTTAGATGAACAGGATTATACTTTTGAGGACGGCCAAAATGTCACCGTCTATCCCACCTTGCTGATCATGGATGACCCGGAGTTTTCCGACTGGGCAGGCAAGGAAGTTTCCTTGAATTCGGATTATCTGGATTGTGTTATGATCACCAGCACCTATCTGTATAATGCAGGCAGCTACACTCAGCTGAAAAATGCTCTGAATCTACAACCTGGATTTTCTATGGAGTTTGCACAAGAGAACGGGTTTGCAGACACTTGGCACGTAGCAGCACTGGCGGAGGATTTCCCTTATTCCGGAAACACGGTCACCTCCAACACCGTGGAAAGCCTTACTTTACAGTTGGTGACCAGTCGCAGTGTATTCCAAGCATTCCTGAATCGGCAGGCAGACCTGGGCAGAAGCGGTGCATACTACTGGCAGGTGCAGTACATTCACCCTGAAAGTATTTCCGCCCTAACCAGCGGATTGGAGGAATGGTCCCTAAACAACAGCTATGCCCTGCCCCAAGGGGTGATCAGTGCAAACTACAATTCCCTGGCCATGGGTGGCCTTCAGCGGTTTGGAATGCTTCTACAAATCTTATGTACCGGGTTTGTTCTGCTGCTATGTCTGGTATGTATGGCCAATATTCACAATAGCCTCTCTACGGGAATGGAACTGCGTGCCCGGGAATATGGAATTCTCCGCAGCGTAGGAATCACACCCGTGGATTTCCGTAAGATGATTTGGCTGGAAAGTCTTTTCTACGGAATCAAAGCGCTGTGCTGGAGTTTACCTTTTGGAGTGGGCGTGTTGTCCCTGGAATACTATGCTATCCGACGAGCATTCCAACTTCCCTTCTGTCTGCCAGTGGGCAGCATTGTCCTGGCAGTTGTTTTAGTAATGGGGGTATGCTGGATTTCTGGACTTCTGACCCGCAGGAGTCTGGAGGAGCAGACTATTACCGAGGCCATTCAGAAAAAACTTTTTTAAACAGAAGCCGCAGAAGTGTTTTCCTTCTAAAGGGCTCTCGGAAGAGGTCACCTAAAGGTGGCCTCTTCTCGTGTCAAGAGAAGAAATACAGTACAATGGATATGAATAATGAGAAGAGCTGATATTGTTTCTGTGTAAACAGCAAATAAAAACCTGTAATTATCTTGTACAGAGACAATAAAAATGGCGGGTAAGCATTTTTGTGTGCTTACCCGCCTTGTTTCATCTGTTAATTTTCGAATGGCTTGTATACAGTCACGGTTTTAAGATACTTCACGGGATCGCCGTTCAGCACCAAATCTGCATACTCAGCCGGAGCATTATAAATCAGCCAGTCCAGCTCAGAGCGTTCATACATATTGTCGGCCACTTCATTCTCCACGGCGATGGTATCAATGGAAATCATGCTGCCATTGGCATATTTTAACTCGACACAAGCGGTGTCGATATTGAATTCACAGGACAGTAAATGGTTCACAGCGTTAATCTCCTTACAGCTTTCATTTTTAACGAATAATCTGTCGTGATGAACCCGCTTCCCGAATGTTGATTCCCACACTCCGCACCAATTCCGCACCAATTTGTCATGAAAGTATATGTAGATGCATGGGGTTATGTGACGGAAAAGTTCGTAAATATGGGAAATATTGAGCTTTGTGAAGGAATATTGAGATATAAAAAGGCCGATTATCCACCGATACCTAATTTCATATTGTTTCGCTCCTTTTGGCGTTTTTTCCATCCCTTATTATACACACAAGGACGGCGCCACGCAAGAAAAATGCGGCAAATGCCCCCTTGTGTTCTTTTTTTATCCACAATTATACGGTATAATTAAATGCATAACGGGCGCGCCGCAGGGGTGCGCCGCCGGAACGGAGGAACAATGCCATGGCGAATGAAAAAATTCTGGTAGTGGATGACGATAAAAATATCTGCGAACTGCTGCGGCTCTACCTGGTCAAGGAGGGCTACAATGTAACGATGGTGCACGACGGCAGCGCCGCGCTCACCGAGTTTGACAAGCTGCACCCCGACCTGGTGCTGCTGGACGTGATGATGCCGGTGATGGACGGCTGGGAGGTCTGCCGCAAGATCCGCGCCAAGGACAACACTCCCATCATCATGCTCACCGCCAAGGGTGAGACCTACGACAAGGTGCTGGGCCTGGAGCTGGGGGCGGACGACTACATCGTCAAGCCCTTTGACGCCAAGGAAGTCACGGCGCGCATCAAGGCGGTGCTGCGCCGCTCCACCAAGGAGGAGGACAACAAGGGCGTCTACGACTTTGACAACCTGCACCTGGACATGAACCGGTATGAGCTGAAGGTCAAGGGCAAGGTGGTGGAGGCGCCGCCCAAGGAGCTGGAACTGCTGGCCTGCCTGGCGGGGCATCCCAACCGGGTGTACACCCGCGATCAGCTGCTGGACGAGGTGTGGGGCTTTGAGTATTACGGCGATTCCCGCACCATCGACGTACATGTGAAGCGTCTGCGGGAGAAGCTGGAAGGCGCCTCCGACAAGTGGAACCTGAAAACCGTCTGGGGCGTGGGCTATAAGTTTGAGGTCAGGGAATGAGTCGCCGCAATACCATCAGCCGGGAGTTTTTCTCCACCATTGCGGTGGTGCTGATCCTGGGACTCAGCGTCATGTGCGCCATCCAGACGGCGCTGTCGGCGGCCTACTTTGTGGGGGAGCGGCGCACTGCGCTCACGGCCATCCTGGACGGTGCCAGCGCTCTGAGCCAGCGCCTGGCCGAGGAGGGCGACATCGTCACCAAGCCGCTGGGGGACGACCGCGCCCAGGAAGCCCGAAACGGGTTTGAGCTGTTCAACACCACCTCGGGGGCGCTGGTCTTTGTGGCGGCGGAGGACGGTCGGGTGCTGCTGCATACCGACGGCGGCGACTTTACTGACCAGGCTGTGCCCCGGGACCTGCTGGACGAGATGGATGCCGGCGGCGACGTGTTCGACGCCGGCACGCTGGGCGGTGTCTACAGCGGAAAATACTACACGGCCGGGCGTCGCATCGATGTGGACGGCTCGGCGGGGTATCTCTTTGCCGCCAGTCCCATGACGGCGCTGGGCTCCTACATCATGGACATGCTGGTGATGTTCGGCATCTCGGCGGCGGCCATCCTGCTGCTTTGCAGCCTGCTGTGCTGGGTGCTGGCCAAGCGGATCACCGGCCCCATCGAGGATATCAGCGAGGCGGCCCGGCGGCTGGGCAGCGGGGATTTCACGGCCCGCGCGCCGGTGGACGGCTGTGTGGAGCTGGCGGATTTTGCCACCACCTTCAACAACATGGCCATGCGGCTGCAGACCATCGACAATTCCCGGGGCCAGTTCATGGGCAACATCGCCCACGAGCTGCGCACCCCCATGACCACCATCAAGGGCTTCATCGACGGCATGCTGGACGGCACCATCCCGCCGGAGGAAAACCAGCACTACCTGACCATCGTCTCCCAGGAGACGGGGCGTCTGGCGCGGCTGGTGCAGAACATGCTGGACATCACCAAGCTGGAGGCCGGCGAGGTGCCGGTCCACGCCCAGAGCTATGATCTGTGGAAGACCGTCACCGACGTGGTGCTCAGCGACGAGCAGCGCATCGAGGACGGCAAGATCGATATCCAGGGACTGGGTGGTCCGCCGCTGGCCATCTACGCCGACCCGGACTTTGTGCACCAGGTGGTCTACAACATTGTGGACAACGCCATCAAGTTCACCCCGGCGGGCGGGACCATCTCCTTTGCGGCCCAGAAGAAGGGCAATATGGTGGAGGTCCGCATCGAAAACACCGGCGCCGGCATCGCGCCGGAAGCGCTGCCCTTTGTCTTTGAGCGGTTCTACAAGGAGGACCGTTCCCGTGGCATGAACACCCGGGGCAGCGGCCTGGGACTGCATATCTGCAAGATCCTCATCAACCTGTCGGGCGGGCAGATCCATGCCGAGAGCGAGGAAGGCAAGTGGTGCCGCTTCGTTTTCACCCTGCCGGCCGGAAAATGAACAAAAAATCCCGGAAGCGTTTGCTTCCGGGATTTTTCATTAAAAGTACGCCCTGATCTGGAACCGGTCCTGGGGTTTGGCCTCCTCCACGATGAGCTTCTCGTGATTGAAGTCAAACTTGACGCTCTTGCAGTCGTCCAGATTGCGGGTCAGCCGCAGCAGCTGATCCACCCGCTTCTGTTCCTCCTTGGTATAGAACAGATAGCTGGCGCCCTCCTTGCGGGCACGGCCGGTGCGGCCGATGCGGTGGGTGTAGTGCTCGTTCTCCTCCGGCACATCGTAGTTGATGACGGCGTCCACGTCGGATACATCGATGCCCCGGGCCGCCACGTCGGTGGCCACCAGCACGGCGATCTCGCCGGCCTTGAACCGGGTCATGATGCGGTTGCGCTCCGCCTGGGACAGATCCCCGTGGAGGCAGTCCACGTTGAAGTTGAGCCGGGCCAGCTGGTTGGCCAGCATGCCGGTGTTATATTTGGTGTTGCAGAAGATCATCACCCGCTTGTACCCCTCGGACAGGATGATCTGGGCGGCGTCGGCCAGCTTGTCCCGGCCGGTGGTCAGCAGCTTGTACTGGGCGATCTTGGGGCTGGAATCCTCCACAGGCTGCACGCTCACCTCGGCGGCGTTGTGCTGGTAGAGCCAGCCGATATCCAGCACCTCCCGGCTGATGGTGGCCGAGAACATGGACAGGCTCTTGCGGTGTTTCATCAGGTCAATGATGTGCCGCACGTCCTTGTAGAAGCCCATGTTCAGCATCTCGTCGGCCTCGTCCAGCACCACGGTCTCCACGTCGGAAACATCGATGGCATGGTGGCGGTAATGGTCCATCAGCCGTCCCGGTGTGGCCACCACGATCTGGCAGCCTGCCTTCAGCTGGCGCTGCTGTTTTTCCAGCCCGGCGCCGCCGTAGACGCAGACGATTTTGATATCCGGCAAAAACTGGGCCAGATTCTGCAGGTCCTGGGCGATCTGCTGGGCCAGCTCCCGGGTGGGGCTCAGCACCACAGCCTGGGGCTTGAGAAGCTCCGGGTTCACTTTGGAAAGAATGGGGATGCCGAAAGCCACCGTCTTGCCGGTGCCGGTGGGGGCTTTGGCGATCATGTCGTGGCCGTCCAGCATGAGGGGAATGGCCTTCTGCTGGATCTCGGTCATCTCGGTAAAGCCCATGGCCTGGGTGGCGTGGATGATCTCGGGCGCAACGTTGGTAAGCTCGGTAAACTGCATAGCGTTTGTACTGCCTTTCGTAACGATTTACGGTCCTTTTATTATAACAGCCTTTCACAGGCCCCGCAAGCACCGAAAAGGCTCCCGCGGGGCGGGAGCCTGAAAGTGCCCATTACTTGTTTTTGCTGGCCCGGCGGGCGGATTTGCCGCTGGCCTTCTTGCCGGTCTGGGTGCGGGTGCTCTTGACGGCCTTGGCCGGCTTGGCGGGCGGCGCCTCCACCGGCTTGTCCATCAGGCGGTCGGGCACGGGTTCCAGCTTCCACAGCTGGTTCTCGCCGAACACGTCCTGCCAGATCTGGGCCTGGGTGCCGTTGTCCACCCGCATGCCCACCAGGTCGATGACCTTGTCGGCCAGCACGTTGCGCAGCTTCACCTTGCCGCCGCCGGCTTCCACGATCTGCCAGCGCTGGCCCGCGCCGGAAGTCTGGCTCCACTGGTGGATCCAGGTGCCGTTGCCCACGCCGGACATGGCCAGATCCATGACCTTGCCGGTAAAGCGGTTCTTGATGCGGTACTCGCCCTCGCCGGCTTCCTCAAAGCGCCACTGCTGCCAGGGCTGGCCTTCGTAACTCCACAGGCGCACCGAGGCACCGTTCTCGGTATTGAAATCGGCCACCTCCAACACGCGGCCGTTGGCAGCGGCGATGGTATAGCATGCGTCGGGACGAATGATCGTCTGGGCAGATTTCTTCATGGTGGATTCCTCCTTTGTCAGGGCACCCGGAGAGAGCGCCCCACTGATTTCTTATATTATAACATGGACACTGCGCGCCGTTTTGCCAAACTTTGCCAGATTGATTTAGGCAAAACGCCGAGAACCGGGGCCAAAATGTCCTGCGTTTTGGCCATTTGTTTGCCCCGGCACTTGCAATTTTGACGGAATTGTCCTATCATATAAAAGATACTATTGTTTCGGGGCCATGGTGGGTCCCAGAGGGAGAGAGTATTTGTCATGAGAATCGCTTTGATCGCACACGATTCCCGCAAGGAATTGATGGCGCAGTTTTGTACGGCATACGTACGGATTTTGTCGGAGAACGAGCTGGTTGCCACCGGCGTCACCGGCAAGATCGTCCACGATGCCACAGGACTGCCGGTGCGGTGTCTGTATCCGGGACGGCGGGGCGGTGCCGAGCAGATCGCGGCCATGATCGGCTGCGGCGAGGTGGATATGCTGCTGCTGTTCCGGGACCCTGTGGCGGCCAAGCCCGGGGAACCCAACGATGTGACGCTGCTGCGGCTGTGCGATATGCACACCATCCCGGTGGCCACCAACATCGCCACCGCCGAGGTGCTGATCCACGGCCTGGAGCGCGGGGATCTTGCCTGGATCGAGCTGCAGCGGGGCCGGAAATAAAGCAACAGCAAAGGGGCTGTTTCCATTGAGAAACAGCCCCTTTTGTGTTTTTGATTATTGGTAGACGATGGCTTTCTTCACGCGGTCGGAATCCTCGGCGCTGCCCAGCAGCCGGGCCAGGGCCAGCGCAAAGGGAATGGCGGCGCCCAGCGCCTCGCCGGTGACGACGGTGCCGTCGATGGTCAGCGGCAGGCCGGTGTATTCGGCGCCGCCCTCGGTGAGCGCGCCGTCCATGCCGGGGTAGACGGTGGCCTTCTTGCCCTGGAGCACCCCGAAGCTGGCCAGCACGGTGGGGCCGGCGCAGATGGCGGCCACGATCTTGCCGGCCGCGGCGTAGTCCTGGCAGACCTTGCGCACGGTGGCGTCGGCCTTCAGGTTGTTGACGCCCGGAATGCCGCCCGGCAGGATGCAGGCGTCATAGGCGCTGTAGTCCACCTCTTCGGCCAGCGCGTCGGCCACGATGTTCACATGGTGGGAGCTGGTCACGGTCTGGCTGCCGCCCACCGCGGCGATGGTGACTTCCACCCCGGCACGGCGCAGCAGGTCCACGCAGAGCAGGCCCTCGCATTCCTCCAGGCCCGGGGCAAAAAAGATAACGGCTTTTGACATAGGAAAATACCTCCTTTGTGGCATTGGGGTGTTGCGGCGGGTATATTATTCCCAGCCGAACAGAAAACGGAAGCAACGGTCCAGCTGGCGGCGCCAGTCGGCTTCGCAGTGCCGTCCGTCCATCTGAAAATAGGGATAGACCGCGGCGCCCTTCTCGGTCAGAAGATGGGCCACGGTGAGGGCGTTGTGGGTGTATTCGGCCAGCTGGTGCTGGTCCCGGGCCTCCCATTCGCCCCAGCTCAGGTAAAAGCGGCTGTCCCTGCGCAGGGTGGCGGCCTGCAGATCGGCCACCAGCAGCTCCATGCAGAGCCGCACCGACGGCGACAGGCAGGCTGCCTTGCTGAAAACATCGTTGTGCATGACGCCGGCGTACAGGCTCATGAGTCCGCCCATGCTGGACCCGCCGATGGCTGTGTGGGCCCGGTCGGGCAGGGTGGGGTAGCGGGCGTCCATCCAGGGCTTGAACTCGCCCACCAGCCAGTCCAGATAGGCCCGGCCGGTGCCGTGGATGCCGTCAAACCAGTCGGAATCGTAGGGGCAGTACTCCTCCAGCCGGCGGTTGCCCTCGTGGTTGCACTCGGGGGCCGCCACAATGGCTTCGGGGTGGCTGTCCAGATATTCCTTCAGCCCCCAGCAGGTGCCGTAGGTGGCGGTGGAATCAAAGAAGAGGTTGTGTCCGTCAAACATATACACCACCGGATACCGCTTGCCGGAAGTCTGCCAGTCGTCCGGCAGATAGAGAAAGACCTTGCGGTCCAGGCCGTAGGGGGTGATCCGGGTGGTAAAGGTTTCGACCATTTGGTCCGCACTCCTTTTAACAGAATCAGTGGGTTTGTTTTATTGTACCGCATTCGGCCGGCTTTTTCAATGTTCCGGCGGGATTTTGCACAGTTTGTCCCCCGACAACAAAAGCGCCGGCTGGCAACCGGCGCTCAAGGGGAGAAAAACAAAACGGGACGGCCACTGCCCCGTCCCGTTTCAAAAAGAAGGAGAAAAACAGAACGTCTTGCCGCTCGTATATCGAACGGAACCCACCCCTCTACAAGTGGATGCCCTTCCAGGATGACCGGCAGGGCGCTCTGGTATTCTTCCTCTTTCCGGAAAGCCTTCATAAAAAAGCGCCTTGGTACGGCGGTGCAAACCAACCGTTCCAAAGCGTCATTGCTTTCTGTGCTTCTATAGTACAACATTTCGGGTGCCTTTGCAAGGGGCAGACGTGTACAATGTGCTTAAAAAATGAGAGCTGTATTTGTACAAATTATACAAGACCGGCGTTCTCCTTGGCCCGCTGGGTGATCTCCGGCAGCAGATCGCGGTAGCTCTGGGCGTCGGCGTCCCAGGTCTCGTAGCCGGGCTGGCCCCGGTGGTCGGTGAGATCATAATGGTCCAGCAGATAGTCCCCCAGGGCGGCGGTGACCTTCTCGGCGCCCAGCCAGTTCAGGTGGGTGCCGCCGTCCGCCGAGTCGGTGGTCCAGTCGATGCCGGGGTTGCTGTCCGCCATGTTGAAGTCCAGGTAGGGCACACCGTTTTCCTCGGCAAAGGCGGCGATGCCGTTGTGGCGGGCCAGGTTCCAGCCCAGCGCCGCCGGCACCGTGACGAGCAGCACCTGGCTGTCGTGGTCGGCGCAGAGCTGCAGGATGCGCTCCATGTAGAATTTCACCATCCAGGGGATGGATTCGCTGGCGCCGGTGTCGTACATGTAGTCCAGGTTGGGCCGGGCGGCCACGTCGGTGATGGGGGTGTAGCCCTTGTTCACATCCCGCCAGCTGTAGTCCTTCTCGGTGAAAAGGTTGTCGGGGCGCAGGTACTTCCAGTTGTCGTGGAAGCGCAGCAGCGGCAGCAGTTCGTCCGAGATGTCCCCCAGGGCGCTCTGCATGTAGGTCTCGCTGCTCTTTTTGGTGTAGGCGGGGGCCGTGCAGAGCACCACCACTTTGGGGCTTTGCTCCTCGTAGATCTGCTTCAGCCGGTAATAGATGTTGTACATGGAAAGCCAGCCCGCCGCATAGGTGTAGCCGGTGATGCCGTGTTCGTCGTACCATTTCATGGGGGCGATACCCTGGGCGGCGTTGGAATCGCCCAGCACCAGCACGTCGATGGTGTCGAAATCCTCCCCCAGGATGCCGCCCGCCGTGTACCCTTCCAGGTAGCGGTTGGATTCCGGCATCAGGTAATGGCCCACGGCCAGCACCAGCATGAGCAGCACCAGTAGAAAGGCGATGATGCGGAGGGCATTTTTTTGCCAGGTTTGTAAAGACATACAGGATACTCCCGTCTGGTGATCGGTTTTATCAGAACTGCGCATAGATGAAGGCGGCGGGATCGTAGTTGTCGCCGTAGGCGCCGAAGATCATCACCGCCAGCATGGCGCCGCAGTAGATCGCCCAGCGCAGCGGCAGCGGGCGGCGGGCGATGGCCTCCCGGATGGCGATGCCCCGCTCGTGGGCCAGGTCCACGGCCAGCAGTACCACGGCGCCCACCGCCAGCACGCCCAGGTCGGCGATATCCAGCTTGATGAGCAGGCTGCCGGTGTAGGGGCGGACCAGACTGGCCAGCATCTCCAGCGCCGCGCGGGTGCCGTTGGAGCGGAAGATCAGCATGCCCAGGTTGACCAGCACAAAGGTGCGCACCACCTGCCACAGCTTGTAGCCCCGGTGGTTGCGCCAGCGGGGCAGAGCGGGGAAGAACCGCAGCAGGGTGGGTTCAGCCGCCTCGCCCAGCCACTGGAGCACGAAGTAGTACAGGCCGTACACGATGTACAGCCAGCCGGCCCCGTGCCAGATGCCGATGGCCAGCCAGGTGAGCAGCAGCCCGGCCCAGACCGGCATGCTGCGGCCCAGCGCCGCGCCGAACCGGGTGCGGCACCATCTGCCGAACCGCATCATGGGTTTACTGACGATGACGGGCTGGAAGACGTATTCCCGCAGCCAGGCACCCAGCGTGATGTGCCAGCGGCGCCAGAAATCGCTGACGCTGCGGGCAAAGAAGGGCTGGCGGAAGTTTTCTGTCAGCGGCACGCCGAAGCACTGGGCGGCGCCCAGCACCATGTCCATGCAGCCGGAAAACTCGGCGTAGAGCTGCAGGGTGTAGAGCAAAGTGCCCACCAGCACGGCGGCGCCGGAGTATTTGGTCCAGTCGTCAAAGACGGCCTTGACGTACATATTGGCCCGGTCGGCGATGATGAGCTTTTTCATCATGCCCCACAGGATGCGCTGCACGCCGAAGGTGAAGGCGCGGTAGTCCGGCCGGGGCGGGTTGAGCATGGCGGGGGCGATGCGGTCCCAGCGGTCAAAGGGGCCCTCCACCACATGGGGCCAGAAGCTCAGGTAGAGCAGCACCTGCCAGTAGTGGGCGGCGGGCCGGGTGGTGCCGCGGCGCACATCGAAGAGGTAGCTCAGTGCCATCAGCGTGAAGAAGCTGAGGCCCAGGGGCTGCACAAAGGAAGGAGCGGCGATCTGCCAGCCGAAGGGCAGCCGGCTCACCACCGCGTTGAGGGTGCGCACCAGGAAGGGCAGATATTTCAGCCAGACCAGCAGGCCCAGCAGCCCGGCCACCCCCACCGCCACAAGACTTTTCTGCAGGGCGGCAAACTGCTGTTTGGCGTCCTTGCGGGCGGGCTTGTCCAGCGCCGGAACGGTGGCCTCCTGCAAAGCCTGCAGACGGCCCAGCCCCAGGCCCAGCACCCAGGCCAGGGCGGCGGCCAGCAGCAGCCAGGCTGTGTAGGTGCCGGCGGTGAGCCAGTAGAAGATCAGGCTGCCCCCCAGCAGTGCCGCGGGCCGGTAGCGCTGGGGCAGCAGCGCCCAGGCCAGCCAGCACAGCGGCAGGAAGATACATAAGTAGGGAAAGGAATTGTATGCCATACCAAGCCTCCCGGGGCTCAGTCATCCAGCCGGTTGACCAGATCCAGGATGGCCGCCGGGGTATGGAAGTTTTCCTCTTTCAGGTCCAGCGGGCTGATCTCCAGATCAAACTCCTCCGCCAGGGCCATCACCACAGACATGATGTCCACCGAGTCCAGCACGCCGGTGCGCACCAGTTCGGTGTCGGGACCGGCTTCGATACCGGGTTTCACTTCGGAAAGAATGTTCATGATTTCATCCATAGTATGCATGGTTCAGTCCTCCTTGCACAGGGCACCCAGTGCGGCGCGGTCGATTTTTCCGTTCTGGTTCTGGGGCATGGCCTGCAGACGGCGGTACACCGTGGGCTGCATGTAGGCGGGCAGACGCTGGGCCAGCCGGGGCCGCAGCGATTCCTCCAGCCCCTTCTTGCCGGTGTAGAAGAGCACCAGCCGGTCCCGGGGCGCGTCGTAGAGGCAGGCGCAGCTCTGCAGCCCCTCCTGCCCGAAGGCCGCCGTCTCGATCTCGCCCAATTCGATGCGGTAGCCCATGTGTTTGATCTGGTTGTCCGCCCGGCCCATGTACTGCAAAAGCCCCTTTTCGTCGTAGCGCACCAGGTCCCCGGTGCGGTAGATGATCTCGGGGTAGTGGGGCTGCAGCGGGTTGGGACAGAACCGCTCGGCGGTCTTGTCGGGCATGTTGTAGTACCCCGCCGCCAGAAAGCTGCCCCGGGCACAGAGTTCGCCCACGGCGCCGGGCTCCGCCGCCCGCCCGTCCTGGGTGAGGACCAGCAAGCCGCAGTTGTCGCAGGCGCGGCCGATGGGCAGCGGTTCGTCGTCGGCAAAGTCCCGGTCCACGATGTAGTAGCTGCAGATATCGGTGGTCTCGGTGGGACCGAACAGGTTGGCGAACAGCGCCGCCGGATAGTGGGCCCGCCAGTAGTTCAGGTAGGGGGTGGGCATCGTTTCGCCCGCAAACAGGATGGTGCGCAGCGGCGGCAGCGCCGTGTAGTCCAGCGCCTTCCAGCGCACCACGCCGCCCAGGGCAGACGGCACCCAGTAGAGGGTGTTGACCTCCTGGATGGTCAGGTAGTCCAGCAGCTGCACCGGAAAGCTGAACAGCCGCTTGGGGATCACCTGTACCCGGGCGCCGGTGCGCAGCGCGGTGTAGATATCGGTCACCGACATGGAAAAGTAGAAGGGTGTCTGGTTGCCGAAGACCGTCGTCTCGTCGATGCCGAAGGCCCCGGCGCTCCAGGCGCTGTAGGCCAGCACGGCCCGGTGCTGGATGGCCACCCCCTTGGGGGTGCCGGTGGAACCGGAAGTGAACAGCACATAGGCCAGGTCGGTGTCGATGGCCTGCTCCCGCAGCGTCTGCAGCAGAAAGCCGTCCGGCGCAGTTGCCAGCGCCTCGTCCAGGTCCACCACCGGGCAGGCAAGGCCCAGGGCGTCGGCGGCATCCCGGTGGGCGCCGTCGGTCACCAGCAGGGCGGGGGAGAGCTGGCCGGTGATCCGCCGCACCCGGTCGGGGGGCTGGGCGGTGTCCAGCACGGTGTAGAAGCCGCCGGCGGCCAGCGTGCCCAGCATGGCCAGCAGACAGGGAACTTCGTGGTCAAGGTAGATCGCCACCGGGCGGCGCTGTACGCCGTAGCCGGCCAGCGCCGTGCCGATGCGCTGCACCGCGTCTTCCACCTCGTTCCAGGTCAGGGTGCGGTGCTCGTCGCCGAAGGCAGGGCGGCTGCCCCAGCGCCGGACCGTGTGGTCCAGCAGTTGCAGAATATGTTTCATGGAAAAGATCCTTTGGTCGTCATCCGAATCCTACAAGACAGCCCGGAAGAAGGTCCCGAACTGTGAACAGTATACCATATTCTGTATTAAAAAAATGTAAAGAAAACAAGAAAAAGCGCGCAGGAAAGATTTTTCGCTCTCCTGCGCGCTTTTTTACATTACATTTTTACAAAACCGGGTTTACTGCTCTTCCACAGGCACGATCCAGCCCTTGGTGTCAGGCAGCTTGCCCCACTGGATGCCGGTCAGCGTGTCGTAGAGCTTCTGGGTCAGCTCGCCGATCTTGCCGCCGCTGATGTGGGCCACCTTGCCCTCCCAGTCCAGTTCCTTGACGGGGGAGACAACGGCCGCGGTGCCGGTGCCGAAGACCTCTTCCAGCTTGCCCTCATCGGCAGCCTTCATGACATCGGCGATGGCCAGCTTGCCCTCGATGACCTCGTAGCCCCAGTCCTTCAGCAGCTCGATGATGGAGCGGCGGGTGACGCCGGGCAGCACGGTGCCGGTGCAGGCGGCGGTGTAGATCTTGCCGTCGATCTTGAACATGATGTTCATGGAGCCGACTTCCTCGACGTACTTCTTCTCCACGCCGTCCAGCCACAGAACCTGGCTGAAGCCGCGCTCCTCGGCCAGCTCGCCGGCCTTGATGGAAGCGGCGTAGTTGCCGCCGCACTTGGTGAAGCCGGTCAGGCCCGGGGCGGCACGGATGTACTCATCTTCCACGTAGATGCGCACGGGGTCCAGACCCTCGGCGTAGTAGGCGCCGGAGGGCGAGCAGATGATGGCGAAGCGGTAATGCTTGGCGGCGTGCACGCCCAGGCCCACATCGGTGGCGATGCAGAAGGGGCGGATGTACAGCGAAGCACCGTCGGAATGGGGCACCCAGTCACGGTCCACATCCACGATGGCCTTCACGGCCTGGACGAAGTCCTCCGGCGGGATGGGCGGCATGCCCAGACGGTCGGCGGAATCGTTGAAACGGTTGGCGTTGCAGTCGGGGCGGAACAGCTGGATCTTGCCCTCGGCGGTACGGTAGGCCTTCATGCCCTCAAAGATTTCCTGGGCGTAGTGGAAGACCGTGGTGGCGGGGTCCAGTTCCCACGGGCCGTAGGGAACGATGCGGGCGTCATGCCAGCCCTCGCCCTCGGTATAATCCATCAGGAACATGTGATCGCTGAAGATCTTGCCGAAACCCAATTTGCTTTCGTCCTGCGGCTTCGCCTTGGGCGCAGTCGTTTTGGTGATTTTGATGTCCAACATGATTTACACTCTCCCTGTTTAATCACAATGCCGCCAGGCGGGCCGCCGCACAGCAACCCGGAAGCAGTTTATCCAATTATAGCGCTCTAAAGCGGTAAATACAAGCCCCAATTTCGCCAGAACAAAAATCTCTTGCCGGGTGGGGAAAATTGCGGTACAATGGGCGTGCAAAAAACGGTTTTACGGGATGGAAAGGACGGCACCCTTATGGTCAAAGGCGTGATTTTTGATATGGACGGTCTGATGTTCGACACCGAACGTCTGTGGGATACCCTGTGGGAACCCGCCTGTGCGGCGCTGGGGGTGGCCATGCCGGCGGATACCGAGGCTTTCTACGCCAGCGGGCGGGGTCTGGCGGGGCAGTTCCTCGTCGACCATGTGAAGGAATACTTCCCCGATGCGGATCCCCGCCGGATTCTGGACAAGGTGTGGCAGATCGGCACGGAGCGGTTCGCCCGGGGGGTGCCCTGCAAGCCGGGCCTCAAGGAATTGCTGGCGCTGCTGGAAAGCCGGGGCATGCCGCGCATTGTGGCCAGTTCCAGCCCGCGGAACATGATCGAGCAGAACCTGCAGACCACCGGCACGGCGCGGTATTTCCACGACGTGGTCTGCGGGGCCGATGTGAAGCACAGCAAACCGGCGCCGGATATCTTCCTGGAGGCGGCCCGCCGCCTGAAGCTGGATATCCACGACTGCCTGGTGCTGGAGGACAGCTTCAACGGGGTGCGCGCCGGCCATGCGGCGGGGGCGGTGACCGTCATGGTGCCCGACCTGGCCCAGCCCGACGAGGAGATCCGGCAGCTCTACACCTGCTGCTGCCACGATTTGTTGGAGGTGCGGGACCTGCTCCAGCAGGGAAAACTGTAAGGAATTTTTCCGCCGGCCGCTTGTAACGCGGCCGGTTTTGCGTTATACTGTGGTTTGGCAGCCTGCGGGCTGTACATTTGCGCTGTACTCCCGAAATGTAGGAGACGGCAGCAGGAGGAAAATTGAATATGAAAAAGCGTACCAACGTCCGTTGGCTCACCCAGCTTGCGCTGCTGGTGGCCATTCTGCTTGTGATGAACTACACGCCGCTGGGCTATCTGCAGATCGGCCCGCTGTCGGCGTCGCTGCTCACCTTGCCGGTGGCCATCGGCGCCATGACGATGGGCCCCCTGGCGGGAACTATTCTGGGGGCGGTGTTCGGCATTACCAGCTTCCTGCAGGCGATGGAGGGAAAAAGTGCTCTCAGCGCCGCCATGTTCGGCGCCAGCCCTGTTGCAACCTTTGTAGTCTGTGTGGTCTCCCGGGTCCTAATGGGTCTCTGCGCGGCTCTGCTCTTCAAAGGGCTGTGTAAGCTGCTGCCCAGGCAGGAAAAATTCTGTTGCTTTGCGGGTGGTTTGCTGACGGCGGTGCTCAATACGGTGTTCTTTATGGGGGCGCTGGTGCTGCTGTTCTATAACCTTCCCTATGTACAGGATGCGGCCCAGAGCATGGGCGCCACCAATGCGCTGATGTTTGTCGTGCTGTTTGTGGGTGTGCAGGCCATCGGTGAATGGGTGACCTGCTGCCTGGTGGCGGGAGCCGTCGCCCTGCCGGTGCGCAAATTCCTCAAACTGAACTGAAGATGCCGGGTTCCGGGCCGCTGCGGCCCGGAACTTTTTTTGTGGATTTTGCGGGGACGGTATGGTAGGATAAAAGAAAAGGGAAGGAGCAACCCACTATGAAAAACCAGGCCATTGTCACCGCTGCCCAGATGAAGCGCATCGAGCAGGCCGCCAACGAGGCGGGTCTTTTGTACATCCAGATGATGGAGAACGCCGGACGAGCTGCCTGGGCCGAACTGGCCCGGCGGTTCCCGGCACCGGGCCGGCTGCTGGTGGTGGCCGGCAAGGGCAACAACGGCGGTGACGGGTTTGTCATGGCCCGGGTGGCGGCCAAGGCAGGCTGGCAGGTCTGTGTCTGGCTGGCGGAGGGGGAACCCAGGACGCCGGACGCCTGCACCAACCGGGCGCTGCTGAAGGAACTGCCCGTGACGGTGCTGGGGCCCGACGACCCGCCTGCATCCGAAGGCTGGGATGCGGCGGTGGATGCCCTCTACGGCACCGGTTTCCATGGGGCGCTGCGCCCGGCGGGACAGCGGGCCTGTGACCTTCTCAACCGGAGCCGCTGGGCGGGGGCGTTTCTGCTGGCGGTGGATCTGCCCAGCGGGGTGGCTGCTGACACCGGCGAAGCGGCGGAGGGGGCCGTCGGGGCCGACCTGACGGTCTGCTTTGACAGCCGCAAGCCTGCCCACACAGCGCCCTGCTGCGGCGAGGTGCTGCTGGCGGATATCGGCATCCCCGATGCCTGCCACCGGGTGTGAGCGGACCATGGAACAGAGACAACGAAAGGGGAAAAACCAGTGAAAAGCGGACTTCTAGGTAGTGTCAACATTCTTTCGCAAATTTAATTTGCAGTCTCTGGAATAAATGAAGTCAGCCGGCAATGGAGGTGCCCTCAAAGGCTGCCTCCAGGTGCTTCATGTTCATGTACTTTTTGTTGCCCCACTGGGTACCAGCCACATGGCGCAGCCGGGCACAAACCAGCATAAGGGCTGAATTGCCGTCCGGAAAACTACCCACCACGCGAGTGCGGCGGCGGATCTCCCGGTTCAGCCGTTCCAATACGTTGGTAGAAGAAATCTTTCTTGCATCCAACTGTGGAAAAGCATAGAACGACAAAGAGTCCTCCAAACCGTCTTCCAGGCAGCAAATGGCTTTGGGGAAACGGTGCTTGTACTGCCTGCAGATTTCTTCAGCCAGTTTGCGAGCTTGTTCTCTGGTGGGAGCCAGCCAGATAGTCTTGAGATTCTGGGCAAAGGCATCTTTGTCCTTGTGAGGAATATGCGCCAGAATATTACGCATGAAATGAACCTTGCACCGTTGCCAGCTTGCTCCTGGGAAGCCTTTACGGATAGCGGCAACAAGTCCGGCGTGTGCATCTGAAACAACCAGTCGGGGCGTACAAAGTCCTCGTTCCTGCAATCCTCGAAAAAGCTGAAGATACACTTCTTCCGACTCTTCCAACATGGGCTCTATCGCCAGAATGTCTCGCTAGCCATGCTCATCCACACCACAGACCACCAGTATCGCCATACTTACAATTCTGCCGTCCATACGAACTTTTTCGTACAGAGCATCCACCCACAAAATGGGATAACTGCTTTGGGCAAGAGAGCGGCTGCGGAAAGCATTTACCTGCTCGTTCAAGCCTTTTGTCATCTCACTGACCTGACTGCGGGACAGGCTTTCAATTCCCTGGCTCTTGGCCAGTTTTTCCATCTTACGAGTGGATACGCCCTGTACAAAGGCCTCCTGCACCACTTGGATCAGTGCCGCTTCACTGCGTTTGCGCTCCGTAACAAAGAACGGTATGTAACCGCCCTGACGTACCTTCGGCACCATGAGATACATGGTGCCCATTCGGGTATCTAGTCTGCGAGGCCGGTAGCCACAGCGATACCCGCTGCGGCTTTCGGCGCGTTCGCTTTTCTCCGCTCCCAGCTGCTGGCTTACTTCGGCCTCCATGAGCTGGGCACACAGCCATTCCAGCATACTCAGCATGGGATCCGGTTGTGCTACACATTGCAGTAGCAATTCGGTCAGATTTGTGGTATGATTCTTTTGAGCCATTAGGGTTTTCTCCTTTGTATCGTGATTGTCTGGACAACTTTCATTTTACAGGAGCCCTAATGGCTTGTCTATTTCTTATTTGCTTTTGCGAACTCGATTATACGCTATCGTGGAAGGCCGAAGCCCAGCGGCTGTGCTGGACCTACAACCAGCTGCCGCCCGATCAGCCGGAACGCCGCCGGGAAATCCTCCAAAAGCTGCTGGGGGATTGTTCCGACCTGACCTTCATCGAGCCCGCCTTTCACTGTGATTACGGCTTCAACATCCACACCTACGGCCTTACCGTCATCAACTACAACTGCGTCATCCTGGACACCTCGCCCGTCCACATCGGGGCGGGGGCCTTCATCGCGCCGGGCGTCTGCTTGGCCTGCGCGGGCCACTCGGTGGATGCGGCCCAGCGCGCAGAGGGCATCAGCACGTCGGCGCCCATCACGCTGGAGGAAAACGTCTGGATCGGCGCCAACGCGGTGGTCTGCGGCGGCGTCACCATCGGCAAGGGCTCGGTCATCGGAGCGGGCAGCGTGGTCACCCACGACATCCCCGCCGGGGTGGTGGCCGCCGGCGTGCCCTGCCGACCCATCCGCCCTGTCACCGACAGGGACCGCATCCCGCCGGAGCAGCTGGCGTTCTGACCGCAAGGCTTTTCACATGGTCGGCAAAACACGCCCCAGCGAACAAATTCTGTACGGTGCTGTGGCGGAAATATGCGGCAAAGGCTTGCAAAATATACGGTTTTGTGTTATTATGGCAAACCGAAACCGTGAGAATCAAAATGGGAAGAACCCGTTGGCCGCACTGTACCTGCGGCAGCGATGCTGTATTCCGGCACCCCGGGGCAGGTCCCGCGCGGGACCTGCCCTTTCTTTGTGAGGAGAACCCTATGCCCATATCCCTCAAAACCCGAGAACATATCCGACGCCGGCTGGCGGTGGCGCTGCCCAAGTGGGGTGCGCTGGCCGCCGGAGCGCTGGCGCTGGGACTGACCATCGCATTCACCTCTCAGGCGCTGCATTTTGTGGTGGTCAGCGACACCCACGGCGGCAGCGTGCGTATCCTGACGGCCTCCAGCAGTGAGGAGACGCTGCTCAGCCTTACCGACACGCCGCCTCTGGGGGAGAACGACAAGATCGTCTGGTCCCAGAACGCCGACGGCCGTCTGATGCAGGTGCTGCGCGCCTACACGGTGCCGGTCACGGCGGACGGCCAGACCCGGGATGTCATCACCACCGGGGCCACGGCGGCGGAGCTGCTGGCGCAGCTGGGGCTGACCTACGACGACAACGATATCCTGACCCCCGCCGCGGACGAGACGGTGACGGAGGGCAGCAGCCTGACGCTGCAGCGGGTGGAGTATGTGGACTATACCGAGGACGTGGTGATCCCGTCCCAGCGGCAGGAGGTGCCCACCAGTCTGTTCTACCGCGACCACGACGAGACGATGATGCTCCAGGAGGGCAGCGACGGACTGGATACCGTCACCTGGCGGGATGTCTACATCGACGGCACCTGGACGGAAAAACAGGAGCTGGACCGGGTGACCCAGGTGGGAATGGTGCCCACCGTGGTGAAGGTCTACGGCGAGCAGGCGCCCGTCTCCTCCTTTGTGGGGCCGGAGATCGTGGACGGCGTCCCCTCCGAGGGGGTGGTGGAGACCTACACCGGCCAGCGTTCCACCGGCTATTCCGCGTCGTCCACCGCCAAGGGGGCCAGCGGACAGCGGCTGACCTACGGCACGGTAGCGGTCAACCCCAACATCATTCCCTACGGCACCCTGATGTACATCACCAGTGACGACGGTTCCTTCGTCTACGGCTACGCCTATGCGGCGGACACCGGCACCGCCATGATGGAAGGCCACGCCTTTGTGGACCTCTACTACCAGACCTACCAGGAATCGGTGGAGAGCGCTGTGGTGCCGGTGACGGTCTACATCATCGACGACGACGTGGCATCCCGGTACGAGGAGCAGAACGACGCCATCCGGCAGACGCTGCTGGACCAGGGATTCCCCGATCCGGATTCCGCTTCCTGAACAAAACAAAAGCAGGAAAGGCTTGTGCCTTTCCTGCTTTTTCTATATACGGCAGGGGAGAGGGCCCTGCCGGGGCCATCAATATTCCTTGGCTTCCTCTTCGCCGTTGACCACGCGCAGGGCGCCCTGGCAGAGCGCCAGCAGCTCGTCCTCGCCGGGGTAGACGGTGATGGGGGCGATGAAGCCCAGATACTTCTGCAGAATCTCGCGGGTGTAGTCATTGTAGGCGATGCCGCCGGTCAGGATGATCTGATCCACCTGGCCGCAGAGCACGGCGGCCATGGCGCCGGCATCCTTGGCGATCTGGTAGAAGAAGGCATCCCACACCAGCTTGGCTTCGGCGTTGCCCTCGTCGGCCATCTTGTTGACCTGACGGGCGTCGTTGGTGTGCAGGTAGCCATTGAAGCCGCCGTTGCCGCAGATCTTCTTGTAGATCTCCTGCTGGGTGTACTTGCCGCTGAAGCACATCTTCACCAGATCGCCCACCGGCACGGTGCCGCTGCGCTCGGGGCTGAAGCAGCCTTCGCCGTCCAGGATGTTGTTCACATCCACCACCTTGCCGTGGTTGTGGGCGCCCACCGAGACACCGCCGCCCATGTGGATGACGATGAGGTTCAGGTCCTCGTAGCGCTTGCCGTTCTCCTTGGCAAAGCGGCGGGCCACAGCCTTCTGGTTCAGGGCGTGGAAGATGGAGCGGCGGGGCAGCTCGGGCATACCGGAGATGCGGGCCTTGGGGGTCAGTTCATCCACCACCACGGGGTCCACGATGTAGCTGGGCACACCCAGGGCGTCGCCGATCTCCCGGGCCAGGATGCCGCCCAGGTTGGAGGCGTGCTGACCCTGGACGCCGGCCTTCAGGTCGGCCAGCAGGGCGTCGCTGACGGCGTAGGTGCCGCCCGGAATGGGCTTGAGCAGGCCGCCGCGGCCCACGATGACGTTCAGGCTCTTGGGGTCACAGTTCTTTTCCTTCAGAAAGTCCAGAATGATCTCCTTGCGGAAGTCCTTCTGGTCGATGATGCTGGCGTACTTGGCAATTTCCTCGGTGGGATGGCGCAGCGTTTCCTCGAACAGCAGCGTCTCATCCTCGAACACGCCCACCTTGGTGGAGGTGGAACCGGGGTTGATGACCAGTGTTTTGATGGACATGGTATCTCGTCTCCTTCTCTTCTCTTATTCCTGCTTCAGGCCGGCGGCCACAACGGCGGCCAGCGCGATGGAGTTGACCTTGGTCTGGAAAGAATCGGAGCGGCTGGTCAGGATGGCGGGCACCTTGGTGCCGGTCAGGATGCAGCCGTTCTTGCACTCGGCGGTGTGGACCAGCGTCTTGTAGACGAGGTTGCCGGCCTGGATGTCGGGGAACAGCAGGATGTCGGCATGGCCGGCAGCCGGGCGGTCCTGGGCACCCTTGTGATGGGCGGCTTCGGGATCGATGGCAATGTCCATGGACAGGGGGCCGTCCACCACACAGCCGGTGATCTTGCCCTCCTCGTTCATCTTGCGCAGCTCGTCGGCATCCACGGTGCAGGGCATCTTGGGGTTGACCACCTCAACGGCGGCCAGCGGGGCCACCTTGGGGCACTCCACGCCGCAGGCATGGGCCACCGCCACGGTGTTCTCGATGATGTGGACCTTGTCCTCCAGGGTGGGGTAGGTCATGAAGGCCACGTCGGTGAGGAAGAGCAGCTGCTCGATGCCCTTGACCTCGAAGACGGCCACGTGGGACAGCGTCTTGCCGGTGCGCAGACCCACTTCCTTGTCCAGCACGCTCTTCAGGAAGGTCTTGGTGTCCAGCAGGCCCTTCATGTACATGTTGGCCACACCGTCGTGGGCCAGCTTGACGGCTTTCAGCGAGGCCTGGACCTTGTCCGGCTCGTTGATGATCTCGTAGTCGCTCAGGTCGATGTTCAGTTCCGCAGCGATCTTGCGGATGGCAGCTTCGTCACCCACAAGAATGGCGTCGGCAATGCCCTGCTTGTGGGCAGCGTCCACGGCCTCCAGAACGGCGTCGTCCTCCGCGGCGGCCACGGCCAGCTTCTGCTTGCCGCAGGTCTTCACTTTTGCAATCAGATCCTCAAAATTCATGGTACAGCACCTCGTTTTTTGTATCCTGCAGATAATCCGGAGGGACACACCCTCGCATGTTAAAATAATAACACGGTACTGCCGGCGGGTCAAGAGGCAAAACATCCGTTGCCGGAAGAGGGGAGCGGCACAGTGCCCCATTCAAATAGGTAGCCTCCACAGTGCCGCCCCGGAGGGAAAAAGAAAGTTTTGTGCGGAATGCCGAAACAAACCTGCGATTTCAACACAATTTTAACAGTTGGGCAATTGACAAAACCTTAACAAGATGGTAAAACTATAGTAGAGTTTCTGGAAATGCGCCGGAAACTTTGCGGCACCAGCCGCCGCGCACCTGACCGAGTCGGTTTTGATGATTGCCTGAAGCCAGCCACGGCGCCGGTGCCTACATTTCCACCCTGAATTGTTTATTTTTTAACAGATGGGCGGAAGAGGAAAGGTTTGTGTACCATGCCGATTGCCATGTATCCGGGCAGCTTTGACCCCGTCACCCGCGGGCATCTGGACATCATCAAGCGCTCCAGCCGTATGTTTGACAAGCTGATCGTCGCCGTACTGGTCAACAGTGCGAAGACGCCGCTGTTCACGGTCGAGGAGCGCGTTGCCATGCTGCGGGAATGCTGCAAGGATATGCCCAACGTGGAGGTGGATTCCTTCAACGGGCTGACCGTCAGCTTTGCCAAGCAGAAGGGGGCCACCGTCATGGTGCGGGGGCTTCGCGCGGTCACCGACTTTGAGAACGAGATCCAGCTGGCCCACACCAACTACGCCATGATGCCGGAGATCGAGACGATCTTCCTGGCCACGGCCATCAAATGGAGTTATCTCTCCTCCACCATCGTGCGGGAGGCGGCCCACTACGGGCAGGACGTTTCCCGGTTCGTTCCCTCCAATGTGGAGAAGCAGCTGCTGGCCAAGCGGGCGGAGGGCAAACTCTGAAACAGGAATTCACACCGCCCCGGCGGTTTGAAGATACACGGTTTACTAAAGAAGTCTATCCACAAAAAATGTTTTCAGGAGGCTACTTATGAAGAAGATCGTCATTGCAAGCGCCTGCCGTACTGCCATCGGCAAGTTCGGCGGCACGCTGTCCAACGTCCCCGCTGCGGAACTGGGCTCCATTGTCATCAAGGAAGCCATCAACCGCGCCGGCATCAAGCCTGAGCAGGTCGACCATGTCTACATGGGCTGCGTCATCCAGGCAGGCCTCGGCCAGAACGTGGCCCGCCAGGCCAGCCTGAAGGCCGGCCTGCCCGTCACCACGCCGGCCGTCACCGTCAACGTGGTCTGCGGCTCCGGTCTGAACTGCGTCAACATGGCTGCCCAGATGATCGAGGCCGGCGATGCCGACATCGTCGTGGCCGGTGGTACTGAGAACATGGATATGGCTCCTTTCGCCATGATGAAGGGCCGCTACGGCTACCGCATGGGCTACCCCATGGGCAAGAGCGAACTGGTGGACACCATGGTCAACGATGCGCTGTGGGACGCTTTCAACAACTACCACATGGGCATCACCGCCGAGAACGTGGCCGAGCAGTGGCACCTGACCCGCGAGCAGCTGGATGAGTTCGCCTACAACAGCCAGGTCAAGGCCGACGCCGCCATCAAGAGCGGTGCCTTCAAGGACGAGATCGTTCCCGTCACCGTGAAGCAGAAGAAGACCGAGATCGTTTTCGACACCGATGAAGGTCCCCGCCTGAGCCCGATGGAGGTTCTGGGCAAGCTGAAGCCCTCCTTCAAGAAGGACGGCATCGTCACCGCCGGCAACTCCTCCGCCATCAACGACGGCGCCGCTGCTCTCGTCATCATGAGCGAGGACAAGGCCAAGGAGCTGGGCATCACCCCCATGGCCACCTGGGTTGCCGGTGCGTTGGGCGGCGTGGATCCCTCCATCATGGGTGTCGGCCCCATCGCCGCTACCCGCAAGGTCATGGCCAAGACCGGCCTGACCGTCGCCGATATGGACCTCATCGAGGCCAACGAGGCCTTCGCGGCCCAGAGCCTGGCCGTTGCCCATGACCTGGAGTTCGACATGAGCAAGGTCAACGTCAACGGCGGCGCCATCGCCCTGGGTCATCCCGTGGGCGCTTCCGGTGCCCGTATCCTGGTCACCCTGCTCTACGCCATGAAGCATCGCGGCGCTCACAAGGGCCTGGCCACCCTGTGCATCGGCGGCGGCATGGGCTGCGCCACCATCGTGGAAATGTAAGTTACGGAGGAATTGAAAATGTCCTTTGTCAATACCGAAATTCAGGACGCCGTCGCCATTGTGACGATCGACCGTCCCAAGGCGCTCAACGCCCTGAACCCCGAAGTGCTGGCTGACCTGAAGGCCGCCTTCGAGGCCATCGACCAGAACACCGTGCGCTGCGTGGTCCTCACCGGCGCCGGCGACAAGAGCTTCGTGGCCGGTGCCGACATCGGCTCCATGTCCACCATGACCAAGGCGGAAGGCGAAGCCTTCGGCAAGCTGGGCAACGACATCTTCCTGATGATCGAGCACTTCCCGCTGCCCGTCATCGCGGCGGTCAACGGTTTCGCCCTGGGCGGCGGCAATGAGCTGGCCATGAGCTGCGACATCCGCATCTGCTCCAACAACGCCGTCTTCGGTCAGCCCGAAGTGGGCCTGGGCATCACCCCGGGCTTCGGCGGCACCCAGCGCCTGGCCCGTCTGGTGGGCATGGGCATGGCCAAGCAGATGGTCTACTCCGCTCTGAACATCAAGGCGGACGAAGCCCTGCGCATCGGCCTGGTCAACGCGGTGTACACCCAGGAAGAGCTGATGCCTGCGGCCCTCAAGCTGGCCGGCAAGATCGCCAAGAACGCACCCATCGCCGTGCGCAACTGCAAGAAGGCCATCAACGACGGCATCAGCCTGCCCATCGAGAAGGCTGTGGAAGTGGAAGAAAAACTGTTCGGCGACTGCTTCGAGACCCACGATCAGGTCGAGGGCATGGGCTGCTTCCTGAGCCGTGAGAAGCCGAAACCCAAACCGGTTTTCACCAACAACTGATTTTACATACATAACAATTTCAGGAGGGTTACTACTATGAAGGTAGGCGTTATTGGCGCTGGCACCATGGGCCAGGGCATCGCAAAGGCTTTTGCGCAGGTCGAGGGTTACACCGTGGCTCTGTGCGACATCAAGCAGGAGTGGGCCGAGGGCGGCAAGAACAAGATTGCTGCCGGCTACGCCAAGCTGGTTGCCAAGGGCAAGCTGGACCAGGCTGAAGTGGATCGCCGTCTGGCGGCCATCACCCCGGGTCTGAAGGAAGACATCTGCGCCGACTGCGACCTCATCGTTGAGGCTGCGTTCGAGGATGTGAAGGTCAAGCAGGACACCTTCTCCGCCCTGGACAAGATCTGCAAGCCGGAGTGCGTTTTCGCTTCCAACACTTCTTCTCTGTCCATCACCGAGATCGGCAAGGGCCTGTCCCGTCCTCTGGTGGGCATGCACTTCTTCAATCCCGCTGACCGCATGAAGCTCATCGAGGTCATCGCCGGTGTGAACACCCCCGCCGAGACTGTCGAGACCATCAAGAAGATCAGCGTGGAGATCGGCAAGACCCCCGTGCAGGTCAATGAGGCTGCCGGCTTCGTCGTCAACCGCATCCTGATCCCCATGATCAACGAGGCCGCCTTCATCAAGATGGAGGGCGTCTCCGACATCGCCGGCATCGACACCGCCATGAAGCTGGGCGCCAACCATCCCATGGGACCCCTGGAGCTGGGCGACTTCGTCGGCCTGGACATCTGCCTGGCCATCATGGATGTCCTGTACAAGGAGACCGGCGACAGCAAGTACCGTGCCTGCCCGCTGATCCGCAAGATGGTCCGCGGTGGCAACCTGGGCTGCAAGACCGGCAAGGGCTTCTATGTCTACAACGCCGATCGCACCAAGACCCCTGTGGACGCCCTGTAATTCAGTAAAACTTTCGCGCCTGGCGCGGGCAATACCGCGCCGGGCTGCGTTTGTTTGAGTAATGGAGGTTTATCAAATGGATTTTACTCTGTCCAAGCAGCAGCAAATGGTCCAGAAAATGTACAAGGAATTTGCTGAGAACGAAGTCAAGCCTCTCGCCAAAAAGGTGGATGCCGAGGAATATTTCCCCGTCGAGACCGTTCAGAAGATGGCGAAGCTGGGCATGATGGGCATCTACTTCCCCAAGGAAGTCGGCGGCGCCGGCGGCGATGTGCTGTCCTACGTCATGGCCGTTGAGGAGATGTCCAAGGTCTGCGGCACCACCGGTGTCATCATCTCCGCCCACACCTCTCTGTGCGCCGCTCCCATCTACGAGAACGGCACCCCCGAGCAGAAGGCCAAGTACCTGCCCAAGCTGTGCAGCGGCGAGTGGCTGGGTGCCTTCGGTCTGACCGAGCCCGGCGCCGGCACCGACGCCCAGGGCCAGCAGACCTACGCCGTGGATGAGGGCGATCACTGGAAGCTGAACGGCTCCAAGATCTTCATCACCAACTCCGGCTATGCCAATGTCTTCATCATCATCGCCGTCACCGGCACCGTGCTGGACAAGCGCGGCCGCAAGCAGAAGGAAATCTCCGCCTTCATCGTCGAGCGCACCGATCCCGGTTTCAAGGTCGGCAAGCCCGAGGACAAGATGGGCATCCGCGGTTCTTCCACCTGCGAGCTGATCATGGAAGACTGCATCATCCCCAAGGATCGTCTGCTGGGCGTGAAGGGCAAGGGCTTCCAGCTGGCCATGGCCACCCTGGACGGCGGCCGTATCGGCATTGCTGCCCAGGCTCTGGGCATCGCCGAGGGCGCCCTGGATGAGACCGTTGCCTACGTCAAGGAGCGCAAGCAGTTCGGCCGTTCCATCGCTGCCTTCCAGAACACCCAGTTCGAGCTGGCCGAGATGAAGGCCCGCGTGGATGCTGCCAAGTACCTGGTTTACGCCGCTGCGCTGAAGAAGCAGGCCATCATGGATGGCCAGAAGGGCCGTTACAGCGTCGAGGCCGCCGAGGCCAAGCTGATCGCTGCCCGCACCGCCAGCGATGTGACCCGCCGCTGCCTGCAGCTGTTCGGCGGTTATGGCTACACCCGTGACTACCCCATCGAGCGCATGATGCGCGATGCCAAGATCACCGAGATCTACGAAGGCACCAGCGAAGTCCAGATGATGGTCATTTCCGGCGCGATGCTGAAGTAAGGAGGCAAGACGTACAATGAAAGCAATTGTTTGTGTCAAACAGGTTCCCGATACGCAGGGCAAGGTCGCTGTCAAGGCTGACGGCACCATGGACCGCGCAGCGATGGCAACCATTACCAACCCCGACGACCTGAACGCCGTCGAGGCCGCCCTGCAGCTCAAGGATGAGACCGGCTGCGAAGTCGTTGTCGTCACCATGGGCCCGCCGCCGGCCGAAGGCATGCTGCGTGAGCTGATCGCCCGCGGCGCCGACCGTGGCGTGCTGGTTTCCGGCCGTGAGTTCGGCGGTTCCGATACCTTCGCCACCTCCCAGATCCTGGCCGCTGCCGTGAACAAGATCGGCGTCGGTCCCGAGGACATCGTCTTCTGCGGCCGTCAGGCCATCGACGGTGATACCGCCCAGGTCGGTCCCCAGATCGCCGAGAAGCTGCACCTGCCCCAGGTCACCTATGTCACCGACATCAAGAAGGAAGGCAACTCCCTGGTGGTCAAGCGCCAGCTGGAGGACGGCTACATGGAGCTGAAAGTCAACACTCCCTGCCTGCTGACCTGCATCAAGGAACTGAACAACCCCCGCTACATGAGCGTGTCCGGCATCTTCGAGTGCTACGACAAGCCCATCGACGTGTTCGACTACAACACTCTGAAAGATGACCCGCTCATCGAGACCGACACCATCGGCCTCAAGGGCTCCCCGACGAATGTTTACAAGTCCTTTGCTCCTCCGGTCAAGGGCGCGGGCATGATGGTCGAGGATGCTGCCCAGCTGGTCGGCATCCTGAACGACAAGCACCTGATTTGAGGAAGGAGAAACGTACAATGGCTGAATTCAATGCAATGGACACCGCCGCCTTCAAGGGCGTGTGGGTTTTCTGCGAGCAGCGCGAAGGCCAGATCCAGACCATCAGCTATCAGCTGCTGAGCGAAGGCCGCAAGCTGGCCAACGACCTCGGCGTTGAGCTGTGCGGTGTCGTCATGGGCAGCGAGCTCAATGAAGATTACATCAAGGCGCTGGGCGGCTACGGTGCCGACCGCGTTTACTACCTGGACAGCCCCCTGCTGAAGGACTACACCACCGACGGCTATGCCAAGGCGCTGTGCGACCTCATCATGGAGAAGAAGCCCGAGATCATGCTGATCGGCGCCACCAACCTGGGCCGTGACCTTGGTCCCCGCTGCGCTGCCCGTCTGCACACCGGCCTGACCGCCGACTGCACCCATCTGGACGTGGATGTGGAGAAGTACAAGAACTTCCTGCGCACCACCTCCAACATCGATGTGGACAACACCAAGTTCGAGGAGAACACCAACCTGAAGATGACCCGTCCGGCCTTCGGCGGTCACCTGATGGCCACCATCATCTGCCCCCGCTTCCGTCCCCAGATGTCCACCGTCCGTCCCGGCGTTATGCAGACCCAGGCCTACGATGAGGCCGGTGCCGCCAAGGTCGTGGTCGAGAAGATCGCCCCGGCCCTGACCGCCGATGACATCCATGTGGAGATCCTGGACATCAAGAAGAGCGCCAAGAAGATGGTCGACCTGATCGGTGCCGATGTGGTCGTTTCCGTCGGCCGTGGCATCAGCTCCGATGTGGACAAGGGCATTGCCCTGGCCGAGGAACTGGCCGGTGTTCTGGGCGGCGTCGTGGGCGCTTCCCGTGCCGTCACCGATGAAGGCTGGCTGTCCAGCGATCATCAGGTCGGCCAGACCGGCAAGACCGTGCATCCCCGCATCTACGTGGCCCTGGGCATCTCCGGCGCCATCCAGCATGTGGCCGGTATGCAGGATTCCGATACCATCATCGCCATCAACAAGAACGAGAGCGCACCCATCTTCGATGTTGCCACCTACGGCATCGTCGGCGATCTGTTCAAGGTCGTTCCCGAACTGATCAAGGAGATCCGCGCCGCCAAGGCCTGATCCGCTGGTCATGTTGATCTGAAATAAAAGGCGCCGCAGCGAAAGCTGCGGCGCCTTTGTTGTGTTTGGCTTATTTGCCTGCGCGGATGCAGTGGATCAGATAGGTCAGCTGTCCGACGCCCCAGGGCAGGATGGCAACCACCATGGGCAGCGGACCGACCGGGAGGAAGAGGTTAAGCAAGGCTGTGATGACCCAGAGCAGAACCGAGGTATAACTGACGACGATGTAGGCTGTATAGGCGGCCTCACCGATGCGGCGGCGCTCTGCCTCGTCGCAGCTGTCATACCACTTTTTGCGGAATTTGACATCATAGACGCTGCCCTGTTTTTCGGGGTTCATGCGGCGGGACAAATCCACCACCTGGCGCTGCAGCGTGATGCAAAAGAAGAGTGCTGCCATGCTGAGAATCAGTATGGTAAAAGCGCTCGCATACGAGATGGCTCCCAGCGGCATCAGAGAAAGGTCCAGTCCCAACCCCAGAAAGACCAGAAATTGGGAAACGTTGATCCAAAGCATGGCCCAGTTCAGCCTGTGTTCAATCTGATCAGGCAGACGTTCATCATCCCCGTCCCAGAGGGAAAAAAGCTGCCGGGACCGATGCAGATGCCAAAAGGCGATGGCCAGAAAGGGGATGCACAGCAGGGAAAATGCGGGGCTGGCAAATCCAAGGGCCAGAGTGACCTGACGGGCCAGCGTATCAGGGGCTACTGCTTCATTCAACCAGTTGGAAAAAACACCGATGGTTATGCCTAGGACACCGCCCATCACGATGAGAAGAAGGAATCCCGGCAGCTTGCGGCGGTTCTCACGTCTGATTTTATCCTGCTTATCCATTGGTTTCATGGTTGTCCTCCTCATAGGTAAAGATATCTTCCACGGTTATATGGCACAGCTTGGCCAGCTTCAGCGCCAGTGTCACGGAGGGGGAGTAATCCCCGCGTTCGATCTGGCTGATGGTCTGGCGGGATACCCCAGCCATGGCGCCCATCTGCTGTTGGTTGACCCCCAGCCGGGCGCGATATTCTTTCAGGCGATTGTAAAGCGGCATCCGTCCACCTTCCTTTCTCTATCAAAACGTAATGACAAGGATTCGTGTCATAATGACAACTATTCTTGTCATTAACAGTGTAGCATTGACAAGAATAGTTGTCAATCATTTTTGCAAAAAAATCCGCCCCGGCATTGCCGGAGCGGCTGTTTCTTCAGCGGAACGCTCAGATCTCGGCGTCCTTGCTGTTGGTATAGTCAAAGGTCACGCCCAGGGCGCCGGGCACGGCGTCCATCAGGGCATCCACGTCAGTGAGCTCGCTGTTGGTCATCACAAAGAGTACCTTGTCGCCGAAGGTGGCCACTCGGGCCTTGTCGGCCATGACGCAGACCCACTTGTTCATCTGGACGTTGTCCAGCACCGCGTCAGCAATGGTCTGGGCATTGGCCTCATCCTTGACCCGCAGCAGCACCAGGCTGTAGGCCTGGCTGCCGGTCAGCGACTCGGAGTAGACCGCGGCGTCCACCAGGGCCGCCTGATCGGCGGTCAGGCCGGTGTGGTAGGTGCACCAGCTGGCGTCGTTCAGGTCCACGGCGTTGGTGGTCAGCATCATCAGTTCCACCGGGTAGGCCTCATAGATCTTGTCCACCATGCCGCTGAGTTCGGCATCGGGGGTCAGGGCCACGCCGCTCTCGGGGGTGACCTCCATGCCGGGGTCGGAAGCCACACCATCGTCGGAAGCAACGGGATCATTGAGAATATCTTCCGGCAGCGGGGTGGGGGTGGCCTCGGCGGTCTCCTTGGAGTTGCTGCAGGCGGTGAGCGCCAGCGCGGCGGCCAGGCCCAGGCTCACAAAAAACAGTGCTTTTTTCATGGTAAAAGTCCTTTCTCGGTCAGAATTTCGTGGGATGGGAACCGGATATCCCAGGTGTCGGCGGGCAGCTCCGGCCATACCAGGGCCGACGGGCAGACCAGCAGACGCTTTCCCTTAGCATGCGCCAAAAAGCGGTCATAATACCCGCCGCCGCGGCCCAGCCGTACCCCGTCCCGGCTCACGGCAAGGCAGGGGACCAGGAACAGGGCGTCCTCCGGCGGGCAGACGGCCGGAAGATCGGCGGGCGGTTCCGGAATGCCGTAGGCACCCCGCTGCAACAGGGAAAGATCAGGAATGTTCACCCACTCCATGGTGCCGTCCCCCGTGACCCGGGGCAGCAAAAGCTGCTTGCCGTCGGCGAGGGCGCGCTGCAGCATGGGAGCAGTATCCGGCTCGTCGGGCAGGGCGGCAAAGGCCAGCACGGTGCCAGCCTGCTGCCAGCAGGGCAGGGCAAAGAGCGCCCGGGCCATCTCCCGGCCGATATTCCCCATATCCAGTGTGCGACGCAGCGCTCTGGCGCGGGCACGGGCTTCCCGTTTGGTCATGCGGATACCCTCCTCTCACGGTTCGGGGCTATCATACCACAGGGGACGCTGTCTGGCAAGTTACAAAATTCCGTATCCGCTCCTGTGAAAACTGCGGCAAAGCGGACAATTCATCTTGCCCGCAGGCGGGAAATAGAGTATAATATATCCTGTATTGTTATGCGCCAATATCCTCTTATCAAAATAAACACAGACATCTCATTGTGTAGGAAGTAAAGGAGCCGTATTCATCATGGGCAAGTTCAATTTCATCAAGACCGAGATCCCCGAAGTGCAGATCATCGAACCGACGGTGTTCGGCGACGACCGCGGCTATTTCATGGAAACCTATCAGATGGACGATTTCGCGGCGGCCGGCATCGACAAGCCCTTCGTGCAGGACAACCAGAGCCGTTCCACCAAGGGCGTGCTGCGTGGCCTGCATTTCCAGAAGAACCACACCCAGGGCAAGCTGGTGCGGGTGACGCTGGGCGAGGTCTTTGACGTGGCGGTGGACTGCCGTCCCCACAGCGCCACCTTCGGCAAATGGGTGGGTGTGACCCTCTCGGCGGAGAACAAGAAGATGCTCTACATCCCCGAGGGCTTTGCCCACGGCTTTGTGGTGCTGTCCGACGTGGCGGAGTTCTGCTACAAGTGCACCGATGTGTACGATCCCACCTCGGAGGGCGGCATCCCCTACGATGACCCCACCGTCAATGTGCAGTGGCCGGACTGCGGCTGCGAGCACAAGACCAGCGCCAAGGACAAGGAGCACACCCCCTTCGCGGAACAGAAGTTTGAATTCTTCGAGAAGTACTAAGGAGTCACCGTGCAGAGTTTCAAAAACAGTTTTGCCAGTTTCTGGAAGTACCGGTATCTTCTGCAGAACCTGATCACCCGGGATTTCAAGCTGAAATACCGGCGCAGTGTGCTGGGCGTGGCCTGGAGCGTGCTCAACCCGCTGCTGACCTGTCTGGTCATGTTCCTGGTGTTCGATTCCATCATGAAGGGCCTGCGCGGGGAGGGCATTCCCAACTTCGCGGGCTTCCTGATCATCGGCCAGCTGCTCTTCAACTTCTTCCGGGAGTCCACCTCCATGGCCATGGAGAGCGTGCTGAAAAACGCACCGTTGCTGCGCAAGGTCTATATCCCCAAGTACATCTTCCCCATGGAGAAGTGCTGCTTTGCGCTGGTCAACTGTGCCTTCAGCTTTATAGCACTGGTCATCGTCTTTGTCATCACCTGGACGCCGGTGACCTGGACCACCGCCTGGATGGCCGTCTATCCGCTGATTATGCTCTTCTTCTTCAGCCTGGGCATCGGACTGCTGCTGTCGGCGCTCTATGTCTTTGTGCGGGACATCATGCATATCTGGGAAGTGTTCTGCACGCTGCTGGTCTATGCCAGCGCCATCTTCTATGACCCCGAAACGCTGTCCGGCATCATGCAGCGGCTCATCCATATCAACCCCATGTACTGGTACATCACGGCTTTCCGCCGCTGTGTGCTGTGGGGCCAGGGGCTGGACGCCACCATGATGATCGTCTGCTTCCTCTGCGCCCTGGTCAGCATGGTGCTGGGCGTTGTGGTCTTCAAGAAAAACCAGGACAAGTTTGTCCTGTACATGTAAGGGGGCGCACCTATGGCAGCACAACAGCCGATTATCTCCATCGACCATGTCTCGATGCGCTTCAATCTGGCCAAGGAAAAGCACGAGAGCCTCAAGGAATACTTCGTGGCGCTCATGCACGGCGGCGTGCGGTTCGATGAGTTCTTCGCCCTGGATGATGTCAGCTTCGACATCATGCCGGGTGACTTCTACGGCCTCATCGGCCTCAACGGCAGCGGCAAGAGTACGCTGCTCAAGATCATCTCCGGCGTGTACAAGCCCTCCGGCGGCAAGGTGACGGTGCGGGGCACCATCGCCCCGCTGATCGAGCTGGGCGCCGGCTTCGACATGGACCTCACTGCTCGGGAGAACATCTACCTCAACGGCACGGTCCTGGGCTATACCCCCAAGTACATCGCCTCCAAGTTCGACGACATTGTGGAATTCAGCGAGCTGAAGGATTTCCTGGATGTGCCGCTGAAAAACTATTCCTCCGGCATGGTGGCCCGCCTGGCCTTCGCCGTGGCCACGATGACCAAGCCGGATATCCTCATCGCCGACGAGATCCTCTCGGTGGGCGACTTCCTCTTCCAGGAAAAGTGCGAGCGCCGCATGGCGGAGCTGCTTTCGGGCGGCACCACGGTGATCCTCGTCAGCCATTCCATCGAACAGATCGAGCGGATGTGCAACAAGGTGGCCTGGCTGGACCACGGCCATCTGCGCCGCAACGGCCTGACCGCCGATATCACCCCGGAATACCGCAGCTTCCAGAAGGAAGACGCCATGCCCGCCAAGCGGACGGAGGAATGAGCGACCCATGAAGCAACAACCCAACAACGAACGCCCCGCCGACCTGGCCGTACAGGACAGCGTGGGCGGCATGGCCCGCCGGCTGCTCAACCCGGCCCATCTGCAGGACCTGGCCCGCCGTTCGGTGGCAACCCTGCGGGAACAGGGGGCCGAGCAGCTCTGGCGGGATGTGTCCTTTCGGGTGGGGCTGGCCTTCCACCACGACGACTGGCGCCACCGGGCCGACCTGCCGCTGCGCCGCACGCTGAAAGCCCAGCGGGCCGCCAACCTGCAGGGCCCCTGCATCAGTGTGGTGGTGCCGGTGTACAACACGCCGCTGCGCTTCTTTGACGAGATGGTCAAGAGCGTGCAGCGCCAGACATATTCGGGCTGGCAGCTGGTGCTGGTGGACGCCAGCGACGAAGCCCACGGGGAGGTATCCCGGCGGGCCCGGCAGTATGCCGCCAGGGACAGCCGCATCACTTACCACAAAATCCAGAATCAGGGCATTGCCGCCAACACCACGGCGGGTTTTGCCGCCGCCACCGGCGGGTATCTGGCCCTGCTGGACCACGACGACGTACTCTATCCCAACGCCCTCTTTGAATGTGTGCAGACCATCCAAAAGACCGGCGCGGATTTTGTCTACAGTGACGAGATCGTCCTCTCGGCGGACCTGAAACAGCTGGGCGGCTACCACTTCAAGCCGGATTTTGCCCCCGACTATCTGCGGGGCGTCAACTTCATCACCCATCTGGCGGTGTTCAGCCGCCCGCTGCTGGACGCGGCGGGGGCCTACGAATCCAGCGAGTTTGACGGTGCCCAGGACCACGACCTGATCCTGCGGCTCACCGAAAAGGCCCGCAAGATCGAGCACATCAAGCAGGTGCTCTACATCTGGCGGGGCCACTCGGGGTCCACGGCGGCGGGCATGGAGGCAAAACCCTACGCCATCGCGGCGGGGGAGCGGGCCATCGATGCCCAGCTGCAGCGGCTGGGCCTGCCCGGCCGGGCCATGGCGGTGCCCGATGCCCCCGGCGCCTTCCAGGTGCGGTACGAGCTGACCGGCCACCCGCTGATCAGCGTGCTGATCCCCAACAAGGACCACACCGACGACCTGGACCGCTGCCTGACAAGCCTATACAAGAACGCCGGGTACGACAATTTCGAGGTCCTCGTCATCGAGAATAACTCCACCGATCCTGCCACCGAGGCCTACTACCAGACGCTGCCCCGACGGTTTGACCGCTGCCGGGTGGTGCGGTATGAGGGACCCTTCAACTTCTCGGCCATCAACAACTTCGGTGCCCGGTTTGCCAAGGGCGAACATCTGCTGCTCCTCAACAACGACATCGAGATCCTCTCGGAGGATTTCCTGCGGGAACTGCTCAGCTACAGCCAGCGCCCCGACGTGGGCGCTGTGGGCGCCAAGCTCTACTACCCCGACGACACCATCCAACATGCCGGTGTGCTCATGGGCATCAACGGCAGCGCGGGCCACAGCCACAAGAGCTATCCCCGCACGGCGGTGGGGGATATGTACCGGCTGGTCACCACCCAGGACTATATGGCGGTCACCGGCGCCTGCCTGATGACCAAGGCTTCGCTGTATCAGGCGGCGGGCGGTCTCGACGAGGAAAAGTTCGCCGTGGCCTACAACGATGTGGACTACTGCCTGAAACTGTGGAAGCAGGGGTTGCTCAACGTCTACACCCCCCGGGCGGAAGCCTACCACTATGAGAGCAAGAGCCGGGGACTGGACACGCTGTCGGAGAATGCCAAGCGCTACGAGCGGGAGAAGGCCAACTTCTACGCCAAGTATAAGGAATATATCGACAACTACGACCCCTACTACAACCCCCATTTCAACAATCTGTTTGAAAACTTCGGCCTGAAATAAGGAGGCACCGTCATGAAAAATCGTTTTGACACCCAGCTTTTGATCGAGGGCCACGACCTGGACGAGGATGTGATCCACGAGGGTATCCTCAACTGCGCCGAGGGTGACTGCCTGCTGGTGGTGGGGGACGAGGACCTGATCAAGGTGCACTATCACACCGACACCCCCTGGAAGGTGCTGGAATACGCCGCCACCCAGGGCGATATCCACACCATCATCATCGAGAATATGGAGCGTCAGGCCAACGGCCTGCACGGCTGATGCCATGAGCCAGCAGACCAAACGCATCCAGGAACTGTTCGGCTACGCCCGCACCCTGACGAAAGAGCAGGGGTTGGGTGTCATGGTCACCCGGGCCGCGGGCTTTTTCAAGCGGCGGTTCTTCGGCAAGCGGGCAAGATATCTGCCCGCCAAAAAGACGCTGGAAGCCCAGCGCGCCGAGGCGGCTCAGCACGCCCAAGAGTGGCCCACCATCAGCATCCTGACGCCGCTCTATAACACGCCGCTCCGGTTTTTGCAGCAGTTCCTCGACAGTGTGCAGGGCCAGACGGCGCCCAACTGGCAGCTGGTGCTGGTGGACGCCAGCGACGATGCCCACGGCGAGGTAGGGCGGACTGTCCAGGAGCGTGCCGCCCGGGACAGTCGCATTGTCTACCGGAAGATCGAGAACCAGGGCATTGCCGCCAACACCAACGCCGCGGCGGCGCTGGCCACCGGGGAATATCTGGCACTGGCCGACCACGACGATATGCTGGCGCCCCATGCCATCTTTTGCATGGGTAAGGCGCTGGCCGAAAGCAAGGCCGACTTTGTCTACAGCGACGAGGCCCTCTTTGAGAAGACGCCCCAGCGTCCCCGGGTGGGTCACTTCAAGCCGGACTATGCCCCGGAATACCTGATGGCCGTCAACTATATCTGCCATCTGGCGGTCTTCCGGAAAGAACTGTTTGAGGCGGTGGGGGGCGAGCGCCCCGCGTGCGACGGCGCCCAGGACCACGACCTGTTTTTGCGCCTCATCGACGAGATGCAGCGCAAGGACCCGGCAGCAAAGCCCCTGCACATTCCCCAGGTGCTCTACTACTGGCGGGTGCATGCGGCATCCACCAGTGGTGGCACCGGGGCCAAGCCCTATGTGGAGGCAGCGGCCCGCAAGGCGGTGGCCGACCATCTGGCCGCCACTGGCCGCCATGGCACCGTGGAGCCGGGCAAGTTCCCTGGCACCTGCCACGTGGTGTGGGAGATCCCCGAGCCCCAGCCGCTGGTGTCCATCCTGATTCCTAACAAGGACCACACCGACGACCTGGAAAAGTGCCTGCACAGCCTCTACGCCAGGACGACCTACGACAATTTCGAGGTCATCGTCATCGAGAACAACTCCACCGAACCCGCCACCGAGGCCTACTACAAGCAGCTGCCCCAGCGGTATGACCGCGCCCGGGTGGTGCGCTACAAGGGCGGGTTCAACTTCAGCCGCATCAATAACTTCGGCCGCAAGTATGCAAGCGGCAGTTATCTCTTGTTGCTGAACAACGATGTGGAGGTCATCAACGGCGACTGGCTGACCCAGATGGTGGGGGAGTGCATCCAGCCCGGCGTGGGCATCTGCGGGGCCATGCTCTACTACCCCGACGATACCATCCAGCACGCCGGCATCATCACCGGCCTGGGCGGCTATGCGGGTCATAGCCACAAGTACCACAAGCGGGGCGGCAGCGGGTATATGTTCCGCCTGGCCACCGTGCAGGATTTCTCGGCGGTGACGGCGGCCTGCCTGCTGGTGCGCACGGCGGTGTTTGACGCGGTCCACGGCATGGACGAGACGCTCACCGTGGCCTACAACGACGTGGATTTCTGCCTGCGGGTGCGGGATGGGGGCTGGCGTATCGTCTGGACACCCTACGCCGAACTCTACCATCATGAGAGCAAATCCCGGGGCTCCGACGAGAAGGACCCCGCCAAGAAGGCCCGGTTTGACGCCGAGCACGACCGCCTCTACGAGGTGCACGGCCGGGAGAACATCCTCCACGACCCCTACTACAACCCCTCTCTGTCTCTCGATTACGAGGACTTCCGGGAGAGCGGCGATCTGCGCCATCTGAAATAAAACGAAAACTGCCCCGCACATCCGGCAAGGATGTGCGGGGCAGTTGCTGTATACGAAGAATTACTGCACGGTGGTGGAAAGCTGAGGTGCGCCGCCGGCCAGCTGTTCGGCGGTCAGCGGGGCGGGGGCCTCGGCAGGCTGGTTCAGCCGCTCACGGGCCACGGCCAGCATCAGCTTGATGCGGTTTTCCTGGTTGACCCGGGTGGCGCTGGGATCGTAGTCCACGGGGGTGATGTTGGCGTCGGGGTGCAGGGCGCGGATCTTGTTGATCATGCCCTTGCCCACGATGTGGTTGGGCAGGCAGCCGAAGGGCTGGGCACAGACGATGTTGCCGTAGCCGCCCTCCACCAGTTCCAGCATCTCGGCGGTGAGCAGCCAGCCTTCGCCCATCTTGGCGCCCAGCGAGATGATGCCCTCCGGCTTTTTCATCAGTTCCCGGAAGGAGCCCGGCGCATAGAAACCGTACTTCCGCATGGCCTCGTAGCTGGCCACGCCGATGGAGTCCAGCCAGCCCAGGAAGGCGTCGGCACCGCCGGCCACCAGCTTGTTGCCGCCGTAGAGGTCGATGTCGATGCGGGTGTTGGCCACACAGTACTCCACAAAGCCCATCAGGCCGGGCAGATTGACCTCACAGTCCTGGCTTTCCAGGAACTTTTCCAGGTCATTGTTGCCCAGGGGAGAGTACTTCACGTAGATCTCACCCACAACACCCACCTTGACCTTGGGCACCCGGGTAACGGGAATGGTGGCGTAGTCGGCGGCGATCTCGGGGAAGCGCTTCTTCATGTCGTGGGCCGAGTAGTTGCGGTTGGAGCGGATCCAGTCCTGGATGCGGGCGATCCACTTCTCGGTCATGGCGTCGGCATCGCCCTTGCGGTTCTCGTAGGGGTGGGTCTGGCTGCGCAGCGCCACCAGCATATCGCCGTAGAAGATGGCCGCGATAACCTTGCGCAGCAGCGGCAGGGTCAGCGGCAGACCGCTGCCTTTCTCCAGGCCCGAGAAGTTCAGCGAAGCCACCGGAATGTTGCCGTAGCCCGCCTTGACCAGCGCCTTGCGCAGCAGCTTGATGTAGTTGGAGGCACGGCAGCCGCCGCCCGTCTGGGTGATGAGCAGCGCCGTGTGGTCCAGGTCATACTTGCCGCTGTTCAAGGCGTCCAGGAACTGGCCGATGACCAGCAGGGCGGGGTAGCAGGTGTCGTTGTGGACGTATTTCAGGCCCAGCTGGGCCACCTCGCTGCCGCAGTTGCCCAGCACCTCGGTCTGGTAGCCTTCGCTGGCCAGGGCGGCCTGCATCAGCCGGAACTGGGTCACCGCCATGTTGGGGATCAGGATCTTGTGGGTCTTTACCATCTCTTTGGTAAAGTTGGGGGTCATGTATTCCATATACTTTGCCTCTTTTTCAGGGAAAACGAAGGGGGATCAGGCCCGCTCGGCGGCGGCCTCGCGGCGCTCTTCCAGGGCGGCAAACAGGCTGCGCAGCCGGATGTTCACGGCACCCAGGTTGGTGATCTCGTCGATCTTCAGCTGGGTGTACAGCTTGCCGCCGGCCTGCAGGATCTCGCGGGTCTCGTCGGTGGTGATGGCGTCCAGACCGCAGCCGAAGGAAACCAGCTGGACCAGGTCCATGTCGGGCTGGTCGATGCAGTACTTGGCGGCGGCGTAAAGCCGGCTGTGGTAGGTCCACTGGTTCAGCACCGAGGTGTTGAATTTCTCCTCGTGCCAGCTCACCGAGTCCTCGGTGACCACCGCGGCACCCTGCCGGATAATCAGCTGGTCGATGCCGTGGTTGACCTCGGGGTCAACATGGTAGGGACGGCCCGCCAGCACGATGATGTGTTTGCCCTCCTTGCGGGCTTCGGCGATGATGGCGGTGCCCTTGTCCCGGATCTGCTGCATGTGGCGGGCGTACTCGTCGTAGGCGGCGTCGATGGCGGCATGGACATCCTTCTCCCGCAGGTCGGGGTAGGTTTTGGTGATGGACTGGTAGAACCGCTTGTAGAAGTCCTTGCGGCGCTCCAGATTAAAGTAATCGTAGAGCAGCGGAATCTTGGTCAGTTCGGGGCAGTTGCCCTCCAGCACCTCGGGGTAGTAGGCCACCACGGGGCAGTTGTAATGGTTGTCGCCCAGGTGTTCGTCCAGGTTGTAGCTCATGCAGGGATAGAACACCGCGTCCACGCCCTGTTCGGCCAGCCAGTGGATGTGACCGTGGCTGAGCTTGGCCGGGAAGCAGGCGGTATCGCTGGGGATGGTGGTCTGTCCGGACTGGTAGAGCTTGCGGCTGGAGAAGGGACTGACCACCACCTGGAAGCCCAGTTTCGTAAACAGGGTATGCCAGAAGGGCAGCAGTTCATACATATTCAGGCAGAGGGGAATGCCGATCCTGGCCCGGGGATGTTCCGGCGCCGGGGCGTTGCGGTAGTCCTCCAGCAGCTTAAGCTTGTAGGCGTAGAGGTTCAGATCCTCGTTGTTGGCCTTGCCGGTGACCGGCTTGTCGCAGCGGTTGCCCGAGATGAACCGCTTGCCGTCCGCAAAGACGTTGACGGTGAGCTGGCAGTGGTTGCCGCAGCCGTTGCACTGCACGGTCTTGACGGTCTGGCTGAAGTTTTCCAGCTCCGCCTGGGTCAGCACCGAGCTATGGGCGTTCTCCCCGGCGCGGGCCATGCCGTAGAGGGCGGCGCCGTAGGCACCCATCAGACCGGCGATGTCGGGGCGGATGACCTCCACACCCATCTCCTTCTCGAAGGCGCGCAGCACCGCTTCGTTGTAGAAGGTGCCGCCCTGGACCACGATGTTGCGGCCCAGTTCCTCCGGGCTGGAGGCGCGGATGACCTTGTACAGGGCGTTCTTGACGACGGAAATGGAGAGGCCGGCGCTGATGTTCTGGATGGAGGCGCCGTCCTTCTGGGCCTGCTTCACCGAGGAGTTCATGAAGACGGTGCAGCGGCTGCCCAGGTCAACGGGACGGTCGGCGAACAGACCCAGGGCGGCAAACTCCTTCACGTCGTAGCCCAGGGCCTGAGCGAAGGTCTGCAAAAAGCTGCCGCAGCCCGAGGAACAGGCTTCGTTGAGGAAGATGTTGCTGATGGCGCCGTCCTCGATCTTGAAGCACTTCATGTCCTGACCGCCGATGTCGATGATGAAGTCCACGTCGGGCATGAAGTGCTTGGCGGCGGTGAAGTGGGCCACCGTCTCCACCAGACCCCGGTCACAGTGGAAGGCGTTCTTGATGAGCTCCTCGCCGTAGCCGGTGGTGGTAACGCTGGCGATCTCCAGCCCGGGGTGGTCCTGGTACAGTTTGAGCAGCGTCTCCCGCACCAGCGGCACAGGGTTGCCCAGGTTGGGACGGTAGCTCTCAAACAGGATGTTGGCGTTCTGGTCGATGACCACCAGCTTGATGGTGGTGGAACCGGAATCGATGCCGATATGCACCGGGCCGCACTGGGCGCTGAAGGGCAGGCAGGGCACGGTGGCTTTCAGGTGCCGGGCGTGGAATTCCTCGTACTCCTGCTTGTTGGCAAACAGCGGCGGCAGGCTCACATAGGTGGCGGTGGCGCTGTAGTCGTCCAGACGGCGGGCCACTTCCCGCAGGTCGGACTCCTCGTCGGCATAGAAGGCGGCGCCCATGGCCACAAAGAGCAGGCTGTTGTCGGGGCAGAGGCCCTTGACGCCCAGCGTCTTGTCGAAGCTTTCCCGCAGCGTCTTGCTGAAGGTCAGCGGCCCGCCCAGGTAGACGACGTTGCCCTGGATGGGACGGCCCTGGGCCAGGCCCGCGATGGTCTGGTTGACCACGGCCTGGTAGATGGAAGCAGCGATGTCGCCGGCCTGGGCGCCCTGGTTGATCAGCGGCTGGATGTCGCTCTTGGCGAAGACACCGCAGCGGCTGGCGATGGTGTAGGTACGGGTGGCGGTCTGGGCGGCAGCGTCCATCTCGTCGGCGCCCATCTTCAGAAGAGTGGCCATCTGGTCGATGAAGGCGCCGGTGCCGCCGGCGCAGCTGCCGTTCATGCGCACCTCGGTGCCATTGGTCAGGAAGAGGATCTTGGCATCCTCACCGCCCAGCTCAATGATGCAGTCGGTGCCGGGCACCAGACGGTTGGCCGCCACGCGGGTGGCGAACACTTCCTGTACAAAGGGCACCTTGCAGCTGTCGGCCAGGCCCATGCCGGCGGAGCCGGAAATGGCCAGGTAGGCGCGGCCGTCGGGCAGATATTCGGCGGCCACTTTTTCGAGCAGGGCCTTGCCCTTCTCCAGAATATGGCTGAAATGACGCTCGTAGGTGGAAAAGAGAATCTCACCGGCGTCGTTCAGCACCACACATTTAATGGTCGTGGAACCAATGTCCAAACCAACTCTCATAGGGATGTAACCTCCTGCGGAAAAACGGGAAATTGCGGGATAAGATATCGAAACAGCGCAGTTTTTCGCGCGCAGGAGTCACAAAACGCCTACTCCTACCGATACCATATCACCCTATTCTACCTTTTTTCGGCCGGTTTGGCAAGTCTGGCGGGGCGAAAAATGTCGTGGAAACCCCAAAAAACGCCAGAGCGGCACCGGTTTTCGCCGGTGCCGCTCTGGTGTCAAAAGAAAAGAGGAGTATGGATGAAAAAACTTGGGGTCCCTGCCTCAGGTCGGGTCCCTGCTCCCTTCCTGAGGACACTTACAGTATATCGGTTGTTTGTGACAAAGCGGTGAAAGAAGTTTCAAGAAATTGCAAAAGAAATTTGGACGATCTTTTAAATTCAGCCCGGATCCGGTCCGGAAAAAGATTTCCGCAAAAAGCGGCACAAAATCTACCGCAACCGGGTGCAAAAAAGCGCGGTTTATGGTATCATGAAAGAGAAACCGGGCGGAGCGTCTGCAAAGGCGAACCGCCCATTGCAGAGGGAAGGAAAGTATGCCGAATCGTATCAATTATCAGCTGGAGATGGAGAAGGTACTGAAACAGCTGGATGCCGCGGGCACCCGCCTGAAACTGCTGCTGCACGCCTGCTGTGCACCCTGTTCCAGCGCCACGCTGGAGCGTCTGGCCGATCATTTTGACCTGACCATCCTCTATTACAATCCCAATATTTACCCGCCGGCGGAATACCATCGCCGGGAGGCGGAACTGGAGCGGTTTGTGCAGGAGGCGGGATACCGCTTCCCGGTGGTGGAACTGCCCTACGAGCCAAAGGAATTTTACGATGCCGTCAAAGGGCTGGAACAGGAGCCGGAGAAGGGGGAGCGCTGCACGGTCTGCTACCGGCTGCGGCTGGAACAGGCGGCCCGGTATGCGGCGGAACAGGGCTTTGACTGGTTCTGCACCACGCTGTCCATCTCCCCCATGAAGGACCCGGTGCGCATCAACACGCTGGGGGCGGAGCTGGGGGCGCAGTACGGCGTGCGCTTTCTGCCCAGCGAGTTCCGAAAAAAGGACGGCTACAAGCGCAGCCTGGAGCTCAGCGCTCAGTACGGGCTCTACCGCCAGGACTACTGCGGCTGTGTGTTCAGCAAAGAGGAGCGGGGCGTATGACCCGGCGCGTCCCCTCATAGAATAAGAAGGAAGTACTATGGAAAAACATATTCTTGTGGCGCTGCCTCTCTCGGAGGCCCAGCGCGAGACCATCCGGCAGGCGGCACCGCAGTTTGCCTACCGCTTCACCACCCAGGAAACCGTCACCCTGGAGGAGATCCTCTGGGCGGATGCCATCCTGGGCAACGTGCCGGTGGAACTGATCCGCCAGAACACCCATCTTGTCTGGTTCCAGTCCAACTTTGCGGGGCCGGATCCCTACCTGGAACCCGGCGTGCTGCCGGAAAACTGCGTGGTGACCAACGCCACCGGCGCCTACGGGCTGGCCATCAGCGAGTGGATGCTGGGCATGTGGCTGGCGCTGGCCAAGGATTTGGTGCTCTACCGGGACCGCCAGCACCGCCATGAGTGGAACGCCATTGAGCGCCCGGTGCGTTCCATCGCGGGGGCGCGGGTGCTCTGCGTGGGCATGGGGGACATCGGTGCCAGTTTTGCCCGGCGGGCCCACCTGCTGGGGGCCCAGGTGGTGGGAGTGCGCCGCCATGCGGGGGAGTGCCCCGACTACTGCCTGCGGGTGGTGGATACCGCCCATCTGGACGAGGAACTGCCCCAGGCGGACCTGGTGGCGCTGAGCCTGCCCGGCACGCCGGAAACTTACCGGATGTTCGATGCTGCCCGGCTGGCCCGCTGCAAGAAGGGCGCCATCCTTATCAATGTGGGCCGGGGCAGCACGGTGGACTGCGACGCCCTGGCCGAAGCGGTGCAGAGCGGGGCGCTCTACGGGGCGGCCATCGACGTGACCGACCCCGAACCGCTGCCCGCCGACCATCCGCTGTGGGGGCTGGATACCGTGCTCATCACCCCCCACATCTCGGGGCGGTTCAGCCTGCCCAAAACCCTGGACAACATCGTGGGCATCTTTGCCCACAATCTGCAGCGGTTTGCCGACGGCGGCACGCTGGATAACCAGATGAGCCGCACCACCCGCTATGTGAGCGAGGATACCCCCGGCCGCCGTCTGACCTGCGAATAAGAGGATTTTTGTATGGGCTTCTATCAGTTTGTCTACCTGTTCTTTGCCTACTCCTTCCTGGGCTGGTTGGGCGAGGTGGTCACCACCGCCGTGCGCAAGCGCCGCTACCAGGACCGGGGCGTGCTCAACGGGCCGCTGTGCATCCTGTACGGCGTGGGCGGCCTGACCATCAGCTTCACTCTGGGCGAACTGCAGCAGAGCTGGGTTTTCCTGTTCGGCCTCAGTGCCATCTATGCCACCGTGCTGGAATGGGTGGCCGGACACCTGCTGGAACGGGTCAGTGGCACCCGCTGGTGGGATTACAGCGATGAATGGTTCAACCTGGACGGCTACATCTGCCTGGGGGCCTCGCTGCTGTGGGGCGCGCTGAGCGTCATCACCATCCATTGGGGCAACCCGCTGCTGCTGGCGCTGTTCGGCATCATTCCCGTCACGGTGCGTACCGTGGCCCTGTGGGTGCTGTTGGTGGTCTTTGCCATCGATGTGGTGGGCACGGTGCTTACCATGCTGGGGTTGCGGTATCGCTGGCCCCCCGCCGAGGCGGTGGAAAACCGGCTGGCCAACCTGACGCTGCGCGCCGGCATGTGGATCCTGGGCCGGGTGGAAAACCGTATGGCCAAGGCTCATCCCGCCCTGACCTTCGAACGCCGCAAAAAGGCAAAATCCACCGTCTTTGCCGCCGGCTGCAGCCCCTACAAGATCGTGCTGCTCTTCTTCATCGGTTCTTTCCTGGGCGATGTGACCGAGACCATCTTCTGTCGCATCACGGCGGGCTACTGGATGAGCCGTTCCAGCGTGGTGTGGGGGCCCTTCTCCATCGTGTGGGGCCTGGCCATCGCCCTGGTGACACTGCTGCTCTACCGCTACAAGGACAAACCGGCCAGCTGGCTGTTTGTGGCCGGCACGCTGCTGGGCGGCGCCTACGAGTATCTCTGCAGTGTTTTCACCGAGGTGGTCTTCGGCGCGGTGTTCTGGGATTACAGTGCCATACCCTTCAACCTGGGCGGGCGCATCAACCTGCTTTACTGCTTCTTCTGGGGCTTTGCGGCGGTGGCCTGGTTCAAAGTCTTCTACCCGCCCATTTCGGACCTCATCGAGCGGCTGCCCCGGCGGGGCGGCGCGGTGCTGACCTGGGCGCTCTGCCTCTTCATGGCGGCCAACGTCACGGTAAGTTCGCTGGCCCTCATGCGGTACAATGCCCGCCTGGAGGGAGTGCCTGCTCAGAGTAAACTGGAACTGTACCTGGACGAACACTATGACAACGCCCGCATGCAGGCGGTTTACCCCAAGGCCGTGCATACCGGCTGACAACGCAGCAGAATTCTTTTGTATCTTTCGGCGCGTTGTGCTATAATCATTTTGTACGAAGAAAAAGATAGAATTTTGTGAAATGTGACACAGGACGCGGAGGAGATGGCGATGACCCGTACAGAGGCGATGGAGTATTACACCAAGGCGCAAAAACAGGGCCAGCGGGATTACCGGGAAAAGACCGCTGCGGGTCAATCCCCGTTTTTGCCGGTACTGGATGATATCCTGCAGAATGTGGAGGTGGAGAGCCAGCTGCCGCTGGGGCTGATCGAAGTGCCGCTGGAGCTGGTGATCGGCACCAAGACGGCGGGGCGGACAGCGGCTTTCGCCAGCAATTTCATGCCGCTGCTGGAAGTCAAGACGGAGTTCGGCAACAAGTGGACAAGCCTGTGCATCGCCCACCTGGAGGAGGGCATCCGGGACCCCATCCGCTGCTTTGAATACCTGGGCCGGTTCTACGTCCAGGAGGGCAACAAGCGGGTCAGCGTGCTGAAATTCTTTGATGCCAGCAGCGTGCCGGCCAACGTCACCCGGGTGGTGCCCCGCTACAACGAAACCCCCGAAGTGCGGCTGTATTACGAGTTCATGCGGTACTATCCGCTGATCAAGACCTACGCCCTGCGGTTTACCAAGCCCGGCAGTTTTGCCCGGCTGCAGAAACTGATGGGCAAGGGTCCGGAGGAGGCGTGGAGCAACGACGACCGCGCCGACATTCTCTCGCTGTACAACTGGGTGGGCAAGGCCTTCCAGGCCCACGGCGGCGATCAGCTGCGCTGCACCACCGGCGATGTGCTGCTGCTGTTGCTGCGGCTGTATGCCCGCAAGGAACTGGCCGACAGCACCCCGGCCGAGCTGAGCCAGAAGTTGGATGCCCTGTGGGACGATGTGCTGGCCCTGCAGAACGAGGACCCCGTCACGGTCAGCGACAAGCCGGCGGAACCGGCCAAACCCAAGGAGACGCTGATCGAAAAGATCCTGCCCGGCATCCGCCCGGCGGCGCCCGCCCACCTGAAGGTGGCCTTTGTCCACGAGCGTACGGCGGAGACCAGCGCCTGGACAAGCCAGCACGAGTTCGGCCGCAGCCAGCTGGACACCGTGTTTGAGGGCAAGGTGGAGACCGCTGCCTACTTCAACGCCGTGTCGGGCCAGAACGCCGACGAGCTGGTGGAGCAGGCCATCGCCGAGGGCGCCGACATCGTCTTCACCACCAGCCCCAAACTGGTGGGGGCGTCGCTGCGGGCGGCGGTCAAGCATCCCTCGGTGCGCATCCTCAACTGCTCCATGGAGATGCCCTACGCCAGCATCCGCACCTATTACACCCGTGTGTACGAGGCCAAGTTCATCACCGGCGCCATTGCCGGGGCGATGGCCACAGGGGACCGCATCGGCTATGTGGCGGACTACCCCAGCTTCGGTGTGCCTGCCAACATCAACGCCTTTGCGCTGGGGGCGCGGATGGTCAATCCCCGCGTCAAGGTGGAGCTGTTCTGGACCTGCCTGCCCCAGCAGGAGGACCCGCTGACGGTGTTCACCCGCAAGGGCATCACGGTGGTTTCCGGCCGGGATGCGCCGGTACCGGGGCGTCCGCAGCGGGAGTTCGGCACCTTCCTGATCCGCCCGGGCGGCATGCTGCAGGATCTGGCCACGCCGTTCTGGCACTGGGGCCAGTTCTATGAGAATGTGGTGCGCAGTGTGCTGGACGGTGGCTGGACCCGGGACAAGTCCGGCACCGACGGCCGCGCCGTCAACTACTGGTGGGGAATGAACAGCGGCGTCATGGACGTGCTGCTCAGCCGGGAACTGCCCCAGGATGTGCAGCACCTGGCCCGCATTCTGAGGGAGGGCATCATCTCCGGCATGATCGATCCCTTTGCCTGCCGGATCACGGCCCAGGACGGCAGCAACAAGAACAGCGGGTTCCACGGCATGGATCTGGAGCAGATCGTGCATATGGACTGGCTCTGCGACGCCGTGGAGGGCCATGTGCCGGAGTACGATGAACTGGCGGAAGCCTCCCGTGCGATGTATCGCATGCAGGGCATTCACCGGGATCGCCTGCCGGTGGAGAAGGAGGCCGATCTATGAAGCTGCTGGCTGTAGCGGACGAAGAGTGCAAGGCGCTGTGGGATTACTACACCCCCGACAAGCTGGAAGGGGTGGAGCTGATCGTGGGATGCGGGGATCTGAACCGCCATTACCTGGAGTACCTTGCCACGGTGGTGCCGGTGCCGGTGTTTTACGTGCACGGCAACCACGACGAAAACTATGACAATCAGCCGCCGGGAGGGGCGGTGTGTATCGATGACGATGTGATCGAATACCACGGCCTGCGCATTGCGGGGCTGGGCGGGTCCTGCCGGTACCGCACCGGCGCCTGGCAGTTCACCGAGGCAGAGATGAAGAAGCGGGTCAACCGTCTGCGGGGCAAGATCGAGCGGCACCGCGGCCTGGACGTGCTGGTCACCCATGCGCCGCTGCACGGCTACGGCGACATGAACGATCTGGCCCACCGCGGTTTCACAGTGTTCCGGGACCTGTTGGACCGCTATCATCCGCAGCTGATGCTGCACGGCCATATACATATGAATTACGGAGCCAACATCCAGCGGGAGTACCAGTACGGTTCCACCCGCATTGTAAACTGTTATGAGCGGGTCCGGCTGGATGTGGAACCGGCACCGCCCCGGCCGCAGCATCGGTTGATGTCGCGCCTGTGGCAGAGAGATTTTTAGGGTAAGGAGAAGCACAGTTATGATCAAAATCGCAGTCTTTGGCGCGGGAACCTGGGGAATTGCCCTGGCGCGCCTGTTGGCGGTCAACGGACGGGATGTTACGGTATGGAGTGCCATCCCCGCGGAGCTCAAGTCGCTCAGCACCACCCACCGTCACCCCAACCTGCCCGGCATGGTACTGCCGTCCACGATGCACTACACCGCCGATATCGCCGAGGCCTGCGCCAGCAAGGACATCCTGCTGTTTGCGGTGCCGTCGGTCTTTGTGCGCTCTACGGCCAAAAAGGCGGCGCCCCATATCACCGAAGGCCAGCTGATCGTGGACGTGGCCAAGGGCGTTGAGGACAAGACGCTGATGACGATGAGCGAGATCATCGAGGACGAGCTGGCCAGACAGAAGCGCCATGCCCGTGTGGTGGCGCTGTCCGGTCCCACCCACGCCGAGGAGGTGGCCCGGGACATGCCCACCCTGATCGTGGCGGCCAGCGAGGACGAGGAGGCGGCCAAGGCCGTGCAGAAAGCCTTTTCCACCCCCACCTTCCGGGTCTACACCAACACCGACCGCCGCGGCACCGAGCTGGGCGGCGCGGTGAAGAACGTCATCGCCCTGGCGGTGGGCATTGCCCTGGGCCTGGGCTACGGCGACAACGCCAAGGCGGCGCTGATCACCCGCGGCAACGCGGAACTGTCCCGCCTGGGCATCGCCATGGGCTGCAAGCCCGAGACCTTCATGGGCCTTTCGGGCATGGGCGACCTGATCGTGACCTGCACCAGCATGCACAGCCGCAACCTTCATGCGGGCATGCTGCTGGGCCACGGCAAGTCGGTGGAGGAAGCCAAGACCGAGGTGGGCCAGGTGGTGGAGGGCATCAACGCCCTGCCCGCCGCCTGCCGTCTGGCCAAAAAGTATAAAGTGGAGATGCCCATCGTGCAGAGCGTGGACGCCATTCTGGGCGGCCGTCTGGCGGCCGGCAACGCGCTGGCGGCGCTGATGGGCCGCGACCTCAAGCGGGAGTGAGGTGTCCACCCGTGAAAACAGATATCCGGGCCGCATTCTTTGACATTGACGGCACACTGCTGCCCTTCGGCTGGCAGTCCGTGCCGGATTCCACCCGGCAGGCCCTGGCAGCGCTGCGGGCCGGGGGCATCCGGGTGTTCATGGCCACCGGCCGTCCGCCCATCCATCTGCCGCTGCTGCATGCGCTGGACGGTCTTGTCTTTGACGGCTATGTGACGATGAACGGCCAGTACTGCTACGGCAGCGACGGCACGGTGCTCTACAGCCACGCCATCGATCCGGCCTCGCTGCGCTCGCTGCTGCCCTTCATCAACCGGGAGGGCATCTCGGTGGGCTTTATCGAGAAGGACCGCTCCACCTTCAACCTGATCAACGACCACAGCGCCGAATTCTGTGCCCGGATGCACCAGGGCGTGGGGGATGTGGCAGGGCGCATCGAGGCGGCGCCCGTCTACCAGCTCTGCGCCTTCCTGCCCGAGGACAAGCAGGAGGGATTCCTGCGCAGCTGCCCCGGCTGTGTGGCGGTGCGCTGGAACGAGGATTTCGTGGACATTCTGCCGGCAGGCGGCGGCAAGGTGGAGGGGCTGTCCCATGTGCTGGCAGCCCTTGGATTGACCCGGGAACAGGCCATTGCCTTCGGCGACGGCGGCAACGACGTGGAGATGCTGCGCTGGGCGGGCATCGGTGTGGCGATGGGCAATGCCTGCCCCGAAGCCAGGGAGGCCGCCGACTACATCACCGACGACGTGACCGCCGACGGTCTGGCCAACGGACTGTGCCATTTCGGCCTGCTGTGAGTTCTTTTCCGCATACCGTACCATCCCTCTGCGTAGACTATACGCGGGGGGATTTTTCTATGTCGTCCTATGTACAGCGTCTGCGGGCGCGGCTGGCGTCCTGTCCGGCACCGGATGTGCCCTTTCTGGCCATCCTGCTTATCCTTTTGTGTTACGGCCTGATCATGCTCTTCTCGGCGGGGTACGCGGTGGCCTTCTACCGCCGCGGCGATGCCTACACCTACATCCGGCCCCAGCTGCTCTTTGCGGCGCTGGGGGTGGTGGCCATGTACGGGGCCAGCCTCATCGATTACCATATCTGGCACAAACTGGCCTGGCCCATGCTGGGCCTTTCGCTGGTGCTGCTCACCGTGGTGCTCTTCATGCCGGAGTACAACGGCTGCAAGCGGTGGATCGTGCTGCCCGGCCTGGGCACCCTGCAGCCCAGCGAGATCGCCAAGTTCTCGGTGGTGCTGGTGTTTGCCCACATCATCTCGCTCAACCATGACCGGATGAAGACCTTCTCCACCGGCGTGCTGCCCTTCGGCGTCATCCTGGGCACCGTGGCGGTGCTCATGCTGCTGGAACCCCACCTGTCCGGCACGCTGCTCATCCTCTCCATCGGAGCGGTGCTCATGTTTGTGGGCGGCACCGGGCTCAAATGGTTCGGCATCGCCGGCGGCCTGGGGGTGGGGGCCATCGCGGCGGCGGTCATCGCCCTGCCGGAACTGGTGCCCTACGCCACCGACCGTCTTGTCTCCTGGCGGGACCCCTTTGCCGACCCGCTGGGGGAGGGCCACCAGACCATCCAGAGTCTCTATGCCATCGCCTCGGGGGGCATCGCCGGGCTGGGGCTGGGCAACAGCCGCCAGAAGTATCTCTATGTGCCGGAACCCCAGAACGACTTCATTTTTTCCATCCTCTGCGAGGAGCTGGGCTTCATCGGGGCGGCGCTGGTGGTGGTGCTGTTCCTGCTGCTGCTTCTGCGGGGTATCTCCATCGCCGTGCGTGCCCGGGATAAATTCGGCGCCCTGCTGGTGGTGGGCTTTGTGGTGCAGGTGGTGCTCCAGGCCATCCTCAACATCGCGGTGGTGACCAACACCATCCCCAACACCGGCATCAGCCTGCCCTTCTTCTCGTCGGGCGGCACCAGCCTGATGATGCTGCTGGGGGAGATGGGCATCGTGCTGTCGGTCTCCCGGCAGGCGGATCTGGTGTAAACTGCCAGCAAATTACGACAAAATTTCACAGGGTCACGGTTGAATCCCGTGGCCTTTTGCCGTATAATGAATCAGTATTTCTAGGAGAATGGGGTGAGGCTGTGCCGGAAACGCAAAACCGTAAACCGCCCTTTGCGCTGCGGGCGCTGGCGGTCTTCGGCGTGACGATGGTGCTTCTGTTTGTGCTGCTGCTGGGTGCCTGTGCGCTGCCCGGCGGGCCGGTGCGAACCCACCTGACCGATTCGGCGGCCACCATCGTGGAGGAGGGGCTGTATCCCTCCTATTTCGGATTCAAACTCTTCCAGATGGACAACTACACCGACACCCTCATGCTGATGGAGGCGGCATCCGCCGACGAGAGCGACCCCCTCACCGCCATGATGACCAACACCGCCTACAACGTGGACAATTTCGAGACGCTGGGGCAGGATCTGGCCACCTACCTGGAGGCCCGCGCGGCGGGCAAGACCGGGGAACAGGCGGGGCTGGAGCCTTTCTCCTATGCGCGGTACTGGCACGGGTATCTGATCTGGCTGCGGCCGCTGCTCTGCCTGATGCCCTACAGCGGGGTGCGGGTGGTGCAGTACCTGGTGCTGGCCGGGCTGTTCGCCGCGGTGCTGGTGCTGCTGCGCCGCCGCGCCGGTGTGTGGGCGGCCGTCTGGTTTGCGGTGAGCCAGCTGCTGGTGACGGTCTTCTGGGTGCCCCACCAGATTCAGTATTTCACCTGTTTTGCGGTGGCCTATGCGGGCTGTGCCTGGGTATTGGCCAGGCCCCGCCGCAGCGATACACTCTGCCTGGGGCTGGTGGCCCTGGGTGCGGTGACGGCCTTCTGTGACCTGCTGGTGACCCCCATCCTGACGCTGGGGCTGCCGCTGACCTGCTGGCTGCTGGAACCCCGGCAGCGGCTGCGCGCGGGCGGAGCCCAGTGCGCGCTGGCGGTGGGCGGTGCCCTCAGCTGGGGCGCGGGCTACGGCGTCTGCTGGGGCCTCAAGTGGGTGCTGGCAGGTCTCGTGACGGGCCAGAACATCGTGGCCGACGCGCTGCACCAGATCGGTGTGCGCACGGCCGCCGATACCTGGCACGGCATGGAACTGACCTGGGGCAATATCCTGCAGTTTGTCTATTCCACCCTGGCGGACCGGGGACTGTTCTGGCCGCTGGTGGTGCTGGCGGTGCTGGCCGTAGCGCTCTTTGCGGGCAGCCTGCGCAGCCGTGCTGCCCTGGTGCGGGCGCTGCCGCTGGCGCTGACGGCGGTGATGCCGCTGGTCTGGTTTGCGGTGTTGCGCACCCACAGCATCCAGCACGGTTGGTTTACCTGGCGCGCGCTGGGGCTGACCCTCTTTGCGGGGATGGCCTTCTTGTATTTTGCCTGTGATCTGCGCCTGGCGGCGCGGCGTTTGATGCGAAAAAAGGAAAGTATATGAAAACGACGGAAGAAAAACCGAAAACCGAAACGGCCGAAAAGACGCGCAAAAAACTGCCGCGCTGGGCCAGAATTGTCCTGGCAGTGGTGGTGGTGCTGGCCGTGCTGGCGGGGGCCGCGGCGCTCTACATCAACGGCAAGCTGGATCTGCTGCGCTACGACGACGGCAGTGTGGACAGCATGGGAACCATCGATGCCAGCGAGGACCAGGACCTGGATGCCAGCGGCCTGGTACATAACAGCGACGAGATGGAGATGCCCGAGGGCAGTCCCTTCGCCGATGAAAACGTGCTGAACATCCTGCTCATCGGCACCGATGAGCGCACCGAGGCGGTGAACGATGCCGATGCCTTCACCCACCTGAACCAGCTGGACGGCACCGAGGACACCACCGAGTTCAGCGACGATGCCCGCGCGGATGCCATGATCCTGGTATCGCTGAACATCAGCGACCACACCATCCGGCTGGCCTCCATCGAGCGTGCCACCGGCGTGCCCATCCTGCTGGACGGCTACGAGGGCCAGTACGACTGGATCACCCACACCTTCCGCTACGGCGGCGCCAAGCTGACGATGGACACGGTGGAGGACTGCTTCAACGTGCAGGTGGACCACTATGTGCGGGTCAACTTCAACTCCTTCGTGCAGATCGTCGACGCGGTGGGCGGCGTGGATATCGAGATCACCGACCTGGAGGCCAAGGCCCTGAACTGGGAAGTGCCCTCCAACTCGATGCTCATCGTCAACAAGGTGGAGCCGGGCCTCAACCATTTCGACGGCTACACGGCGCTGCAGTATGCCCGGCTGCGCAAGATCGACAGCGACTGGAAGCGCATCGAGCGCCAGCGCACCGTGATCAGCGCCGTGCTGGATCAGGTGAAGAACGCCAGCGTGACGGAACTGGATAACCTGCTGAACACCGTGCTGCCGCTGGTCCAGACCAACTTTACCAAGTCGGAGATCGCCGCGCTGCTGGTACAGCTGCCCGGCTTCCTGGGGGCCGATGTGGAGCAGCTTTCCATGCCGCTGCAGGGTACTTACGGCGTGCGCACCGGCATGGACGACCGCCTGATGTATGACCCCGACTGGGCGGTGAACATCAAGGCGCTGCAGGATTTCCTGTACAACGGCAAGACCGCCGACGAGGTCATTGCGGCCACGCCGGAGACGGCCGCCGCCGAGGCCGACAAGAGGGAAGACCAGGCGGACAGCGACGAGGAAACCGAATCCAGTTCAGCCTGGGACCGGGAGACCGATCCCTCGGAGGAATACATCCGCCAGAATCTGCATACGGTGGATCTGGCCTATCCCCTCAGCGACAGCGATTTCGGCAGCAGTGACTACCGGCTGTTCCTGGCATCCCTGGGCGGCAGCCGGGACATTGATGTGCAGAATACCCTGGTGGATTACCTGGCCGCCCAGGGCGTGCAGGTGATGGCCGTGCCGGGCGGTGCGGCCGCGGGCATGCTGCTGGACAATTACCTGCAGACCGGCGACGGCGTATCGCTGAGCCGGTATCTGGCCACCCTGCCCGCCGACCAGCGGGCAGAGGCGCGGCTGCTCTGGCAGGAAATCTACAGCCGCTATCCCGGCGCGCTCCATGCGGCCGGAACGGGGGATGATCTGTCCCAGACGGCAGTGGGCTTTGCTGTGCAGATGCTCATCCGGCGTGGGGTGGGCACTCCGTCGGAGGAGCTGGAAAACGCCGTGCAGGGCATGCAGAGTGCCAACGCCCGCACGGTGACCTACTGGTTCCGACAGGCCATGGAGGAGCAGCCCGACGCCATGGCAGACTTTCTGGGCGAGGAAGACTATGCCGTGGCCCAGCGTCTTTATAATGGCCTGACGGGCAGCCTGGAAAACGGCGACGAACAGGTGACGGAAGACCTGCGTCAGCTGCTGGAGGACTATCCCGAAGACCGCATTCTGGCCTTTGTGGAGGGCGACGCCGCCCTGCAGAGCGGGGACAGTGTGGCCGCCCGGCTGCAGCAGACGCTGGATGCAGACGACGAGAAGGTCTGCTCCATCGGTGTGCTCTACGGCAAGTGGCGCAACGATACCACCTTTGCCTCGGAGGAAGCGGGGCTCTGGAACGACGAAGGACTGGGCGAATGGCTGGGCGAGTATGTGACGCCGGGCAAGGACCTGCTGCTGGCCCTGGATGGAGAGGACTGCCCCTTTGACGACGGGGATACCTCGCTGCTGCAGGATACCAGCGCCCAGGCTACCCAGGTGGCCCAGAAGCTGCTGATCCTGAATCCCGACAACAAGGTGAGCACCGCCACCCCGGAGGACGCCGACGCAGCCCTGTAAACTTTTTTGCCCAAAAGCGTTGACAAACGCGCGCCATTGTGGTATAAATGCTTCAAACCAGTGAAGCGAAAGTAAAACTGCAAGCGCAGCCACAGAGAGTCCCCGGCGCTGGAAAGGGGATGCAGAGCGGTGCAGTATAATGGTTCGCGGAGGGCACGGGGAAAAGGCAAAGCCTGAGTATCCGTTGACGGGCGCTCCCGTTACAGAGCAGGGGAATGTTGGTTCCCTACAGAGTGGCCATGCACCGCATGGCAAGCAAGGTGGCACCACAGATTTTTATCTGCCCTTGCACGGAAGGAATCCTTCTGTGCAAGGGCAGTTTTGTTTTTGCACAGGCATTTGAGGAGCGTGCAACGATGAAAACGATCTTACTGAAAGAACGATGGCGACCCTTTTCGGCCGAATGTTGAAAACCATCTGAATTGCTTGAAAAGGAGATACCCCATGAAAAAGTTTGTTGCTGTTCTGTCCGCCGCCGCCATGATGACCAGCCTGGCCGCCTGTGGCGCCACCGCCGATACCACCTCCGCTTCCTCCTCCGCTTCGGAGTCTTCTTCCTCCAGCACCGCCACCGCGGAGGCCACCTCCGGCGACGGCTACAAGATCGCCATTGTCCAGCAGATGGACCACGCCAGTCTGGACCAGATCCGCACGGCCATCGAGGCGGAACTGGACGCCAAGGCTGCCGAGAAGGGCATCACCATCGAGTACAAGGACTTCAACGGCCAGAACGATGCCACCACCCTGAACCAGATCGGTACCCAGGTGGTTTCGGACGGCTACGATGCAGTCATTCCCATCGCCACACTGGCCGCCCAGTGCATGGCCACGGCCTGCGAATCCACCAAGACGCCGGTGATCTACGCCGCCATCTCGGACCCGGCGGCCGCCGACCTCACCGACATCGATTACGTCACCGGCACCTCCGATGCGCTGAACACCAAGTCCATCCTGGACATGATGCTGGCCGTCCAGCCCGATGTCAAGACGGTGGGCCTGCTCTACTCCAACTCGGAAGCGAACTCCCAGACCCCCATCGCCGAAGCCAAGGAATACCTGGATTCCAAGGGTATCTCCTACATCGAGAAGACCGGCAACACTAACGATGAGATCCTCACGGCGGCGGCCAGCATGGTAGGCCAGGTGGACGCCGTCTTCACCCCCACCGACAATGTGGTCATGGCCGCGGCGGCTGCTGTCTCCGAGACGCTGACCGAGGGCGGCATCCCCTTCTACACCGGTGCTGACAGCTTCGTCACGGCGGGTGCCTTCGCCACCTGTGGCGTCAACTACACCGACCTGGGCACCTACACCGCCGACATGGCGCTGGATGTGCTGGAAACCGGCACGGTGCCGGAATACCACGTGATGGACGGCGGCATCATCACCGTCAACACCGAGACCGCCCAGGCGCTGGGCATTGACTACAGCCCCTTCAAGGAGCTGGCCGGCCAGGTGGTGGAAGTGACCACCAGCGCCGAATAATCTGACTTTGCAAAGAGAAAGGGACGCCCGACCGTCCTTTTCTCTTTTGCGCTGAATTCCCACACAAAGGAGCGTTCGTCCCATGTTTACCGTTGCCACCGTGCTCAGTGCACTGGAACTTGGCTTTATCTACGCGCTGGTTGCCATGGCGCTGTTTCTGAGCTTCCGCGTGCTCAACATCGCCGATATGACCACCGACGGCGCCTTCACGCTGGGGTGTGCGGTGTCCGCCACCGCCGCCGTGGCAGGGCATCCCTTCCTCGCCCTGCCGCTGGCCATGCTGTCCGGCGCGGTGGCCGGATATGTCACCGCCTTCCTTCAGACCCGGCTGGCCGTGCCCTCCATTCTGGCCGGCATCATCACCAACACCGGGCTGTACACCGTGAATCTGGCGGTGATGGGCTTCTCCTCCAATGTTCCCATGCTCAAGACCGAGACCATCTTCACCGCCGCCCAGGCCCTGCTGGGGGAAAACGCCCCCTACAAACTGGTGGTGGCGGCCCTCATCACGGTGGTGGTCTGCGTGCTGCTCATCCTCTTCCTGGGCACCCGGCTGGGCCTTTCCATCCGTGCCACCGGTGACAACCCCGACATGGTCCGCGCTTCCTCCATCAACACCACCTTCACCATCACGGTGGGGCTCTGCATCGCCAATGCCATGACGGCCCTCTCGGGCGCCGTGCTGGCCCAGTACCAGAAATCCGCCGACATCAACCTGGGCACCGGCATGGTGGTCATCGGGCTGGCGTCGCTGATCATCGGCGAGACCCTCTTTGGCCGGGGCGGCATGTGGACCAAGGCTGTGGCGGCTGTGGCCGGCAGCGTGATCTACCGTTTCATCATTGCCATTGCCCTGCGGGCCAACGTCCCGTCGGAATGCCTCAAACTGATTTCCGCCGTCATCGTGGCGCTGGCCATTGCGGCGCCCGCCTTGCAGGCGCGGGCCGCCTTCCGGCGCCGCCGCGCCCAGGCCGAGAAGGGAGGTGCCACCCGTGCTTGATCTGAAACATGTGAGCAAGACTTTCAACCCCGGCACCGTCAACGAGAAGGTGGCGCTGAAAGGAATCGACCTCCATCTGGAGGAGGGAGATTTCGCCACCATCGTGGGTTCCAACGGCGCGGGCAAATCCACCCTGTTCAATGCCATCGCCGGTGAGTTCATCGCCGACACCGGCACCATCACGCTGGCCGGGCAGGACATCACCATGATGCCGGATTACCGCCGCTCCAAGGTCATCGGCCGGATGTTCCAGGATCCTCTCAAGGGGACGGCCCCCCACATGACCATCGAGGAAAACCTGGCGCTGGCCTTTTTGCGGGCCTCCCACCAGACCTCGCCTTTCTCCCGCATCAGCAAGGCGGACCGGGCCCTCTTTGCGGAGAAGCTCTCGGCCCTGGGCCTGGGCCTGGAGGACCGAATGAAACAGCCGGTGGGGCTGCTCTCGGGTGGACAGCGCCAGGCGCTGACCCTGCTGATGGCCACCCTGGTGACGCCCAAACTGCTGCTGCTGGATGAACACACGGCGGCCCTGGACCCGGCCACCGCCGAGAAGGTGCTGGATCTGACCAAGAAGATCGTGTCGGAAAACCACATCACCTGCCTGATGATCACCCACAACATGCACGACGCCCTGACGCTGGGCAACCGCACTCTGATGATGGACCACGGCCGCATTGTGCTGGACGTGGGCGGGGAAGAGCGCACCCACATGACGGTGCCGGGACTGCTGGATCGGTTCGCCCGGAATGTGGGCCACCAGCTGGACAACGACCGCATCCTGCTGAGCAAGGAAGAATAAAGAAGAAGAGCCATCCCGTGAGGGATGGCTCTTTTGTTGTTTATGAAACAGGCTGCCCGGTCCAGCCGTCGCTCTGGGCGGAACTGCCGTCGGGGTACAGCCACAGGGCCTCGTACCCGGGAACGCCCGTCAGCACGGTGCGGCCGGCGTCTTCCGGCAGACAGAACAGGGCGGTGGAAAGGGCATCGCCGGTGCCGCCGCCTCCCGCAGGGGAGAGGATGGCCACGCTGTTGCAGTACCGTGCCGGGTAGCCGGTGGTCAGATCGATCAGGTGGGAGTACCGCACGCCCTCATACTCGAAGTAGCGCTGGTAGTCCCCGCTGACGATCAGACTGTACCCGTCGGGCAGGGTCACCGTCTGGACATAGGCGGGATCACTGCCCCAGGGGTTCTCCACCCCCACGGTCCAGGTGCCCTCGCCGTTGGCCTTTTCTCCGATGGCACGCAGATTGCCGCCGATGTTCAGCAGGGCGCTGTCCAGCCCTCGGGCCTGGGCGGCTTCCGCGGCTTTCTCCACCGCATAGCCCTTGCCCACGGCACCCACGTCCAGGCTCATGGCGGCGTCCGCAAAATAAACGGTATGGGTGTCGGCGTCCAGCTGCAGGTTGGCAATGTCGATATGGTCCAGCGCCTGCTGGATCAGGGTGTCCTCCGGCGGGACCGGGTTGTCGCTCTCCCGGGCGCCGTGCCAGAGGGAGAGTACCGCTCCCGCGGCAATGTTGGTGGCGCCGTCCGTCTCGGGGTAGATGGTGTTGTCGCACCAGTCCAGAAAGGCGTAGAGGTCATCCTCCACCGCCACCGGCGCGGCGGCCGCCCCGGCGTTGACATCGTACAGGTTCACCATGCCGTCATAGTGGTTGTAAATGTCGAACAGCTGGTGGTAGTGCAGCAGATCGGCGTGGAGGGCCTCCATCTGTTTATCCCATTCGGCCTGGCTGCGGGCGTACCCCTTGACCACCGAGACGGTGTCGAAGAGATCAAACCAGGTAGTGGTGTAAAGGGTACGGCGGTGCAGCGCGCTGGTGATGACGATGGCGGCCACCAGCAGGGCGGCGGCCAGGGCCAGGCCGATGCGGGGCAGACGGGAACTCATGCGTTGCCGCCTTCTGCCACCGCCTCGTGCTCCCGGTTCAGTTCCAGCAGCAGGGCGGACAGCGTCCAGCCCTTGCTGGTGGGGGTCACCATGGCGCGCAGCGGCAGGTCGGCGCCGCTCTCCCGGACCAGGTCGATGAACCGGCCCAGCTCGCCGGTCTGGTGGCTCAGCCCGCTGATGATGATCGCCGGGCGTTCCGGCACGGCTGCCAGCGGTGCAAAGGCGGGGGCGGGCTTGCCGGCGCAGAGGTCGCCTACGATGCCGCCCAGCTCGCCGTTGCCCACCGTACGCAGCGTTACACCGCAGCGGCGGGCGGCCCGCTCCACGGCGTCGTAGCCGGCGCTGGAGGCGTCAAACCGCCACAGCAGCGCACAGCGGGGTTCGCGGATAATATGTGCTTTCATAACAATTTCCTCGTGTTGAAAAAAGCGCGCCGTCTTGCGGCGGCGCGCTGAACAATAGGTCTTACAGGTCGGGGTGGTATTCCTTGCAGGTGCACTTCTTCCACTTCAGACCGCTGCCGCAGGGGCAGGGATCGTTGCGGCCGATCTTGGTCACCCGCACCGGCGCCGCACCCTTGGTGCCGGCCTTGACGGGAGCGCCTTCGCCGGTGGGCTTGGCAACCTGTTCCCGGTGGGGCTGGGCGTTCTGCTGGCGGATCTCGATGGTCAGCAGCATGTGGACGGCGTCCTCCCGGATGGAGGCGATCATCTCGTCGAACATGGCAAAGCCCTCGATGCGGTACTCCACCACCGGGTCGTGCTGACCGTAACCGCGCAGGCCCATGCCCTGTTTGAGCTGGTCCATGTTGTCGATGTGTTCCATCCACTTGGAGTCCACATTGCGCAGCAGGCAGATGCGTTCCAGTTCCCGCATGGTGGCGGAACCGTACTTCTTCTCCTTGGCGGTCAGGATATCCATGCCCCGCTTGTACAGCTCGTCGGCAATGCTCTCGCGGCTGATCTCGCTGAGCTGGTCGGTGGTGTAGTTGAAGTCGGTGGGCAGGCAGAGCCAGTTCATGAAATGACGGCGCAGACCGGCAAAATCCCAGTCGTCGGCGGTGTCGCCGTTGAGGTAGTTGGCGCAGGCATCGTCGATGGACTGGCGCATCATCTCGTGCAGCTTGTCGGAGATATCCTCCCCATCCAGCACCATCTGGCGCTGCTTGTAGATGATCTCGCGCTGCTGGTTCATCACGTCGTCGTACTGCAGCACCTGCTTACGGATGGCAAAGTTGGAGGCTTCCAGTTTCTTCTGGGCGCTCTCGATGGTGCTGGTGATGAGCTTGTTCTCAATGGGCACATCTTCCTCAAGGCCCAGGGTATCCATCAGGTTCTGCACCCGCTCGCCGCCGAAGATGCGCATCAGGTCATCCTCCAGGCTCAGGAAGAACCGGGAAGCGCCGGGGTCGCCCTGACGGCCGGCACGGCCGCGCAGCTGGTTGTCGATACGGCGGCTCTCGTGGCGCTCGGTGCCGATGATGAACAGACCGCCGGCTTCCCGCACGGCCTCGGCCTCCCGCTTGACCTCCGGCTCAAACTGGGCGCACAGCTCGTCAAACCGCTTGCGGGCGGCCAGCACCTCGGTGTCCTCGGTATCGGCGTGGCCGTCGCACTCGGTGAGCAGCATCTCCAGCTTGGCGTCGATGTCCGCTTCCGGCGGGGTGGGCAGCTCGGTGCCGGTGGCCTTGGCGCGGGCTTTGGCGTGCTCGTACTCGTCCTTGCGCTGGTCCAGATCCTTGGTCAGCTCTTTGGTCAGTTCCTTCTTCAGGGCAGCCTTGGCCATGTAGGTCACGTTGCCGCCCAGCATGATATCGGTACCACGGCCGGCCATGTTGGTGGCGATGGTCACAGCGCCCTGCTTGCCGGCCTGGGCTACGATCTCGGCCTCGCGCTCATGCTGCTTGGCGTTCAGCACGTTGTGCTCGATGCCGCGCTTTTTCAGCAGCTTGGACAATGCCTCGCTCTTCTCCACGCTGACGGTGCCCACCAGCACGGGCTGGCCCTTGGCGTGGCACTCCGCCACCTGCTCGATGACCGCGTTGTACTTGCCGTTGACGGTCTTGTAGACGCTGTCCGGCAGGTCCTTGCGGGCGCGGGGCTTGTTGGTGGGAATGGTGACGATCTGCAGACCGTAGATCTCGCTGAACTCGTCCGCCTCGGTGGAAGCCGTACCGGTCATGCCGGCCAGCTTGTCGTACATGCGGAAGTAGTTCTGGAAGGTGACGGTGGCCAGCGTCTTGCTCTCGGCCGCCACGTTGACGCCTTCCTTGGCCTCGATGGCCTGGTGCAGACCGTCGTTGAACCGGCGGCCGTACATCAGACGCCCGGTGAACTCGTCGACGATGATGACCTCGCCGTCCTTGACGATGTAGTCGGTATCCCGGTGCATGACGCCCCGGGCCTTGATGGCGCCGTCAATGTAGTGGCGCAGCGCCATGTTGTCGGCGTCGGCCAGGTTCTCCACGCCGAAGTAGGCTTCCGCCTTCGCCACGCCGGACTCGGTCAGGGTGGCGGTCTTGCGCTTCTCGTCCACCACGTAGTCGCCGTCCACCTGTTCCTCGGCGGCCACCTTGTCGTCCAGTTCCACGATGACGCTCTTCTTCAGCGTCTTGGCAAAGTCGTCGGCACGCTTGTACATGGCGCTGGAATCCTCGCCCTTGCCGCTGATGATCAGCGGGGTACGGGCCTCGTCGATGAGGATGGAGTCCACCTCGTCCACGATGGCGTAGGCGTGACCGCGCTGAACCATGTTGGCCTTGTAGACCACCATGTTGTCCCGCAGATAGTCGAAGCCGAACTCGTTGTTGGTGCCGTAGGTGACATCCGCCTCGTAGGCCTTCTTGCGGTCGGCGGGGGCCACACTGTGGACCACCAGACCCACGGTCAGGCCCAGGAAGCGGTAGACCTTGCCCATCCACTCGCTGTCGCGGCGGGCCAGGTAATCGTTGACGGTGACCACGTGGACGCCCTTGCCGGTCAGGGCATTGAGGTAGACCGGCATGGTGGCCACCAGCGTTTTGCCTTCACCGGTCTGCATCTCGGCGATGCAGGCGCGATGCAGCACGATGCCGCCGATGATCTGTACCGGGTAGGGCTTGAGGCCCAACACACGCCAGTCCGCCTCGCGGCAGACGGCGAAAGCTTCGGGCAGCAGATCGTCCAGCGTTTCGCCTTTGGCCAGACGGTCCTTGAATTCGGTGGTCTTGGCCTGCAGCTGCTCATCGGTCAGTTTCTGCATCTCCGGCTCCAGCGACAGCACCTTGTCTGCCAAGGGCTTGATGCGCTTGAGCTCTTTGTCGGAAAAAGAACCGAACAGTTTTTCAAAAAAAGACATAGGAAAACCCCTGTATTTCCGCCGCTTTCAGGCGCGGCAATCTAGTATTACACACTCCAATATAATACACCCGCACAGGGGATGCTGTCAAACCTGTGCGGGTGTATTTCATAATTAATTTACGGTATGATGCGAAGCTTTCCGGGGCGCCGGCAGGCTGAGCAGCACCAGCATCACGAAGATGCAGGCAAAACCCAGGGCATCCCAGCTGGTGAAGGGGGAACCCAGCACCAGCGTGCTGATGATGGCGGCGGTGACGGGCTCGGCAAAGCTGTAGAGGCTGGCGCGCTGGGGGCCGATGAGGGGCACCCCGGACATGTAGAGACTGAAGGCCAGCACATTGCCTACCACGACCACCACCACGATGCCGAAGACGCCCACGGCGCTGGGAACATAGCCCATGGACCAGGGGCGGAACACCAGGTGGAAGAGGGTGCCGCCCATGAGGAAGGCCCAGCCCTGGAGCATGGGGGTGGGGTACTGGGCCTGGAGGTTTTTGGGCCACATGGTGTAGATGACCACCGTGCCGGCGCAGACGATGCCCGCAATGAGGGCGGCGGGACTGATGGCCAGGCTGGTGAAGCTGCCGTGGGTGGTGAGCAGGAAGACGCCCACCAGGGCCAGCAGAATGGAGCAGAGTTCAAACAGCCGGGGGGCGCGGTGCTGCTGCAGGCAGAGCACCAGCAGAATCAGCACGGGGGAGAGGTCCTGCAGGATGGTGGCAATGCCGGCGGTGGACAGCTGGATGGTCAGAAAGTAGAGGAACTGGCAGCAGCTGACACCGGCCACACCGTAGATCACCAGGTCCAGGGCGTTGCGGGGGTTCTTCTTCACGTTCCAGGGGTCGAACAGCAGCTTGCGGTCCTTGAAAAAGTAAAAACCGCAGAGTAGCAGCCCCGCCAGGAACAGGCGGATGGGCACCAGCCAGGTGGAGTCCATGTTCTCCCGCGTGAAGAGATACTGGCCCATACAGCCGGATACACCCCAGCAGGCCGCGCCGCCCATGGTCAGGCAGGCGCCTTTTACCCGATCAGACATTGTTGTTTTCCCCTTCCAGAATCAATTTCGCCGCTTCGCGCAGGCCCGGCACCACCGGGGCCCCGGTCCGGCGCAGCACTTCCGGCGGTTGGTGCCCGGCGGACTGCAGCACGCAAGGCACGCCCAGCGCCCGGGCTACCTCAAAATCGTGGGTGGAGTCGCCGATCATCACGGCGCGGGCGGGGTCAAAGCCCGTTTCCCGCAGATACTGCAGCCCCAGGTCCGCCTTGCTTTTGGCGTAGATGTCGCCAAGACCCAGCAGCCGGTCAAAATACCCGGTCACGCCCCGGGCCTGCACCTGATGGCGCAGCGTGGTGATGGGGCTGGCCGACAGGATCACCTGCCGCAGCCCGGCCCGGGCAAAGGCGTCCAGGGCTTCCCGGGCGCCGTCCGCCAGGGGACAGGCCTCGCTGGCGGGGATGTAGTCCTCCATAAAACTGACGGCCAGCTCGTCGAAGCTGTCGCGGGAAAAATCAAACCCGGCGCGGGTGTAGTAGTCCTGCACCGGGAAACCAAAAATCGCCCGGTACTGATCGCGGTCGTACCGCTGCGGATAGCCGTAACGTGCCAGCAGACGGTTGAGCGCGTCCACGCACAGGGCTACATCATCCAGCAGGGTACCGTTCCAATCCCACAAAATCAGTTCCGGGCGCATAGGGTGTTACCTCAGATTATTTTTCGGTAAAGATCCGCTTGAGAGCGGTGTTGGATTCAATGAGTTTGACCAGCGCCACACCCAGGATGGTGCAGCTGATCAGTTCGCCGATGCCCACCGAGATGCCGTTGGAGATGCAGAGCAGCCAGACGGGAGCACTCATGGCGGTGTAGTCGGTGAAGAAGAGGGTGATCTCAATGCCGACGATGACGGCGTTGAAGAGCACCGGCGGCAGAGAAGCCGGAATGGCCAGGCCCTTGATGCGCACGTTGCGCAGGCGGTAGGTGACCAGGCAGGCCAGCAGGGTGGCGATGGTGCCGAAGATCACGTCGATGATGGTGGAGCCGAACAGGTTGGCCAGAAAGCAGCCCAGCGTCACGCCGATGATGTACTCGGCGCCGAAGACGGGCAGCAGGCAGAGGGCCTCGGCGATGCGCACCTGGACAGCGCCGTAGCTGAAGGGGGCCAGCACCAGGCAGAGCACCACATAGACGGCGGCGATGACGGCGCAGCGCACCAGACGCTGGACCGACACATGACCATCGGTGCGGGGCAGGGCCAGACGAACGGCCAGGAAAGCCGCCACAATGGCGACAACGGACAAAAGGGCAATATACATACAACACTCCGGCGGATAGATTTTGACCGCATGCCAGACCGCCAGCCTGACACCGGTTTGCGCCGCGAAGATCGCAGCGGAGCCTAAAATCCTAAGTTGCTCAACAAAATGCTATTATAGCAAAGGAAAAAGGCAGTTGCAAGAGGGCATCAACCAAAATTTGACGTAACCAGGCAAACAGGCTTGACTTTCCCCTGCAAACCGTTTATAATTCAAGAGTTACAGGCCGGTGTGTTGGAACTGGCAGACGAGACGGACTCAAAATCTACTTCGTAGAATGTTGGGTGCCTTGGCAAAACCCTTGATAAATCGGCGCTTTCACAACTTCATATTTTCATTTGGTTTTAATATCCCTCCCGCACATCCCTCCAAAATCTGAGATGTGCGGGACACAAGGGAAATTAAAATATAAATGCCGGTGTGTCGGAATTGGCAGACGACCGCGACTCAAAATCGTGTGGAGAAATCCGTGTGGGTTCGACCCCCACCACCGGCATACAAAAAGGCGTCCCCAGGCGTGTCCCGCCTGGGGGCGCTTTTTTGTATAGCCGTGGTGAGGGGTCGAACAGGGCGACGGCGCCGCAGCGCCGGAACCAACAGTCCAGTGGACTGTTGGTTAGCCCGCGGGAGACCCCATCGGCGGGGAAGGGAACGCAGAAAGCTGTGGGGGCATACGCAGTGAGGGGGCGAACAGGGCGACCCTCGGGAGACCCCACCGGCGGTAAAGGTGACGCGCAAAGCTGCGAGGGCGCACACAGGCAGGACCGAACAGGGCGACCCGCTCACAGGCAAGAACCCGCACCGGAACACGCGTATCAACTGCCCCGCGCATAAATTCCCCCTCCGGGTGGCATACTCCTACCCAAAGGAGGAATTTGTATGTCCATGTTCAAAAAGATTTTGCTGCTGCTCGCCATCGTGGGCGGCATCAACTGGGGCATCTACGGCATCTGGGGCTTCAACGCGGTGGGATGGTTCACCGGCGGCAGCCTGACCTGGCTGGCCCGCACCATCTTCATTGTGGTGGGCGTGGCCGCACTCTGCCTGATACCCAGCCTCTTTATGGGGGACGAACCCCAGGCACAGCCTCATACCCATTGAAAAAGGCGGGCAACAGCCCGCCTTACATAGTTTATAGAGTTACAGCACCGGTCCCGCCTTCAGATGGCTGCTGCGGGCGTGCATGCCCACACTGAGCACCAGCCCCACGCAGAGATACATCATGACTACGCTGGAGCCGCCGGCCGAGAAGAAGGGCAGCGTCACGCCGATCACCGGCAGCACCTGCAGGTTCATGCCCAGGTTGATGACGCACTGCACGAACAGCGCAGCAAAGATGCCGGAGCAGATATACCGGCCCAGGGCGTCGGCACTGCGCAGTGCCGTGCGCAGGGTGCGCATGCAGAGGACGAACAGCAGGATCAGGGCGGCTGCGGCCCCCACAAACCCCAGCACATTGGCAAGATACGCAAAGATGAAATCGTTCCAGGCGTTGGGTACAAAGATATGGTCACCGCTGAACAGTCCCTGCCCGGTCAGCCCGCCGGTACCGATGGCCATGGCGCCCTTGTTCTGCTGGTAGGTGATGTCCGACAGGGCCGGGTCCTCCGGGGTGAGGATGGCCATGATCCGCTGGAACTGATACCCCTTGAGCAGATCGGGCTTGAGAAGCAGCAGCGCTCCGCCGCCTGCCACCCCGGCTGCCAGGACACCGCCCACCAGCCAGTGGGAGATCCCGCCTGCGTAGAGCATCACCAGTCCGATGCCCAGAAAGACCAGCGCCGTGCCGTCGTCCCCCTGGATGTGGATCAAAAAGGGGGGCACAAGGATGTGCAACAGCAATAGCAGCAGATTTTTCGGGCGGTTGACCTGTCCGCGCAGCTGGCTCAGATGGAGAGCCAGCGTCAGGATAAAACTGATCTTGGCCAGCTCCGCCGGCTGGAAGGTCATGCCGCCCACCCGGTACCAGCTGTAGTTGGAGGTGCCGCCGGCGTCAAAGCCGATGGTGAGCACGCCGAAGTTCACGTTGTGGAAAAACAGGGTGGGCAGCACCAGCCCCCAGGCCACCACGGCGTGGAGGGGCCAGGCACGGGCCAGGGCGCGGTAATCCACCGTGGAGAAGACGATGGCCAGCATGACGCCCAAAAGACTGGCGATGACCTGCACCGAGGCTTTGTTGTTGGAACCCAGCTGGCTGTACCCCAGCGAGACCAGCACCACCACGCTGAGCGCCGAGCACAGCACGCACAAAGCCAGATACAGTACATCGACGCGGCGCAGATAACGGCGGATCAGTGGATACATACAGCGGCTCCTTTCACAGATATATCTCTTATTATAGCGCAACAGCGGGATTTTGACCACGCCTGAGAATTAAATTTTACAAATGTCCCATTGTGTACTATAATGAATACGACTACACAGCAAGGAGTATGACTGCCATGCAGGAATATACCACGCATTCCCGGGAAGAAACGGTAGCGCTGGGGCGCAGTTTTGCCAGGACGCTGCCGGCGGGGGCGCTCATTGCCTTTACCGGTGGACTGGGGGCCGGCAAGACGGCGTTTTGCCAGGGGCTGGCCGAAGGCCTGGGCTGCACCGACCCGGTGAGCAGCCCCACCTTTGCCATTGTGAACTACTACCGGGGCCCGCGCCCGCTGGCGCACTTTGATCTGTACCGCATCCATACCGAAAACGACCTGGCATCGGCGGGGTTCTATGATTATCTGGATATGGGGGCGGTGGTGGCCTGCGAGTGGAGCGAAAACTGCGCCGATCTGCTGGCCCAGGAGCATCCCATCCGCATCGACATCCAGCGCATTGACGACACCACCCGGCGTATCACCATTGATCAGTGATACAATCTGAATAAAATATAGGAAATAGTACATATTGTACAGGTGATTTTATGAATATACTGGCGGTGGATACCGCGGGCAAGACGGCGGCCGTGGCTGTGGTACGGGACGACACGCTGCTGTATGAAACGCAGTGCAACAACGGCCTGACCCACAGCGAGACGCTGCTGCCCATGATCGATACGGCGCTGCGCGCCTGCGGGCTGACGGTGGCAGACCTGGATCTGCTGGCGGCTACCAACGGGCCCGGCAGCTTTACGGGGCTGCGCATCGGGCTTTCGGTGATCAAGGGACTGGCGCTGCCGCGGCAGATCCCCTGTGCGCCGGTGTCCACCATGGCGGCGCTGGCCTACGGCATGGCGGGGCAGGGGACGGTGATCGGTGCCCAGGATGCCCGCCGCGGCCAGGTGTACTGGGCGGCCTTTGATCTGGAAAGCCACAGCCGTCTGACGCCCGACGCGGCAGAACCGGTGACGGCGCTGGAAAAATTTGTACAGAGCTGTAAAAAACCGTTGTTTTTTGTTGGCGACGGTGCCGCTTTGTGCTACAATACTTATGGACAGGTGCCGGGTGTGGCCGTTTGCCCGCCCACGCTGCAGGTGCTGCGCGGGGCCGGGGTGGCATTGGCCGCCAAAGCCCTGTGGGAGCAGGGGGCCTGTGTGCCGCCCGCCCAGCTGCTGCCGGACTATCACCGGCTGAGCCAGGCGGAACGGGAGCGGGCCGCGCGAGAAAAACAACAGGGGGAAACGACCAATGCAATTTGACAAACCGATCGCACTGGCTGCCGATCACGGCGGCTATGAACTGAAAGAGGCCATCAAGGCCCACCTGGACGAACTGGGCGTGGCGTACGAGGACTTCGGCACCGATTCCACCGCCAGTGTGGACTACCCCGACTACGCGGTGCTGGGCTGCAAGGCGGTGCAGGATGGCCGCTGTGCGCTGGTGATCCTCTGCTGCGGTACCGGCGTGGGCATGTCCATGTGTGCCAACAAGATGCAGGGCATCCGCGCCTGCTGCTGCAGCGATACCTTCAGCGCCGAGCTCACCCGTCGCCACAACAACGCCAACGCCCTGTGCCTGGGCGGCCGCGTGGTGGGCACGGGCCTTGGCTGCAAGATCGTGGACGCCTTCCTGAACGCGCCTTTTGAGGGCGGCCGTCACCAGACGCGCATCGACAAGATGATGGCGCTGCAGAACCAGTAAATCTGTTTTTTGGCCTGCCGGGCAGGCTGCCGATAAAAATTGTTTGACAAGGAGACTGTACCATGAGCGTTGTCGAAATCGTAGATCATCCCCTGATTCAGCACAAGATCAGCCTGATGCGGGACCGCAATACCGGCACCAAGGAATTCCGTGACCTGGCCAGCGAGGTAGCCATGCTGCTCTGCTACGAGGCCACCCGTGACCTGCCCACCGAGGAAGTGGAAGTGGAAACCCCCATCGCCCTGGCCCGCACCAAGGTGCTGGCCGGCCGCAAGCTGGCGCTGGTTCCCATCCTGCGCGCCGGCCTGGGCATGGTGGACGGCATGCTGCGCCTGATCCCCGCCGCCAAGGTGGGCCACATCGGCCTCTACCGGGACGAGGAGACCCTGAAGCCGGTGGAATACTACTGCAAGCTGCCCAGCGACATCAATGAGCGCGAGGTCATCGTGCTGGATCCCATGCTGGCCACCGGCGGCAGTGCCTCCGACGCCATCACCCAGATCAAGAAGCGGGGCGCCAAGCACATCAAGTTCATCGGCCTCATCGCGGCTCCCGAGGGCATGAAGGCCCTGCATGAAGCCCATCCCGACGTGGATATCTACGTGGGCACCCTGGACGAGGGCCTGAACGACAACGGCTACATCGTCCCCGGCCTGGGCGACGCCGGCGACCGCATCTTCGGCACCAAGTAATCTGTTTACAACAAAACCAAACCGGGACACGGACCTCTAAGTCCGTGTCCCGGTTTTTGTCTCTTACAGGGAAAACTCCTCCGGCGCGGTGTGGAGCGTCACGGTGCGCCGCTGCAGCGTCAGCAGGCCGTCCCGCTGCATGCGGGAGAGGGTGCTGCTCAGGGCGCTGCGGTCCACTCCCAGAAAATCCGCCAGCTGCTGCCGGTCAAAGGGCAACGTGAACTGCAGTCCGCCGTTCTGCACGGCCAGCGCCGAAAAGTAGGCCATGACCCGGCCCCGGATGGTCTTGGGGGCGGTGTAGAGGCTGCGCCGCGCCAGCCCCAGATTCTTCCGCGCGGCGATCTGCAAAAGGTTCTGGGCCATCCGCTGCAGCCAGGGCTCGTTGCCGGGATGGAGCAGCCGTTCAGCCGCCAGGAACAGCGCCTCGCCATCGCTGGCCGCCATCACGTTGACCAGCAGGGCCTCGCCGGGCAGACAGGCGTAGGTCTCGGCAAAGAGATCGCCCTCCCCGGCCTGTCCCAGCAGTGTCTTGCTGCCCCACACGTCCAGATGTTCAATGTGCACCCGGCCGCGGAGCACCAGACCCAGGTGGGTGATGCTGTGCCCGGCCTGCAGCAGCAGTTCCTCCTTGTGAAAGGGCTGGCGGCGGGCATCCAGCGCCGTCAGCGCCCGCTGCACCTCCCCGTCGGTCAGACCGCGGAACAGCGGGGTGCGGGGCAGATCCTGAATTTCCATGGTTTTCCTCCTGCTGTGTTGTAACTACAACATACATTCTGGGCTTATTGTAGTAAACTGACCTCACAAAGTCAATACGGAGGCAAAATATGAAACGACGGATCATTCAGATCGACGAAACCAAGTGCAACGGCTGCGGTGCCTGTGCCGCGGCCTGCCATGAGGGCGCCATCGCCATGGTGGACGGCAAGGCCCATCTGATGCGGGACGACTACTGCGACGGCCTGGGCGACTGCCTTCCCACCTGTCCCACCGGGGCCATCACCTTTGTGGAGCGGGAGGCCGCACCCTACGACGAGGCGGCAGTGCTGGCTGCCAAGCAGCGCAAAGCCCAGGCGGGCGGCGGCTGTCCCGGCAGCGCACCCCATGCCCTGCACACCGGATGCCCGGGCAGCCGGGCCCAGACGCTGGCAGGGGGCGGGGAGGAACCGGCACTGCCCACGGCAGCGCCCAGCCGCCTGCGCCAGTGGCCGGTGCAGATCAAGCTGGTGCCCATCGAGGCGCCCTTCTTTGACGGTGCCAAGCTGCTCATCGCGGCGGACTGCACGGCCTATGCCTACGCGGCCTTCCATGAGCGGTTCATCCGCGGGCACATCACGCTGGTGGGCTGCCCCAAGCTGGACAGCGTGGACTACAGCGAGAAGCTGACTGAAATCCTGCGCCGCAACGATATCCGGGAGGTGACAGTGGTGCGGATGGAGGTGCCCTGCTGCGGCGGACTGGAGCAGGCCGCCAAGCGGGCATTGCAGGCCAGCGGCAAGTTCCTGCCCTGGCAGGTGGTGACCATCTCCACCGACGGACGGATCCTGGATTGAGAAAAAACTCTTGACTTCAAGTGCACTTTAAGTGATAGGATAAATGTACTGTGAGGAAGTCAGGAGGTTATTGTATGGAAGATCGTATCGAGCGCTGTGCGGAAAAATTCGCCATCCTGTTTGGTGCCGCCCCGGCCGGGGATGAGGGCACCGACCCGGAATTCATGAAGATTCTCCAGCGCTTTATTTTCGGCGAGGTCTGCTATACCGGCCAGCTCAGCGACGAGGACCGGGAACTGGTGACCGTCACGGTGCTGGCTGTCAACCAGACGCTGCCCCAGCTCAAGGCCCATGTGGGGGCGGCCCTCAACGCGGGCTGCACGCCGGTGTCCATCCGGGAGGCCATCTACCAGTGTGCCCCCTTCATCGGATTCCCCAAGACCCTCAACGCCATCGCCGCCATGAATGAGGCGTTCACGGCAGCCGGCATTGCGCTGCCGCTGGAACCCCAGGGCACCGTGACCGAGGAGGACCGGTATGAGGCAGGGCTGGCGCTGCAGGAGCCCCTCTACGGCACCGAGATCGCCGACCGCTACGCCGATCTGCCGGAAGTCTACGCCGAGGCCATCCCGCGGTTCCTGACCGAGTTCTGCTTCGGGGATTTCGCCACCCGCAACGGTCTGGACGGGGCCCGGCGGGAGCTGCTGACCGTCGTCATGCTGGCGGCCCTGGGCGGCGCCGAGGTACAGGTCAAGGCCCACGTGGCGGGCGCCGAGAAGGCCGGCAACAGCCGGGACCGCATCCTGGCGGCGCTGGTCCACGCCATGCCCTATATGGGCGTGCCGCGGCTCTTCAACGCCCTGAACGCCATCCGCGAGGTCTGGACAGAGCAATAACATCATACGAAAAAGCGCCTTTCCCCGTGGGGAAAGGCGCTTTTTCTTTGCCATTTTCAGTTTTTCAGTGCCTGCATGGGGGCGGGGATCCGGCCACCGCGATGGATCATGACGGCGGGGCTGTACTTGCTGATGGGCATGATGGGGGCGTGGCCCAGCAGGCCGCCGAAGTCCAGCACGTCGCCGGCCTGGTGGCCGATGGCGGGAATTACGCGGACGGCGGTGGTCTTACTGTTCACCATGCCGATGGCGGCTTCGTCGGCGATCAGGCCGCTGATGACCTCGGCGGAGGTATCGCCGGGGATGACCACCATGTCGATGCCCACCGAGCAGACGGCGGTCATGGCTTCCAGCTTTTCCAGCGTCAGGCTGCCGCAGTTGGCGGCCTGGATCATGCCGTCATCCTCCGACACCGGGATGAAGGCGCCCGACAGGCCGCCCACATGGTTGGAGGCCATGACGCCGCCCTTCTTGACGGCATCGTTGAGCAGGGCCAGGCAGGCGGTGGTGCCGCAGCAGCCGCAGCTCTCCAGGCCCATCTCCTCCAGGATATTGGCCACGCTGTCGCCGATGGCGGGGGTGGGGGCCAGCGACAGATCGATGATGCCGGCGGGCACGCCCAGCCGCTCGCTGGCCAGGTTGGCCACCAGCTGGCCCAGGCGGGTGATCTTGAAGGCGGTGCGCTTGACCAGCTCCGCCACCTCGTCCATGGGGGCGTCCTTGGGCAGTTTGGCCAGGGCGGCGCGCACCGCACCGGGGCCGGAAACGCCCACGTGAATCTCGCAGTCCGGCTCACCGGGACCGTGGAAGGCACCGGCCATGAAGGGGTTATCCTCCGGTGCGTTGCAGAAGACCACCAGCTTGGCATCGCCCATGCACATGTTGTCCTTGGTGCGCTCGGCAGTCTGGCGGACTACCTGGCCCATCAGCCGGACGGCATCCATGTTGATGCCGGATTTGGTGGAGCCCACGTTGACGCTGGAACAGACCAGATCGGTCTCGGCCAGGGCCTGGGGAATGGCTTCGATCAGCCGCTTGTCACCGGCCGAAAAGCCCTTGTGTACCAGGGCACCGAAGCCGCCGATGAAATTGACGCCGATGGTCTTGGCGGCGCGGTCCAGCGCCTTGGCGTAGGCCACCGGGTCGGCGTCGGGAGCGGCGCCCAGCAGCATGGCGATGGGCGTCACGCTGACCCGCTTGTTGACGATGGGCACGCCGTACTCGGCGCTGATGCCGTCCACCACGGGCACCAGGTTGCCGGCCAGGCGGACGATCTTGTTGTAGATTTTCTCACAGGCTTTGTCGCCGTCGGGGTCGATGCAGTCCAGCAGGCTGATGCCCATGGTGACGGTGCGTACATCCAGATTTTCGGCGGTCAGCATCTCGATGGTCTCGAGAATGTCGCTGCTGTTCAGAATTCTCATGCTTCTTTTCGTCCTCCCCGTCAGATGGTGTGCATCGCGTCAAAGACTTCCTGGCGGGTCACGGTGACCTGCATCTTCATCTCTTCGCCCAGGGCGGCAAAACGGTCGCGCACGGCGGCGGGGTCGGCGGTGCAGTGGTTCAGGCTCACCAGCATGATCATGCAGAACATCTCCTGCATGATGGACTGGGAGATGTCCTCGATGTTGATATTGAGTTCGGCGCAGACCGCGCTGACCTTGGCGACGACGCCCACGGTGTCGTGGCCGATGACGGTGATAACTGCTTTCATGGTACGATAGACCCCCTCATTCAGAATGATTGTATTATAGCAGAGTTTCAGGGCAGGCGCAAGGCGGACAAAGCAAAACCGGGAGAGACCGAAGTCTCTCCCGGTGCGGTATTTTTCTTACGGAAGCTGGGGGGCGTAGGCCTCCAGATGGCGGGGATGCCCCTTGAAAGCAATGGCGATGGCGTCGGGGCCGGTGTTGGCACTGACGGCCGCGCCCAGCTGAAAGGTGGTCAGCGGCGCATGGCCGAAGGTCTTCTTGCAGAGCTTGACCAGCTCATCCCGCTTTTCCTTGCTGGAGGTGTAGCCCACGATGTAGGGCATATCCCGCACATTGTCCACCCGGCTGGATACCCACTTGACCATGGCCGGCGGCACGGCAGCATCGCCGCGCACCTTGGCTTCCACCTTGGAAACGCCCTCGTTCAGGCTGATGATGGGCCGGATGCCCAGCAGGTCGCCCACCACGGCGGCCGCCGCGCTCACACGGCCGGACTTCTTCATCTGCTTCAGGCTGTAGGCGGCCAGGCAGACTTCCGCGCAGTCCAGATTGTACATCATTTCGTCGATGCAGGTGGAAAGCTCACCGCCGTTGCGCACCTTGCGGGCGCACTCGCACAGATGCCAGCCGAACACCATGGAATAGGTGTGGCTGTCCAGCACCTGGATGCGCAGCTGGTGGCCGGGGCGCTCCTCGGCCAGCATCTCCACCGCCTTCAGGGCGTTGTTGTAGGTGCTGGAACCGTTGCTGTTGATGCTCAGGTGGACCAGATCGGTGTAGCCTTCGTCCACATAGCGCGCGTAGATCTCACACCACTGCAGCTGGGTGATGGCCGCCGTGGTGGGCACGCCCTGGGCGTCCCGCATGATCTGATAGAACTGATCGTTGGTGAAATCCCGGCGCTCAATGTACTCGGTACCGTCCACGTTGATGGGGAAGCCCACCACCTCGATGCCGTATTTCTCCGCCAGTTCCTGGGGAATATCCGCGGAAGAGTCCGTCAAAAATCCGATTTTGCTCATTGTACATCCTCACTCCATTCATACCGCGTCAGCTGTCCGTGGGTTTCAAGGCCTGCAAAATCCCATTGCCGCAGCACCTCATAGACACCCACCGCCACCGCGTTGGAAAGGTTCAAACAGCGTTCCCCGCGCCGCATGGGCATGCGCACACAGTCCGCTTCGTGCCGGACCAGCAGTTCTTCGGGCAGGCCGGCGTCCTCGCGGCCAAAGACCAGATAGGAACCGTCAGGGTAGGCGACATCCACATGGCGGCGCGGCCCCTTGGAGGTGAAATAAAAGAACGGCCCCTTGTTTTTGCTGAAAAAGTCCGCAAGGTCCTGATAATATGTTATATCAAGCTGGTGCCAATAGTCAAGACCGGCACGCTTTAATTTTTTGTCGTCGATGGTGAAGCCCATGGGCCCCACCATGTGGAGCCGTGCTCCGGTTACCGCGCAGGTACGCGCAATATTGCCGGAGTTCTGGGGAATCTGCGGCTCCACCAGCACAATGTTTACCGTTGGCATAGTTTCACTTCCTGTTTTTTCCGGCAGCGGGCGGGCAGCCTCACTGCACCATCAGTCCGGGCAGGGCTGCTTCCAGCCAGACGCCCAGCCGTTCGTCGGCACCCTCCGGCGTCATCCGGATGCAGTCCGCCACAAAGGCGGCGGCTGCCTGCACGGCGGCCTGGGGCACGTTGCCCTGGAGGATCCGCCCCACCAGCACGGCGCCGAAGATGTCGCCGGTACCGTGGTACATCCGGGGAATCAGCGGAGTTTTTACAAAGTACCCCTGCCCGCCCCGGGCGGCACCCACACAGCCGATGCACCGTCCGCCCGAAACGCCGGTCACGCCGGTGACCACCACCTGGGGAGCGATGCGGGTCAGCCGGGCGGTCTGCTCGGCGGCCTGTTCGGCGCTGCCCACCCCGGGCAGCGGGTCGCCCAGCAGCAGGGCAGCCTCGGTCACGTTGGGGGTGATGAGGTCGGCCTTGCTGCACAGATTGTACATGGCGGGCACCATCTCGGCGCCGAGACCTTTGTACAGACGGCCGCCGTCCCCCAGGACGGGGTCCACCACCTTGAAGGCCTGGGGCCACAGTTCAAAGGCCTGTTCCACCAGTTTGGCCTGGGCGGGATCGGATAAGTACCCGGAGTAGATGCAGTCAAAGTGCAGGCCCAGCCGGTGGTAGTGGGCCAGAGCGGCGGGACCGTAGCCGGGATTGGACATTTTGGCCGGCGTGCCCAGTCCGCCCGTGTGGCTGGAGAGGACTGCGGTGGGCAGGGCCACCGCCTGCACGCCCAGGCAGGACAGCACCGGCACAATGACCGAGAGTGCTGCCCGTCCGAATCCGGGCAGATCATGGATGGCTAATACGGTTTTGGGAGCATTGGACATAGACAAAGATCCTTCTGTTGTGTGATTTCTCTACGATTCTATCACAAACGGCCCCACAAAAAAAGGCGTATCGGGGCGAAAGAAAACTTTTCAGCCCATTTTTGGGAGCAAATCCCGCATAAAACGGCGGAAACAACACATGCTAAGGCCGTACCTGAAAAGCAAAGGAGGGGCACAGTATGAATCTTTCCACAATGGCTTCGGCGGCAGTGGGCATGGCGGTGGGCGCCGCGGTGATGGGTATGGCCACCCAGGACCGCCGTCAGATGCGCAAGACCGTCCACAAGCTGACCAAAGGCGCCGAAAAGACGCTGGTGGACCTGGACAAGGCCGTTCAGCAGATGCACTGGTAACGGAAAAGCTCCCGGCGGGTTGCCGGGAGCTTTTGCTGTTTGGGAAAAACTTACAGAACGCGCACGCGGATGGCCGGCTCGATGCCGCTGAGTTCGGCGGCCAGGGTGTCGGTGATCTCACCGGTCACATCCAGCAGGGTGTAGGCAATGTCCTTCTTGCTCTTGTTCACCATGTTTTCGATGTTCAGGTGGGCGGCGGTCAGGATGCCGGTGATGGCCGAGATGGCGCCCGGCGTATTCTTGTGGATGATGCAGATGCGGCGGCCGCCCACGCGGGGCTGGCTCACATCGGGCAGGTTGACGCTGTGGGTGATGTTGCCGTTCTTCAGGTAGTCGCTGAGCTCGGCGGCAGCCATGACGGCGCAGTTGGTCTCACTCTCGGGGGTGCTGGCGCCCAGGTGGGGCGTGCACTCCACGCCCTTGACGCCCAGCAGCTCCTCGGTGGGGAAGTCACAGAAGTAGTGGGCCACCTTGCCGCTGTCCAGGGCGTCCAGCAGAGCAGTGTTGTCCACCAGTTCACCGCGGGCGAAGTTCAGCACCCGCACGCCGTCCTTGCACATGGCCAGCGTCTGGGCGTTGATGGTGTGGCGGGTGGTGGGCAGATAGGGCACATGGATGGTCAGGTAATCACAGCGGGGCAGCATATCACCCAGCGACACACAGTGCTGCACGCTGCGGGAGAGGCTCCAGGCGGCGTCGATGGAGATGTAGGGGTCATAGCCCAGCACTTCCATGCCCAGGGACACGGCAGCGTTGGCTACCCGGGAACCGATGGCACCCAGGCCGATGACGCCCAGCGTCTTGCCCCGCAGTTCGGGGCCCACAAACTGTTTCTTGCCCTTCTCCACGTCCTTGGCGATGGTGTCCCGGCCTTTCAGGCCCTGGGCCCAGTGGACGGCGTCCACCATGTTGCGGCTGCCGGCGATGAGGGCACCCACCACCAGTTCCGCCACGGCGTTGGCGTTGGCGCCCGGCGTGTTGAAGACCACGATGCCGGCGTTGGTGCATTCCTCGATGGGAATGTTGTTGGTGCCGGCACCCGCCCGGGCGATGGCCAGCAGGCTCTCGGGCAGGGGCGCGTCATGCATGTCGGCACTGCGCACCAGGATTCCCTGGGGAGCGGTGGCTTCATTGTCGATCTCAAACTGGTTGGCCGGCAGCTTGGCCAGGCCAGTGGGCGAAATGGCGTTCAGTGTTTTGATGGTATACATAGTTGTGCTTCCTCTCCCCGGTTATTGGTGCTCTTTGCGGAACTTCTCCATGAAGACGACCAGTTTGTCCACGCCTTCGGCGGGCATGGCGTTGTAGATGGAGGCCCGCATGCCGCCCACCAGACGATGGCCCTTCAGGTTGACGAACCCTGCCTCGGTGGCGGCGGCGCAGAAGGCCTTGTCGGTGTCGGGGTCGGGGCTGGTGAAGGTCACGTTCATCAGGCTGCGGTATTCCTTCTCCACGGGGTTGTGGTAGAAGTCCTGGCTGTCCAGATAGTCGTAGAGCACCTTGGCCTTGGCCTCGTTGCGGCGCTTCATCTCTTCCAGGCCGCCCACCTCATGCTCCAGGTAGTCCATGACCAGGCCGGTCATGTAGATGCACCAGCAGGGCGGGGTGTTGTACATGCTGTCCTTGGCCAGCAGGGTGGTGTAGTTCATCATGGTGGGAATCTGCTCGGGCGTGATGCCCTTGGCGCTCTTGCCCAGCAGGTCCTCCCGGACAATGGCGATGGCCATGCCGGCGGGGGCGATGTTCTTCTGCACGCCGAAATAGATGACACCGTATTTGCTTACATCCACCGGCTCGGAGCAGATCATCGAGCTCATGTCCGCCACCAGGGGAATGCCCTCCACCTGGGGGACCTCCCGGTACTTGGTGCCGAAGATGGTGTTGTTCTGGCAGATGTGGATATAGCTGGCGTTGGGGTCGTAGTCGATGGCCTTCACGTCGGGAATGTAGGTGAAGTTCTTGTCCTTGCTGCTGGCGGCGATGCGGGCCGTGCCGAACTTGGCGCATTCCTCGGCGGCCTTCTTGCTGAAGTTGCCGGTGACCAGGTAATCGGCGGTGCCGGTGGTCAGGAAGTTCAGTGGCACCATGGCGAACTGCTGGGTGGCGCCGCCCTGGAAGAAGCCCACTTTATAATTGTCGGGGATATTCAGCACCCGGCGCAGGGACGCCTCGGTATTCTGGATGATCTCGTCAAACCATTTGCTGCGATGGCTCATCTCCATCACGCTCATGCCGGAACCGTGGTAATCCAGCAGTTCCACCTGGGCGGTTTTCAGAACAGATTCCGGCAGCATCGACGGGCCGGCGCTGAAGTTGTATACTCTTGCCATGATGGTCTCCTCCGTTTCACAATTCAAAAGGCAGCCGGTTCCGCGGCTGCCTTGCGCCGCGCCGCAGCGGCTATGCATTTATTATACGAAGATGCCAAAAGGGCGGCAAGCGGGCAAAATCCCGAAAAAAGGCGGCCCAAAGACGGGGTGTTTCTGTAAAACGGCAAACTGTTTTCCCGGCGAAAACAGTATATACTACAAATGTAAAAGAAAACCCGTATACAGATACAAAACAAAGGCTGTAATTTGTGCAATCTGCCCTATGGACAATTTAACTACTACAAATGTAAAATAAAATGCAGAATATTACTACAAATGTAGAAAGAGGGGCAGACATGGAGATTTTATCGCGTCGGGAAGAACAGGTGATGGTGGCGCTGTGGGACTGCGGCCGGGCGGCCACCCGGAGGGAGATCGCGGCCAAGCTGCCACCGGAATGCCGCTGGGCGGACACCACGCTGCTGAATTTTCTGCTGCGGCTGGAGAAGAAGTCCTTTGTCCGCCCGGAAAAGCAGGGCAACCGCAACCTGTACACCCCACTGGTGCGGCGGCTGACCTACTGTGGGGCGGTCAGCGAGGCCCACCTGAAAACGCTGTACGGAGGCGACCTGCGCCGCATGGTGCGCGCCCTGGCGGACACCGACCGTATCGGTTACGCCGACATTGAGCGTTTGCTTCGCTGGCTGGGAGAGTATCAGGCCGCCAACCCCGAATATGATTATGAGTGAGTGGCCTGCGCACCGGGCAGATCGGGCTGCATCTCGCACATATCGGGCCAGAACCGCTTGAACACATGGTTCTGCTGCAGCCTTTCGTTGCGCCGCTCCTCAATGGTCAGCGCCTTGAAGAAACGCTTCCACAGGGACTGCCAGTTCAGTTCCTCCGCGTCGGCGGCGGGGGTGTAGTGGTCCATGGCCAGGTATTCCACCCGACGGTTGCGGCGCAGCAGGGCGGTGCCGTGGGTGGCGTCGAAGATGAGAAAATCCTCGTCGGGCAGGCGGCTGCAGAAGTGCCCCCGCAAAAGGGGCAGCACCTGGTGCTTGGGATGGATGACGGTGCCCAGCATACCGTCCCGCTCCTCGAACCGGATGAATTCAATATAGCGGTGGGCCTCACAGTTGACGGCCCGCTCGATGGCGAAAGCATCGGCCGCATCGGCATGGCCCAGCATCTGGGCGGCCCGGGGGCCCACATCAAAACAGAGCCGGGCGAAGCGCAGAAGCTTCAGGTCCTTGCCCGGATCGGTGCAGAGAAATCCCGTGGTGAGGCGGTCCCGTATCACCGGTCCCAGCCGTTCCAGCCCGGCCGCCACACGCCGGGCATGGGAAAGGTCGGTGACAATCTCCCGCACGCCGAACAGCGTCATCTGGGATTCCTGGGGCGGACAGACGGCGGCAGGGATCTCCCGGCGGGAGAAGCTCTCGAAAATGCAGCACAAGAACCCCGGAAAACTGCCGTCATAGTGGTAGGCTGTGTCGGTTACATTCGCTTGGTAAGGCATGTCAGCGCCTCCTCCCGCACCAGGCGGGCCGCCTGGCGGGCGTCCATGCCGTGGTCGGCCAGCTGATGAACGGCCGGTGCCGCCGACGGCAGCGGTTTGGCCGCAAAATCGTCCAGGCTCAATTGCTGCATTCCCACACCAAAGGCCTTGGGGTCCAGCAGTGCCCCGGCAATCTCGGCCCGGGTGCCGTGGCCGGGGGTGTGGCCGCTGCAGGTGATGAAATACTGGGCCCGTTTGAGCACCACCCCGATGCGCTTGAGTTCCGGCAGTCCCAGCGTCTGGAGGCGGCGGGCCTGGACAATCCGGGTGGCGCTTTTGGGGCCGATGCCTGGCACCCGCAGCAGTTCGGCCCGGCTGGCCCGGTTGACTTCCACCGGGAAGAACTCGGAGTGCCGCAGGGCCCAGTTGCATTTGGGGTCCAGATAGGGATCAAAGTTGGGCTCCTCCTCGTTGAGCAATTCCCCGGCAGAAAAATGGTAGTACCGCAGCAGCCAGTCCGCCTGGTAGAGGCGGTGTTCCCGCAGCAGCGGCGGCCGGGTGGAAAGGGCCGGCAGGTGCTCGTCAGCCACCACCGGCAGATAGGCGGAGAAGAAGACGCGCTTCAGCGCGTATTTTTTGTATAACCCCTCGGTGAGATTCAGAATGTGCAGATCGTTTTCCGGCGTGGCACCGATGATCATCTGGGTGCTCTGCCCGGCCGGGGCAAAGGCCGGGGCCCGCTTGTAGACGGCCAGCTCCCGCCGGCTCTCGGCACTTTTGACAGCGATCTGGCCCATGGGCCGCAGAATGGCGCTCTTTTTCTTGTCAGGTGCCAGCTGGTTCAGACTGGTCTCGCTGGGCAATTCGATGTTGACGGAAAGCCTGTCCGCCAGCAGTCCGATGCGCTCCACCAGCAGCGGATCGGCTCCGGGAATGGTCTTGGCATGGATATACCCGTTGAAATGGTACTCCTGCCGCAGGATGCGCAGCGCCTCGATCATCAGTTCCATGGTGCGGTCGGGGGTACCCAGCACCGCACTGGACAGAAACAGCCCCTCGATGTAGTTGCGGCGGTAAAAACCGATGGTCAGGTCGGCCAGTTCCCGGGGCGTGAAGGTGGCCCGGGGACGGTCGTTGGAACGCCGATTGACACAGTAGCGGCAATCGTAGGAGCAGGCGTTGGAGTACAGCACCTTGAGCAGCGAGACACAGCGCCCGTCGGGGGTAAAGGCATGGCAGATGCCGGCGGCCGCGCAGCTGCCCAGACTGCCGTGCCGCCCCGGACGGTCCACACCGCTGGAGGTGCAGGCCACGTCGTATTTGGCACTGTCGGCCAGGATTTCCAGTTTTTCACCCAGGTCCATGGTATCTTTCTCCTGAAAAAAGGTATAAAAAATACAGCCCGCCGCATAGGCTTGTCTTGCAAGCCGTGCCGCGGGCAGCATTTTCTCTGTGAACGGGATTCAAAAGTCCCGATTATAGGATGCGGGAACTGCTACAATAACCGTGTCAGCGGGAAATCACCACTTGGCTTTGGTCTCCACCACTTTGCCGGCAATGTACAGGTGATCGAGATCTTCGCCCTTGATGACCAGTTCCTCGTAGGCAGGGTTGAAGGGGTGCAGCACCACCGAATTGCCGCGCTGGATGTACTTCTTTAAAGTGCCTTCACCGTCGGCGCCGTACACCAGCACCCCCAGGTCGCCGTTATCCAGTGTGTTCTGGCGGTGGACCAGCGCCAGGTCGCCGTCAGAGATCCGCGGCTCCATGCTGTCGCCCTTGACCACCAGATAGAAATAGTTCTGCGGGTCCTTGACGCTGGCATACTCCTTGCCGTAGTCCTCCTCAAAGGCGAGGGCGCCGTAACCGGCCCGGACGGTGCCCACCACAGGGATCAGGCATTCGGCATAGCGGCTGAAAGCGTAACGGCCCACGGCGGGGGAGTCGGCAGGGCTCTGCTGCAGACCCAGCAGCACATCGGCGGTGGTGTCCAGGATTTCGGCCAGACGGGCCACCGTCTGCGGGTCCGGGGTGGAACGACCGGCTTCCCACTTACCCACAGCCTGCTGGGTGACGCCCAGCATCCGGGAAATCTCGGCCTGGCTGTACTTTTTGGCCTTGCGGGCCTCTTTCAGACGATCTGCAAACATGGCGGAACTCCTTACTTGTAAACAGGGTGAGGAATAGGAAATCCATTTGTTAGATTCATTATACAACCCAACGTGGTCTTTGTAAAGAGATAAATCCAAAATAACTCAAAATAAAGTTGTAAAAACTCCTTGACAACAACTAAAAGTAGTATTATAGTAGAGACAACAAACAACGAATGGTTGTCTCTTGCGTTTGCGGCGGGTGAGAACCCTGACAAGAATAGAAGGAGGAATTCAGGATGAAACAGGCATGGTGGAAGGCGTTGGTAGGCAAGCTGGCGGCGACGGCATCGGCGCTGCTGTTCCTGGTGCTGGTTCCGGCTGCAGCGGCCGGGCAGCTGCCGGTGTGGGCAGCCGTTGTGCTGGGAATAGCGGGCCTGACGATCCTGAATGGAGCCTGCGGCATGCTGCTGCCGCCCCAGGAGAAGGAGGAGCCTGCGACCGTGCCGGCCCGTCCGGTCCAGCTGCGTGTGGTGCGCGGCGGCCGTGCGGCCTGAAAGTTGAGTATCCCTGCCCAGGTGCGGGTACTGCATATAACGCGGCAAGCCCCGGACACACTGTGTCCGGGGCTTGTTGTTTGTGTGGGGCTATGCTACAATGCTTCCAAAGGAGCGTGCCAACCATGAAAAAAATCCTGGAAGTATGTGTGGACAGTCTTGCCTCGGCCAAGGCCGCCATGGCAGGCGGTGCGGACCGTCTGGAGCTTTGCAGCGCGCTGGCGGTGGGCGGACTGAGCCCCTACGGGGAACTGCTGGAGCAGATCAAAGCTACCTGCCCGCTGCCGGTTCGTTGCCTGATGCGCCCCCGGCCGGGGGATTTCCTCTACACAGAGGATGAAATCCAGCTGATGTGCGCCCAGATCCGCCATCTGCGGGCGGCCGGTGCGGACGGTTTTGTGTTGGGCGCCCTGACGCCGGAAGGCGCGCTGGACAGCCGGGCTATGGAGCAGTTACTGAATGCCTGCGGGGACAAGCCTGTCACGCTGCACCGCTGCATCGATGTGGCGGCTGACCCTGTCCGGGTCTACCGCGCGGCGGCGGCGCTGGGACTGGACACGGTGCTCACCAGCGGCGCGGCGGCGTCCTGCCGGGAGGGCAAGGCGACGCTGGCCAGCCTGCTGGCACTGCGGGAAGAGCTGAATGGCCCGGAGGTGCTGATCGGCGCAGGGGTGAATGCCGCGGTCATCCGGGAACTGCGGGCGGCGCTGCCGGGGGCGCGGGCTTTTCATATGAGCGGCAAAACGCTGCGGGAAAGCGGCATGCGCTTCCGCAGGGAGGGCGTGCCCATGGGCCTGCCCGGGCTGGACGAATGGCATATCCAGGAGACCGACGCCGAGGCGGTGCGTGCTGCCAAAGCGGCGCTGGCGTGAAAAGGCGGTGGAAAGGATGAAAATAGAGCTGAAACGGTGGGCACCGGGGGACCGGGCGGCACTGTCGGCCATCGGCAACGGGGTGGACCGCAGCTTTCTGTCGGACCGGCTGCCCGATCCCTATACTGTGGCGGATGCTGACCAGTGGCTGCACAGCGTGATGGCACGGGACGGCAAAAACGGCATTTTCCGGGCCATCGTTGTGGACGGGCAGGTCGTGGGAACGGTTTCGGTGGACCAGAAGGAGGATGTCTACCGCAAGGATGCCGATATCGGCTATTTCCTTGTGAACGGCCTGTGGTCCCGGGGTATCATGACCGAGGCGGTCCGCCAGGTCTGTGACCTGGCCTTCGCACAGCTGGACATCGTGCGGATCACCGGCCTGGTCTATGCCGACAATATGGCCTCCCGCCGCGTTCTGGAGAAAAACGGCTTTCGGGCGGAAGGGCTGATGCGGGATGCCATCTTCAAAAAGGGCCGGCTGCATGATCAGTGCATCTACGGCAAACGGAAAGCGGACTCTTCACGGTAACCGAACAACAGCAAAACCCCCGCCGGTGCAGTACCGGCGGGGGTTGTTGTCTGGACAGGTAAAAAACTCAGTCATCCCCGTAAGGGTCGTCAAAGAGGCTGACCACCGAGGTCTTGTCCAGCTCGGGGGTATTGTATTCCCGGATGGATTCCGTGGGACCGAAATCATCCACGGCGGCGGGGCGGCGCCGTCCGTGACGGCTGCGCCGGGAACGACGGGTGGGTTCCTCCGGCTCCTCCTCCGGGACGGCCTCGCTGTGGGTGTCGTAGACTTGGTGGAAGGCCCGGGCGTCGATCTCGGGCTCTTCCGGCGTCAGGTCCAGCTCCTCCAGCAGGCTCTGGATGGCCTCGCAGTCCTCCGGCACATCGGTCAGGCTGGCGCCGTAGTGGCAGAACAGCACGGTGCCGTCCCGGTCCAGAATCAGCGTCAGCGGCAGCTGCTGGGGAGCCCCCTTGACGGCACGGTAGCCCTGTTTGCGGGCCTGCCGCAGGATGCGCCAGCCCTCCAGGGAATAGGTCATCAGCGTGCTGCTGTTCTGGGGAATGTCCAGGTACTCGTAGAGCACGCCATCGGCGTCGCAGAGCAGGGGATAGGGCAGCGTGTCGGGACCGATGCTGCGGGAGAGCTTGTCGGCCCGGGACCGTACCACCAGCGCCAGGGCGCCATCCCGCAGCGCGCCGTAGGTCTCCGCGTAGCGGCTGGCGAAGGTGCGGGTAATGGGATGGCCGAAGTTGGCCATGAAGATCAGCACCAGAGGGCTTTTGGCAGCCAGCAGGTCGCGGAACCGGTTCTGGGCGCTGTAGGGAGTGTCATACAAAAAGAAAGGGAGCTTGTCCCCGACAGCGATTCTCTCTGCCATGAAACAACCTCCCTTTTGTAAAAATCACCCAAAAACCCGGACAGGTATACGCTGTCCGGGTGAAATGTCAGAAAAACCCCCGCTTGGCCGTCTGCAGCCAATCAAAACCTACCGGTACAGGCAGGTGGGTGCCCTACGGGTGCGTTTCCACTCCCTTCTTCCGCCGAAGCGGGAGGTCTGCGGTCCGGCATCCGACCCGGGCTCCCAATATTTGATTAGTAGGATTCTATAAAGGCCACAACAAATCGAACCTCGCAGGGGTGGGTACGAAAACTCAGTCCAGTTCGGAATCGTCGATATCGTACATGGCACGCAGCCGCTCTTCAAAGACCTTGCCCACAGTCAGCAACTCTTCGTCATCGTCCACGATGTCCATATATTCGCCTTCGTCGTCAGTGCCGATGCGCATGAGGATCAGTTCGGCGTCCTCCTGCAGGCTGGCGGGATCCTCCTGGTAGGGGATGACGGCCAGATAGCGGGTGCCGTTGACTTCGGTGGCATCAATGACTTCAAAGGTGACTTCCTGTCCGTCCTCATCCTCCAGGGTCAGCAGGTCGGGCTTGGCTTCTTCCAGCATTTCGGGGCTCAGTTCGTCAGACATGATCGTCCCTCCTGTGTTTGGAATTTTTACTGCCTCTAGTGTACCCTTTTTTTATGGAAACGTCAAGGGTGTTCATGATGCGTAAAGTGTGGTATACTATGGCTAATTAGAAATTTTTTCGCCCGGGGAGGTTCCGCCATGAAAAAGACGGTCTGTGTGGTTTTGTCGCTGCTGCTGGTGCTGCTGTGCGGCTGCGGCGGCAGCGGAAAAACCGCGCCCAATCGGCCTGAAGTGACCAGCGAGGAGCGGCAGTTCGCCGCCCCCGCCGACGGGGACCTCATCGCCATCTTCACCACGAATCTGGGTGAGGTGCGGGCGGTGCTCTACCCGGATGCGGCGCCCATGGCGGTGTACAACTTTGTGGGGTTGGCCCGCACGGGCTACTATAACGGCACCGTCATCTGGCGCAGCCAGTACGGCTTTGCGGTGCAGGGGGGCGATGCCACCGGCACCGGGACCGGAGGCTCCACCATCTGGAGCAACAACCCCTACCCGCTGGAAGCGGATGCCAGCCTGAAGCACTACGCGGGGGCACTTTGCGCGGCCTTTGCCTCGGGGGGCGATGCCACGGGCGGCAACAGCCAGTTCTACTTTGTGGCGGCGCTGCCCGACAGTGTGGACAAGACCCAGCAGGACCAGCTGGCCCAGAACGGCTACAGCGAATCCCAGATCGCGGCCTACGCGGCGGCGGGCGGCCTGCCCTATCTGGACAACACCGACACGGTGTTCGGCCAGGTCTACCAGGGTATGGACGTGGTGGACAAGATGGCCTGCGTGGAGACGGAAAAGGGCGAGGACGGCAGTGACACCTGGCGCCCCACCGAGGAGGACACCATCACCATCGAGAGCGTGACAATTTCCACCTATCCGGGCCCCACGTCGGAGGAACTGGCCGCCCAGAGCGAGGGCGGGGAGAGCGCTTCCTCCGATGCCGCCTCCAGCAGTGAGGCAGTGGGCTGAACCGCTCCCTGTTTTTAGAATATGCAGCAAACACCCCGGGAACCCTTGGCAGAGCGGCCAAAGTTCCCGGGGTGTTTTTGGTGATATTGCTGTTATTTCTTGGTATTGCCGCCCATCCGGCGATCCCGGCGGGCGTATTCCTCCAGCGCCTGGTCGAAGCATTCCTTGGTGAAATCGGGGAACAGCACCGGCGTGAAGTAGAATTCGGCGTAGGCGCACTGCCACAGCAGGAAGTTGGAAAGGCGCTCCTCGCCGCTGGTGCGGATCATCAGATCCACCGGCGGCAGCTGGCGGTAGAGATGGCTCTCGATGGTCTTCTCGTCGATGGCGTCGGGGGCCAGCGTGCCGGCCTGCACCTCCTTGGCGATGCCGCGCACCGCATCGGTGAGCTCGGCGTGGCTGCCGTAGTTCAGGCAGAAGTTCACAATGCCCTTGGTGTTGTCCTTGGTCAGGTTCATCATGTAGTCCATGGCGTCCAGCACACGCTGCTGCAGCCCCTCCCGGCGGCCGCTGAACAGCACCTGACAGCCCCGCTCGTTCATCTCGTCGGCGATGGTGCGGAAGTTGTTGGCAAACAGATCCATCAGATAGCCCACTTCCCTGGCGTCACGGGAAAAGTTCTCGGTGGAGAAGACGTAGAGGGAGAGCACATGCACGCCCCGGTCGCCCACGGCGTAGCGGGTAATCTCCTTCAGGCGGTCAAAGCCGGCCTTGTGGCCCAAACTGGCGGGCATCAGTCGCTGACGGGCCCAGCGGCGGTTGCCGTCCACGATGATGGCCACGTGGTTGGGAATGCGGGAAACGGTTTCGTTGGACATAGCGGGACTCCTTTTTTATGATTGTTGGGGCGCCTGGGGCAGCAGCTGCTCCGGCGGTTCTTCGCCGGGGTGATGGGCGCGCCAGTTGAGAAAACTTTCCAGAATGACCGCGGCCGATACGGAATCCAGCCGCTCCTTGCGCTTCTGGCCGAAGGTATCGTTGCCGGCCAGAATGGCTGCCGCCGAGACGGTGGTCCGGCGCTCATCCCACAGCACCACGGGGCATCCGGCGGTGTTGGCCAGCCGCTGGGCGAACCGGCGGCTCTTGGCGGCGCGGGAACCTTCGGTGCCGTCCATGTTCTTGGGCAGGCCGCAGACAAGCCCCTCGGCGCCGCGCTGGGCAGCCACCTCGGTGACGGCGGCCGCCACCTTGTTCATGCTTTTCTCCTCGATCTGCGGCGTGATGGGGCTGGTGATGGTTTCTGACGCATCACACCCGGCCAGTCCGGTGCGCGCGTCGCCGTAATCCACGGCAAGCCATTTCATCGGCGGTTCTCCTTTGTTCACAGGGTTTGGCTTCAGTATAACACGTTTGGGCCCGCAACGCAAACAAAAAGCCGCCCGGCAGGGCGGCAGAAACGGGAGAAATCTTACACAAAGTCCCGGGGCAGCCGGCGGTCCAGCTGGACGGTCAGCAAAGCGGCCAGAGCAATTTTCAGGGCGTCGGCGGGCAGATAGGGCAGCACACAGAGGCCCAGGGCGGTGAGCAGCGGGCTGTGGGTCAGGAAGACGAACCAGAGAGTGCCCAGCGCGTAGCAGGCAAGGCAGCCCACCACCATGGCCAGCACCAGGACCGGGAAGCGGCGGCCCAGGGCTTTGGTCACAAGACCGGTGAGAAGGGCAGCCACGATATAGCCCACGGCATAGCCGCCGGTTTTGCCGAAGATGGCGGCGGGACCGCCCTGGAAACCGGCCAGCACCGGCACGCCGATGGCGGCCAGGGCCACATAGACCACCAGGCTGGCGGTGCCCCACACAGGACCCAGCATGCTGCCGGCCAGGCAGACGGCAAAGACGGCCAGGTTGATGGGCACACCCCAGGGCATGGGAATGGCGATCTGGCTGCAGACGGCCACCAGAGCGGCGAAGAGGGCGCAGAGCACCAGATGACGGACGCGATGGTTGGAAGCGGTATGCATAGCGGTAGTTCCTTTCAAAGAGAAGTGGCGGGCGCGGCGGGCAGAATGTGCACTTCGCCGCTGCTCAAGGCCACCGTTTCGGTGCGGCCGCAGGGGCGGACCACAAGACGGCATTCGTCGTCCACGGCAAGCACGGTGGCGGTGTAGGGAGCGCCCCGGCCGGGGCAGACCTGCACCGTACACCCAGGCAGCGCCTGGCGGGCGCGGTATTCCGGCAGGAAGCTGGAGGTTCGCCCGCAGTGGTAGAGGGGCCAGAATTCGTTGAGGAAGGCGGCGGCCAGTTTGGCACGGGCACCGGGCGGCGGGGCGGCGTCAAACAGACTGCCGGCAATGCCCTGGAGCTCGTCGGGCCAGCCGTCGGGCGGCGGCATAAGGTTGAAGCCGGGTCCCACGATGGCATAGTCCAGAAGGCCGGATTCCACATCCAGGGAGGCCTCGGTCAGGATGCCGCAGACTTTCCGGCCGTCCCGCCACAGATCGTTCACCCACTTGATGCGGATGGGCGCCCCGCACAGGGATTCACAGGCGCGGGCGGCAGCCACCGCCGCCATGACGGTGAGGTAGACCGCCTGCCGGGCACCGAAATCCGGCCGCACCAGCAGACTCATATACAGTCCGCCCGGCGGGGAAAAGAAGCTGCGCCCGTTGCGGCCCCGCCCGGCCGACTGGGCCTGGGCGATGAGGACCAGCCCTTCGGGGGCGCCCTGGGTGGCACGGGCGCGCAGGGCGGCGTTGGTGCCGGGCAGCCGGTCGTACACTTCGATCTGCAAGGCCCCGGCCACTTCGGGAGACAGCAGTGCGGTGACGGCATCGGCGTGGAGGATGTCGGCTCCGGCGGGCAGGCGGTAGCCCCGGTTGGTGGCCGCCTCGATGGGGACGCCGTCGGCACGCAGGGAAGCCACCGCTTTCCATACCGCGTTGCGGCTGACCCCCAGCTGACGGGCCAGCGCCTGTCCCGAGCGGTAGTGACCCCGGGCGGATTCCAGTGCCGCCAGAACCTCTGCCTTGCTCACGGTATCCACCCTCCCTTGCGCCTGCTTTTCCAGTATAGCGGCACCGAAACCGGAATGTCAACGGAAAGCGGCGGTGGGGGTTGACAATCGCACAAAAAAAGAAGAGATCCGCGTATGCGGACCTCTTCAGAAAAGCTATGGGAAAAATCAGCGCTGGATACGGCCGGAACCGTCGCCGCCGACCAGCTTCTCCACCTCAGACACGGTGACCATGTTGTAGTCGCCCTCGATGGAGTGCTTCAGGGCAGAAGCAGCCACGGCGAACTCCACGGCGTCCTGGGTGCTCTTGCCGGACAGCAGCGCGTAGATCAGGCCGCCGCCGAAGCTGTCACCGCCGCCCACGCGGTCGATGATGTGCAGGTCGTACTTCTTGCTGAAGCAGTACTCGTTGGAGGCAACGTCGTAGAGCATGGCGCTCCAGCCGTTGTCGAAGGCGGAATGGCTCTCACGCAGGGTGATGGCCACCTTCTCGAAGCCGAACTTGTCGGCCAGCTGCTTGGCAACGCTCTTGTAGCCCTCGCGGTTGATCTCACCGGCGTAGATGTCGGTGGCCTCGGCCTCGATGCCGAAGACATCCTTGGCATCCTCCTCGTTGGAGATGCAGACATCCACGTACTGGCACAGATCGGTCATGGCAGCGCGGGCCTGCTCACGGGTCCACAGCTTGCCGCGGTAGTTCAGGTCGCAGCTGATCTTCACGCCATGGGCCTTGGCAGCCTTGCAGGCTTCGCGGCAGATGTCCACCACGTTGGGGCCCAGGGCCGGGGTGATGCCGGTGAAGTGGAACCAGTCCACGCCCTCGAAGATGGAATCCCAGTCGAAGTCGGCAGTGGTGGCTTCCTGGATGGCGGAATGGGCACGGTCGTAGATGCAGACGGAACCACGCTGGGAAGCGCCCTTCTCGTTGTAGTAGATGCCCACACGGTCACCGCCGCGGGTGATCTTGGAGGTATCGACGCCGTAGCGGCGCAGGCTGTTCACAGCGGCCTGGCCGATGGCATGGGCGGGCAGCTTGGTGACGTAGATGGCATCGGCGCCATAGTTGGCCAGGGAGACGGCCACGTTGGCCTCACCGCCGCCGAAGGTGAATTCCAGGTGATCGGCCTGGACGAAACGCTCGTAGTTGTACGGCTGCAGACGGACCATCAGTTCGCCAAAAGTAACGACTTTCATGAAGAGACTCCTTTTATTTCAGATTGTATACAGAACGTGAGAGAAAGCTCAGCGCTGAACCAGGTGCAGGGCGAAGCCGGCGATCTCATCCGCAAAGTAGATGGCGGTGGTCTTGCCGTCCTTGACCTTCTTGCTGTCCATGTCGAACTTGACGCCGCGCTGGCCCAGGTGGAAGACGGCGCGGTCCACGTTGTTGGTCAGGATGGCGATGTGGCCGTGGGTGCCGCGGCCCGGCTTCTTCATGATCTCGAATTCCTTCTTGCCCACGAAAATGCTGCTGTTGCCCGGCTTGACAGCCATGCTCAGCAGGTTGCCGATGGTCTCGGCGGTCTTGGCAGCCTCGGCGTCGTCGGCGCAGTTGATGCCGATGTGGCCCAGCTCCAGGCCCAGCATGGTGTCCACGGCCTCACGGCACATGGCGGTGATTTCATCCCAGGCGCCGGCCTTGATCTTGTCGCTCTTGCACATCCAGGTGCCGCCCACGGCGAAGATGGGATCGTAGGCCAGGTACTCGTTGACGTTCTTGGCGTTGATGCCGCCGGTGCACATCCACTTGCAGGTCTTCAGGGCGCCGCCGATGTTCTTCAGCATGGCCACGCCGCCGTTGGCCTCGGCAGGGAAGAACTTGATGGCCTCGCAGCCCAGGTTCATGGCCTGCTGCATCTCACCGGCGCTGCAGGTGCCGGGCATCATCAGGCCGCCCTTGTCGAAGACGTGCTTGGTGACGTTGGGGTCAAAGCCCGGCGAAACGATGAAAGAAGCGCCGGCCGCCAGCGCACGGTCCGCCTGATCGGTGGTCAGGACGGTGCCGGCACCCAGCAGCATGTCGGGCAGCTCCTCGTGGATCTTCTTGATGCACTCCTCGGCGCAGGCCGTGCGGAAGGTGACCTCCGCCGCGGGCAGACCGCCGGCGATCAGGGCCTTGCACAGGGGCAGGGCCTCGTCCACGCTATTGAAGGCAATGACCGGAATAATGCCGATCTCATACACACGCTGAACAACAGGATTCATAGCAATTCTCCTTCACTGGTTCGGTGCGCGGTGTCGCCGGTGGGCCCGGCGCATACCTGCGTACTGGTTTAGTATCATTATATCCGGCGGTGTGGCGGCCGTCAATCGGGCAAAATGAACCATGATAGGCCAATAATTTGGGGTACAGCCTGCCGGAATTCCGCAATCCGGCATAAGGGCTTGCAAATGGGGCCAATCCTTGTTATAATCGTTCCGTGATACGGAACGGCTCCGGCCGAACGAGGCAAAAGCGAAAAATGTGAATATTTTGTTAATTTTTGGGAAGAGGGCGATCTTGTGGCGGAAAAAGGCGGCGTACAGAGTGTGGAGCGGATCTTTGCGCTGATCGAGCTGCTGGCGGCCCACCCGGCGGGGGCCAGCCTGCAGACGCTGGCCCAGGGCACCGCCCTGGCCAAGAGCACGGTGCACCGGCTGCTGGCCAGCCTGGTGGGGCTGGGGTATGTCTCCCAGGAGGAGACTTCGGGGCGGTATCGCCTGACGCTGAAGATGTTTGAGCTTTCCAGCGGCATCGTCAACGATATGGCCATCATGGAGGTGGCCAAGGCCCATCTGGAGCGGTTGGCCCAGCGCACCGGCGAGGCGGTGCATCTGGTCATCCGGGACGGCCAGGACATTGTCTACATTTATAAGACGGAGAACGGTCCCATGCGGATGTCCAGCCGGGTGGGCATGCGCAGCCCGCTCTACTGCACCGGCGTGGGCAAGGCCATTCTGGCCACGCTGCCCGCCGGGGAGGTGGCCCAGGTCTGGGCTGCCAGCCGGCCCCGCAAGCTCACCGAGCGGACGGTGGCGGACCTGCCCCATCTGCAGGAACAGCTGGAGACGGTGCGGGCCAAGGGCTACGCGGTGGACGACGAGGAAAACGAGCTGGGGGTGCGCTGCGTGGCGGTGGCCATCCCGGGACCGGACGGCCGGGCGGACAGCGCCTTCTCCATCAGCGGCCTGACCCCCTACATGACGCCGGAGCGCATCCGGCGCATCGCGGCCATGGCGTTGGACTCCCGCACCGACATTCTGGCGGACCTGGGCATCGCCCGCCGCAGTGCCGCACAAACCGAATAACAGAAAACGGGCTTCCCCGGCGGGAAGCCCGTTTTTTATGCGGGATAGAAGTTGGACAGGATGGAGAGCATGGTGTCCAGGCTGCGCTCGTTGAATTCCAGAATCAGGATATCGCAGCCGGGCTGCTGCGCGATGGCGGGATCGAAGGTGTCGATATGCTCGCGCCAGCAGCCGGCAAACCGGCTCTCCAGGTAGGGCATGTAATACTCGCTGAAGGAATCGCCGATGACCCGCACCACCCGGTCGTCCTTCTCAAACAGGGTGTCGTAGCCGGGCACCTCGTAGGTGGTCTCGGGGGGCAGCACGGCGTAGAGGGCGGCCACATTGGCCATGTCGCCGGTGGTGGTGCCGCTGGCCTGGACGGGATATTCCTCCGGCGCCAGGGTGGGCATCTCCAGCGCCGAAAAGATACCGTCCAGCCCGATGAGCGCCCCCACCGCGTTCCAGTGGGTGTCGGTCTTGTAGTAGAGCGGCCGCTCGGGATGGAGCTTGGCCTGGCTGCGCAGGGTGGGGTACTGCCACACCACCGGCACCGTGGTGTGGGACTGCAGGTAGGCGGCCATCCGGTCGGTGCGGTTCTCCTCGCTGATGATGGGGTAGCCGTCCGGCATGTATTCCTGGTAAACCCGGTCCTTGCTGGGGGTCAGGTCCAGCACCAGGGTGCAGCCGTTCTCGGCCAGATCATCGCTGAGGATTTGCAGCGCCGCGCTGGCGCGGGCCAGTGTCTCCTCGCTGTCCTGCTGGTCGGTCAGGCCCTGGTAGTTGGCCACCGGCTGGGCCGCCGTGGGACCGTCCTTGTAGAACAGCCAGCCGTCCTTGCCCGGCAGCACCTGGTCGCTCTGGCTGCTGCCGAAGAGCTCATAGTCTATTCCGGCGTTCAGCAGCACGAACTGGTAGCGGAAGGGGGAATTGTCCACAAAGAAGTTGTCCAGGTTCTTGCTCAGTTCCCGCAGGGGGCTCTGCAGCACCTGGGGCAGGCCGGTCATCAGGCGGTTCTCGTGGCTGTCCATCGAGAGCTGCTTGGAAAAGATGTTGAACACGGCAAAGGAGAGCCCCAGTACCGCGCAGAAAACGACGATCAGAATGGTTTGCGCTGTCTTTTTCACGGGTCATCCCTCCTTTAGAACTGGAAATAGATAAAGGCACTGTAGGTGCCGGCGGTCACCCGCATGAGGCTGAAGAAGAACAGCACCAGCAGCCCCGCCACCATGGGAACCCCGGGAGCCCTGCGGGCGTAGAGGGCTTCCTTCAGCCGCGGGAACAGGGCCTGCACAGGGCCGCACAGCAGTACGGCGGCGGCCAGGATCAGCAGCAGTTTGGTGTCGGTGAAGGCGGCCAGCGTGTAGCCGGGGGCGCCCTCCTGCCAGCAGAAAATGCCCTTCCATGCGTCCAGCCCCTGGGCCAGACCCGGGGCGCCGAAGATGATCAGCGTCAGCCACAGGACCACCACGGCGTAGAGATGCTGCACCGCGCCGGGCAGCTTCTCCAGCAGGCGGCGCAGACCCAGCCGTTCGAGACAGAGCAGCAGGCCGTGGAGCAGCCCGAAAAATACGTACTGCCAGGCGGCGCCGTGCCACAGGCCGGTGAGCAGGAAGACGATGATCAGGTTGCGGCAGGTGCACAGCGTGCTGCAATGGCTGCCGCCCAGGGGAAAGTAGAGATAATCCCGGAACCAGCTGGACAGCGAGATATGCCACCGGCGCCAGTATTCGCCGATGCTTTTGGCCAGGTAGGGGTAGTCGAAGTTCTCCGGCAGATCCAGCCCGAAGAAGCAGCCGATGCCGATGGCCATATCGCTGTAGCCGGAAAAGTCAAAATACAGCTGCAGCATGTAGGCCACGTACCCCAGCACCAGTATGGGGGCGGGCACGGTGTCGGCGGGCACCGAGGTCACCCGCTGGTAGATCAGGGCGATCTGGTCGGCGATGATGGCCTTTTTGGAAAGACCGAAGATGAACCGCTTGATGCCATAGGCAAAGCGGTCAGCGGTCACACGGCGGGGTTCGCCCCGGGGATCCAGCATGGGGGCCTGCTGCCCGTAACGGACGATGGGGCCGGAGGGACCGTGGCCGAAGAAGGCAAGGAACACAAAGAACCGCAGGGGATTGCGGGCGGGCTGCACATGGCCGACGGCCACGTCGATGCAGTAGCCGATGGCCGTGAAGATGTAGAAGCTGATGCCCAGGGGCAGGGCCGGCGCCAGGACCGGCAGCAGGCCGGGCACAAAGGTGTTGACGGTCTCGGCGGCAAACCCGGCGTACTTGAAGACCGCCAGCACCCCCAGGTCCGCCACGATCAGCAGGATCAGCAGCACTTTTTTGAAGGGCAGATGTTTCAGCGCCAGGCCGCCCAACCAGTTGAGAGCGGCCAGCCCCACCAGCAGGGCAGCACCCCGCAGGCCGGACCAGGCGAAGAACACCAGGCTGAACAGGCAGAGCACGGCGTTGCGGGCAAAACGGGGCAGCAGATAATAGACCACCAGCGTCAGCGGCAGAAAGATAAAGAGAAATTGAACGGAAGAAAAGGCCATACAGTATTCCTGCGTCTTTCATAAAAATTTTACATCTGTTTCCATTATACGGCGCCGTAAGGGATTCGGCAAGGCAAAATTCGACAGAAACGGGCATTTTTTTACCGGCAGTACACCGGGGCGGCCATAGACAACACCCCGCAAAAAGGCTATAATAATTCTATCTGTACAATCAAGGAGGCCCGGGATGGAAAACCTGATCTTTGGAGCGTTTGCCACGCTGGAAGGCTACCGGGAGGGTGACGCCGCCAACCTGGGCCGCGGGGTGTATGACCGGTGCACCGTGGTGGCGCTGTGCAGTGCCAAAGCCCGGAACCCGAGGTGCACGGTGGCGCTGGTGACCAACGCACCGCTGCCCGAACCCTACGCCGGGCAGCTGGCGGCGGCCGGGGTGGAGGTGTGGCGCTGTCCCTTTGATAGTTACCGCGTTTCGGCGGAAACCAACTGGGCGCTGGCCTATTACAAGCTCTGTGCCATGGAGTGGGTGCTGGCCAACCGGGAGTTTGCCCGGGTGGCCATGCTGGACCTGGACACCTACACCCAGTATCCGCTGGATGATCTCTGGCGGGAGGCTGACGAGGCGGTGCTGCTCTACCAGACGCCCCACGCCGCCAGCCAGGGCATGGCCCAGGCCATCTCTGACATCTACGACGAGGTCCACCCCGAGGGAGCTCCCCATGTGCTGACCCATTTCGGCGGGGAACTGGTGGCGGGCAGCAAGGCCCGGCTGCAGGACTTCCTGGAACGGTGCCGCTGTTACTATGACGCGCTGCAGCAAAAGGGCATCACGCCCCGGGAGGGCGACGAAGCCATCTGGTGTGCCGCTGCCTACGAATGCCAGCAGGCCGGGCAGCCGGTGCGGGCGGCCAACGCCTATATTTTCCGGTACTGGCTGGGCGGGCGGTTCTATTTTGTCTCCACCAACTATGTGCTGGACCCCGTCTGCATCCTGCATCTGCCCGGCGCCGCCAAGGAGCGGCAGCTCAAGCTGCTCTATTACAGCTATACAAAGCGGGGAACCTTCCCGGCGGCGGCCCGGGTCCATAAACTGTGCTGCCTGCCTCCCGCCCGTCCGCCGCTGCTGGCGACGGTCTGGGTGCGGCTGAAAGCAAGACTCTGCCACTGAACCAAAAGGAGCAACCATGTCCCGACACACTTCCAAGGATCTGACCCAACGGCTGGAGACCGTCATCAAAACGCTGATTCCCCAGCGCGGCCAGAGCGCCGACGAGCTGGGGCCGATGATGCGTGCCATCAAGGCCATCCACAGCGTTACCGACAATACTTCCACCTCCCCGGAGGACCTGGAACGCCAGCGGGCGGCCCAGGAACTGTTCGGGCGGCTGGTGGCGCCCTCCCAGGGCATCCGCACCGACGGGCTGACGGTGGGCAAGGTGCCGGCCGAATGGGTGAGCCTGGAACACGGCCATGACCGGCGCCACGCGGTGCTCTACTGCCATGGCGGCGGTTTCACCTGCGGCCAGCTGGGCTATGCCCGGATTCTGGCCAGCAAGCTGGCCCTCTGCACCGGGTTTGACGTGCTCTCCTTCGAGTACCGCCTGTCCCCCGAGCACCGCTACCCGGCGGCGCTGCAGGACGCGCTGGCCATGTGGGATTATATGATGTATATGGGCTACGGCGCCCGGGATGTGATCGTGGCGGGGGATTCCGCCGGGGGCAACCTGGCGCTGGAACTCTGCCTGAAAATCAAGGCCCAGGGGCGCGCCCAGCCCCGGGGACTGCTGCTGTTCAGCCCCTGGACCGACATGACCACAGGGGGCAAGAGTTACCGCACCTGCCGGGACCTGGACCCCATGCTGACGCTGGAATATGTGGAAGCGATACGGGCGGCCTACGCCGGGCCCGATGCCGAGTGGGCCGATCCCTGTTACAGCCCGCTGTTCGCCGATCTGCGGGGAATGCCGCCTGCCCTGATTCAGGTGGGCACCAACGAGATTCTGCGGTCTGACGGTGAGCGGCTGGCCGAAGCCCTGCAGAAGGCCGGCGGGTACGCCAGACTGGAAGTGTACGAGGAGTGCTGGCATGTTTTCCAGCAGATGCCGATCCATCGCGCCGAGGTGGCCATGGAGGCGGCCGGGCGGTTTGTGCAGCGGCTGATGTGACCGGGGCGCAGCCCAGAAAACGAGGAGTCCTATGTCCCAAGCATGGTACAAAGTTGATAATGTGGCCAAGGTGTTTCTGGCCACCACCACCCGTCGGGATCCGCGGGTCTTCCGGATCAGCTGCACGCTGACCGAGGAGGTGGAGCCCGACACCCTCAACGAGGCACTGCGCCGCACGGCGGGGGAGTGGCCCCAGTTCCAGGTTACACTGCACCGGGGGCTGTTCTGGCATTATTTTGAAGCCACCGACCAGCTGCCCGTGGCCAAGCCGGAGAACAAGGAGCCCTGTGCTCCGCTCTATGTGCCGGAGCGCCGCAACCAGCTCATCTACCGGGTGAGTTACTTCGGCGCGCGGATCAATCTGGAGATGTTCCACGCCATGACGGATGGCAACGGCGGTTTTCTCTTCCTGAAATCGCTGGTGCGCAACTATCTGGCGCTGCGCCATCCCGGCACGCTGGACCATGTGCCCACCCCCAACGGTGCCTCGGAGGCGGACCTGGCCCAGGACAGCTTCAAGAACTTTTACGAGGGCACCCGCCGCGCCAGCCCGGCCAAGGTACCCAAGGCCTATCACCTGCGGGGGGCGCGGCTGCCCTACGACCAGCTGCAGTATTTTGAAGGACATCTCAGCGCCAGGGAGGTGCTGGCCCGGGCCCGGACGCTGGGGGTATCGCTGACCAGTTATCTGGGAGCTTCCCTGATGCTGGCCATCTACGGCGAGATGGCCACGATGGACCGGCGCAAACCCATCTCCATCAGCCTGCCGGTAAACCTGCGCAACTACTATCCCAGCGAGACGGCGCGCAACTTCTTCAATTCGGTTTATGTGACCCACACGCTGACCGACGGTGATACGCTGGCCACGGTGGCCCCGGTGTTTGACGCCAAACTCAAGGAGATCCTGCACCCCGAGAACATCAAGGCCCAGATGGACGAGTACGAAAAACTGGAGCACATGCCGGGCATCCGGCCGGTGCCGCTTTTCATCAAGAATCTGGCGGTGCGGTTCTTCACCCATCTGGAGGAAACCCACGTCACGGCGGTGCTCTCCAATATGGGCAGGGTGGAGGTGGCCGAGGAACTGCGGCCCTACATCCGGCAGTTTGCGGCCTTTTCCAGCTGCGAGGGGCTCTTCACCTGTGTGTGTTCCTATGGGGACGACCTGGTGCTGGGCACGGCCTCGGCTCTGCGCAGCACCAACGTGCTGCGGCGGTTTTACCGGGGACTGGCAGCCGACGGTCTGCAGGTCACCCTCTATGCAACGGAGGTGGAAAAATGAAGACCTGTCCCCATTGTCATATCACCATCGGCGGCAGCGCGGCCTACTGCCCGCTGTGCCAGAACCGGCTGTCCGGCCCTGACGAAGCCCCCTGGTGGCCCAGGATCACGCCGCCGGTGCGGCGGTTCAGCCTGCTGTTCAAGATCGTTGCCTTTGTGCTGCTGGCCGCCACAATGGTGGTCATGGCCATCGATTTCCTGCTGGTGCCGGAGCCCCACCACCACGAAAGCCTGCTGATGCTGGTGTGGGTGGTGGCGGCACTGCTGGTGCTGCGGGGACTGCTGCGCCGCCGCTACAACGGCCCAAGGCAGGTGTTCTCGCTGCTATTGCTGGTGTCGGGACTGCTCATCTTTACCGACTGGTACAACGGCTACACCGGCTACAGCCTGGACATTGTGATTCCCATTCTTTGCAGTGTCACGCTGGTCTGCAATTTTATCTTTGCCTTCTGCCGCAGCCGCTTCACCCAGAACGCGCTGGTCTATATGCTGCTGAACATCGGCATAGGCATTCTGCCTTATCTGCTGCTGCTCTTCCGGGTGGGGACCGGCCGCATCGATGCCCACAGCATCCCCTGGGTCATCTGCCTGATCATCAGCTCGGTGACCTGCCTGGGGCTTATCATCTTCCAGGGGCGCAAACTGCGCAGCGAACTGGAAAAACGCCTGCATATGTAAAAACAGCCCCGTGTCCGTTGGGACACGGGGCTGTTGCTTATCATTTATCGTTTGTCAAAGGCTTCCCGCCTCTGGGTGGATAGCCGGAACATCTCCTCCAGGCCTTCCCGGTCGTCCTCCACCAGCTTTTTGCGCATATCCAGCAGCGTGTTGGTGAACATGTCGATCTCGGAGATCAGGTTGTCCTTGTTCCACAGGAACAGTTCCGCCCACATCTTGTCGTTGATCCGGGCGATGCGGGTCAGGTCCCGGAAGGAATCGCCGGTGTAGCGGGCCAGTTCCGAGTTGTCCGAAGCGCACATCAGGCTCACGGCGATGGCGTGGCAGAGCTGGCTCACATAGCCGATCATGTGATCGTGCTCGGCGGGGGTTAGCTCGCTGATCCGCTTGAAGCCCAGCGTCTCGGCCAGGTCATGGCACCAGTCGATGCCGGCCTGGGTGTTGCGGGCGGTGGGGGTGATGATGAAGTTGGCGGGGGCAAAATCCACCTCGGCGCTGTGGGCAATGCCGCTGGTCTCCCGCCCGGCCATGGGATGGCTGGCGATGAACTCCACACCCTCGGGCAGCATCTCCTGGATGGGTTCCACCACGCCCCGCTTGACGCCCGAAACATCGGTGACCATCGTGCCGGGCTGCAGAAGATCCCCGTATTCCCGCACCCAGTCCAGCAGGACGGTGGGGTAGAGCCCGAAGATCACGCAGTCCGCCTTGATGACCAGGTCGGCAAAATCTTCGGTCTTGCCGGCACAGATATAGTCATGGCTCAGGGCGTAGTCCAGGGTGGACTGGCTGTGGGTGATGCCGGTCACACGGTAGCCTTTCTGGCTGAGCACCTGGGCGTATTTGCCGCCCAGCAGGCCCAGCCCCACGATCAGATAGGTTTTGCTTTTATCCAACATAGTATCACGACCAAACTTTAGTCAAATTCCACTTTGGCACCCAGGGCGCGCAGGGTGTCCCAGAAGGCGGGCCAGCTCTTGTTGACGGCCTCGGCGCCGCTGATGAGGGCGGGCAGCCCCGAACCGCAGGCAGCCACGGCCAGCGCCATGACGATGCGATGATCGTTGTGGCCCGAAAGAGGCGCGTTGGGGGCATGAAGGGCCACGCCGGTGATGTGCACCTCGTCGCCGTCCACCTCGATGCGGGCGCCCATCTTCTGCAGCTCGGTCTGCATGGCCTCGATGCGGTCGGACTCCTTCAGCCGCAGCCGTCCGGCGTTGTGAATGACCGTCTCGCCGCTGCAGAAACAGCCCAGCGTGAAGAGCACCGGCCCCAGGTCGGGGCAGTCCGCCAGGTCGATCTCGGTGGCGCGCAGCAGACTGCGGGAGAATTTGTACCCGCCTTCCACGGCTTTGAACTTGCCGCCGCACCGCTGCAGGATCTCCAGGATGACCTTGTCGCCCTGCTGGCTGGCGGGGTTGAGGCCCGTCACGGTGATGCCGCCGATCACGCAGCCCAGCACGGCCAGAAAGGCCGCCTGGCTGTAGTCACCCTCCACGGCAAAGTCGCTGGCGGTATATCGCTGGGGGGCGGGGATGCGGTAGAGCACGCTGCCGTTCTTCCGCGCCCGGGAAGCCACCTTGATGCCGAACTGCTGCATGGCCCCGATGGTCAGGTCCACGTAGGAACGGCTCTCGTAGGGGGCCAGCACCTCGATGGTGCTCTCGGATTCCATCAGCGGGGCGGCAAAGAGCAGGCCGCTGATGAACTGGCTGGACACATCCCCCGGCAGGGTGAAGCCGCCGGGGCGCAGCCGCCCGAAAATCGTGATGCCGTCGGGGGACTGCTCAAAGCGCAGCCCCTGCCGGTCAAACAGCATCTGGTAGACCGCCTGGGGCCGGTCGAACAGCCGCCCCCTGCCGGTGAAATGGATCTTCTGGGCGGTCAGGCTGAACAGCGGGATCATGAACCGCAGGGTGGAGCCGCTCTCGTTGCAGAAGACCGGACGAGTCACCGTCACAAAGCCGCTGGCGTTGCCCCGCCCCGTGATGGTCAGGGAATGGGGCTCCTCCTGGATCTTGGCGCCCAGCTGGGCCGCGGCGCCAAGGGTGGCCCGGATATCCTGGCTGTACTCGATGTTGATGATGTGGCTCACGCCGTCGGCCAGCGCCGCACAGAGCACCGCCCGGTGGGCAGCGCTCTTGCTGGGCGGCACAGTGGCTGCACCGCTCAGCCGGCTGACGTACAGACGGGCATCCACTTTCACATCTCCCGGCCGATGGCGGCGGCCACCTTGCGGCACATGGCGATGGTCTCGGCGAACTTGTCGGGTTTCAGGCACTGGGCACCGTCGCTCCAGGCGCACTGCGGATTGTCGTGCACCTCGATCTCCAGACCGTCGGCACCGGCCGCCACGGCGGCGATGGCCATGCTTTCCACATACTTGTAGTCACCGGTGGCATGGCTGGGGTCCACGATGATGGGCAGGTGGGTCTTCTCCTTCACCACCGGCACCGCAGACAGGTCCAGCGTGTTGCGGGTGGCGCGCTCGAAGGTGCGGATGCCCCGCTCGCAGAGGATGACGTTCTCGTTGCCGCCGGCCATGATGTACTCGGCGGACATGATCCATTCCTCGATGGTGTTGGCAAGGCCGCGCTTGAGCAGCACCGGCTTGTGCATCTTGCCGACGGCCTTCAGCAGCTGGAAGTTCTGCATGTTGCGCGCGCCGATCTGCACCACGTCCACGTACTCCTCGAACTCGTCGATGTGGGCCTCATCCATCAGCTCGCTGACGATGGGCAGACCGGTGACCTCCCGGGCCTTCACCAGGTCCAGGATGCCCTCGGTGCCCAGCCCCTGGAAGGAGTAGGGGCTGGTGCGGGGTTTGTAGGCGCCGCCGCGCAGGAAGTTGGCGCCGCCCTCCTTGACCAGCTTGGCCATCTTGATGGTGTGCTCCTCGCCTTCCACGCTGCAGGGGCCGGCCATCACGGCGATGGGGGCGTGGCCGCCGATCTTGATGCCGTTCACATCCACGACGGTATCCTCGGGGTGGAACAGGCGGTTGGCGCGCTTGTAGGGGGCCGAAACACGGGTCACATTCTCGACCCAGGGGTTGGCCAGCACGTCCTTCTCGGCGATCTTGGTGGTGTCGCCCACGAGGCCGAAGACGTTATAGTCGGTGCCGCGGATCAGCGTGACCGAAAGGCCCTGCTTCTCAAAATTCTCAATAATGCGGTCCAGTTCCGCCTGCGGCGTACCCTTTTTGGTGGAAATAATCATGAAGGAAACCTCTTTCTCACAAATTTAAACTACCTTACAGTGCAATGTCTGTTTCAAACAGCCGCACGGCGGCCTCCACGGTGTCGGCCAGCGCGCCGGAATTGTCCAGCACGGCGTGGGCGGCTGCCTGGTAGAGCGGTGTGCGCTCGGCCTGCAGCTGCTTGAGGGCCGCGCCGCCCTGGGACAGCGGACGGCCGCCGGTGGCCAGCTTGCCCAGGGGGCGCTGGACCCACAGCACGCATCCGTTCTGGCGCAGGGCGTGGACGTTGGCGTGGGTCTTGATGACGCCGCCGCCGCAGGCGATGACCTGCCCGGTGTGCTTGGCCACGTCGGCCAGGATGTCGGCCTCGTACCGGCGGAAGGCCTCCTCCCCCTCGTGGGCGAAGATGTCGGGGATATTGTTGCCGGTGCGGCGCTCGATCTCCTCGTCCAGATCCACGAAGGTCTTGTTCAGACGCTTGGCAAGGGCGGCGCCCACGGTGGATTTGCCGCAGCCCGGCATGCCGATCAGCGAAACGTTGGAGAGTTCCCGCTGCAGCCGGCGGCTGGCGGTGGGAATCACGCTGTCCACCGCAAAGAACCGCCCGGTAAAGTGCTGGGCGGCATACACTGCCTGGGCCACCAGCATCTCAAAGCCGCCCACCGCCTTGATGCCGTGCTCCTCGGCGCGCAGCAGCAGTTCGGTGCGGAAGGGATTGTAGACCACATCCAGCACCGCTTCCAGCTGGGGGAAGGCCGTGGGGTCCAGCATACACTGCCCCACGTTGGGGAACATGCCGCAGGGGGTGGTGTTGACGATGATCTGCACGTCCCGGCGGCGCATGGCCTCGTTGTAGGTCAGCGCACCGAATTTGCCGGTGCGGCTGGCCGACAGGATGGTTTTGGCGCCGCTGTCCCGGCAGACCGCCTCCACGGTGGAGTGGGTGCCGCCGGTGCCGAGGATCAGCACGGTTTTGTCGGCAAAATCCACGCCATGCACCTTGGCCAGATAGGAAAAGCCCAGGTAATCGGTGTTGTAGCCATAGAGCTTGCCATCCCGGTTGACGATGGTGTTGACGGCCCCGATGGCCTTGGCCTTGGGGTCCAGCACATCGCAGTAGGGGATGACCAGCTGTTTGTAGGGAATGGTCACATTGATGGCCGCAAAGGCGCGCTTCTCCATGAAGGCGCGGGCCTCCGCCTCGGTGGGCAGGGGAATCAGTTCGTACCGGTAGCCGGCCAGCTGTTCATGAATGATCTTGGAATAGCTGTGTCCCAGCTTGGCACCAATCAGACCATACAGTTTTTGTTCCACAGCGGTTCACATCCTTTCCTCAGAACTGTAGGTGGGCAGGCCGTGCTTCTGGGCCAGTGTGCCGTAGCGCACGGTAAACAGGTCCAGCAGCCCGAAGGCGGTCAGGGTATTCTGCACCACCGCCGCCCGGGGCACGATGCAGGGATCGTGGCGGCCCTTGATCTGCAAAAGGGCATCCTTTTGTGCCACATAGTCCACCGTGTGCTGCTCTTTATAGATGCTGGCGGTGGGCTTGATGACGGTGCGGAAGACCAGCGGCATGCCGTTGGTGATGCCGCCGTTGATGCCACCGTTGCGGTTGGTGGTGGTGACGATCTTGCCGTCCCGCATGGTGAAGGGGTCGTTGGCCTCGCTGCCGCGCATACCGGCAAAGCGGAACCCGGCGCCGAACTCCAGCCCCTTGCAGGCGGGGATGGCAAACATCAGGTGGCCCAGCTCACTCTCCACGCTGTCAAACCAGGGCTCGCCGATGCCGGCGGGCAGCCCGGTGACGATGGTCTCCAGGATGCCGCCCACGCTGTCCCGGTCACTGCCGGCGGCGCGGATGGCGTCCTGCATGGCGGCTTCCCTGGAGGGATCCAGCAGCGCAAAATGGCCCGGCTCCGGCTCGGGCATGACCAGCCCGGCGGCGCTGGAAAGGGGGGCATCCTCGATGCCCGCGCAGGCCGCAATGTGGGTGTACACCCGGATGCCGAGACTTTTCAGCACGCTCTCACACAGGGCACCGGCCGCCACCGAAGCGGCGGTGAGCCGTCCGGAAAAATGTCCGCCGCCCCGGGCATCCTGGAAGCCCTCGTACTTGGCGTAGGCCGTATAATCGGCGTGACCGGGGCGCAGCAGATCGGCCGTTTTGGCATAGTCACCGCTGCGGGTGTTGAGGTTGCGGATCATCAGCGCGATGGGGGTGCCGGTGGTATGGCCTTCATAAACGCCGGACAGAAATTCCACGGCGTCGGCCTCGGTGCGGGCGGTGGAAAGGCCGTCGCCGCGGGCACGACGGCGGTCCATGGCGGCGGCGATGGCAGCCACATCCACCGGCAGACCGGCGGCCAGACCGTCCAGCACCGCGCCCACGGCGGGGCCGTGGCTCTCGCCGAATATGGTCAGACTGATCGCGTTGCCAAAGGTGTTTTTCATCAGACAGAGTCCTTTCCGGGAAAAAACTGGTCCGCCGCCGGAGCAGCGGACGGGAAAAACTTATTCCAGGCCCAGCAGGCGGGGCAGTTCGGAGGTGGAGATGGTGTCGGCCCGCCAGCAGCCCAGGCCGGGGCACTTGATGACCGTGATGTGGTCGCCCCGGGTCTTCTTGTCGTGCTGCATATACTCCAGCACCTTCGCCTTGTTGGCGCCGGTGCGGGTGGGCAGCCCCAGCGTGCGGTAGATGGCCCGCACCCGTTTTACCAGGGCCGGGTCCTCGATCATGGGCAGCATGCCCAGCGCCACGCACTCGCCGTGGTACAGCCCGGTGGTGCGGCGGCCGCGGATGCCCCGCACCGCCTCGATGCCGTGGCCGATGGTGTGGCCGAAGTTGAGGCAGGCGCGCACGCTACCTTCCCGCTCGTCCTGCTCCACGATCTTCTTCTTGAATTTCAGGCTGCGGTAGACGATCTGCTCGATCTGTTCCTCGGGATGCTCGGTCTCAAACAGGGCGAACAGCTGGGCGTCGCCGATGAGGCCGGTCTTGAGGGCTTCCGCCAGACCGTTGACCACATGGCGGCGGGGCAGGGTGGCCAGTGTATCGAAGTCCACCAGCACCACCTTGGGCTGCCAGAAGGCGCCGACGATGTTCTTGGTCTCCCCCAGGTCGATGGCGGTCTTGCCGCCGATGGAGGAATCCACCTGGGCCAGCACGGTGGTGGGGCAGTTCACGAAGTCGATGCCGCGCATATAGCTGGCTGCGCAGAAACCGCCCAGATCCCCCACAACACCGCCGCCCACGGCCACCAGCAGGTCCTTGCGGTCCATATCGAAATCCAGCATGGCCTGCAGGACCTGGCCGAAGACCTTCAGGCACTTGCTGCCTTCGCCCTGGGGAATGGTGTAGATGGTGGAATGGGGGCACTGGGCGGCGATGGTCTCGGCATACTGCCGGGGCACGCCGGAATCGGTCAGTACAAACACCTTGCGGTTCTGCACGTTGGTGAACTGGTGCAGGTTGGCAAGGCAGCCCCCCTTCAGGATGATGTCATAGCTGCGGCTTTTCAGTTGCATCGTCAGTTTCATGCTTCGCACGTCCTTTTGTCATCGATTGTTTTCCGCCGTATCCAGCGTAAAGGCGCCCACAAGCCGCAGCGTGCTGCAGTCGGTGCGCAGAATGTCCAGCAGCGCCTCGCAGTCGGCGCGGGTGCTGCCGGCGGGGCAGACCAGCTGAACGTAGAAATAGTATTGGAAGGGCACATGGGGCAGCGGGCGGCTCTTGATGCACTCCATATTGAAGCTGCGGGCGCCGATCTGGTCCAGTACCGCCGCCAGCCGGCCCGGTTTGTGCCGGGCGGTGAAGAGCAGCGCCAGCCGCTGGCCCTCCCCGGTCATAACGGGCGGCTGCTCGGCGCGCTCGATCACGATGAACCGGGTGGTGTTGTCGCCGTCGGCGTTGACGCCCGCCGCCAGGATCTGCAGCCCGTACAAATCGGCCGTCTCGGCACTGGCGATGGCTGCCACCGACGGGTCTTTGAGCTCGGCAATGTGCTTCGCGGCGTCGGCGGTGTTGCTCCAGGGCTGGGTGGTCAGGCCGTGCTGCTGCAGGAAGACGCTGCTCTGGGCCAGGGCCTGGGGATGGCTGATGACGGTGCGGACCCCAGCCAGGGTTGCCCCCGGCACACCCAGCAGATCCTGACGGATGGGCAGGTCGCACATCCGGGCCACGATCAGCCCGGGATGGGTGTAGAGCAGGTCCAGCACGGTGGAAACATCCCCGGCATTGGAATTCTCAAAGGGCAGCACGCCGAACTCGGCGTCGCCATTCTGCACGGCGTCAAAGACTTCCGCCCAGGTGGCAAAGGAGAGTGTACGGGAAAAAGGAAACAGCCGCCGCAGGGCGATGTGACTCCAGGCCCCCTGCACGCCCTGGTAAGCGGCGGTGTCCCGGCCCAGCATGGCGCGCTGGTAAGCGCGGGAGACGGCCATCGCTTCCTGCAAAAACGTGCGGTAGTAGGGGCGCAGGGTTTCATCCTGCAGACGGGCTGTGTTTTTATCCAGGACGGCCGCCTCGCGGACGGCATCGAAAATCGGCTTGCCGGTCTGGGCCTTGTAGCGTGCCACGTCGGCCACCGCCCGCATCCGCCGCTCGAAGAGGGAGGCCATCTCGGCGTCCACGGCGTCAATTTCGGTGCGCGCTTGCTGTAACAGGTCCATGGGAAACGGCTCCTTTGCTCATGAAATGGTGAATATACACAGTCAGTATACCATAAAGAAAAAGCCACCACAAGAGTGGCGGCAAGAAAAATGATACCCGATCAGCCGTGCAGGGCGCTGCGCAGCGCAGCCAGCAGTTCGGCCTGGTATTCAGGGCTGAAGGTGCCGTGAAGCAGTTTGGGCAGCGCTTCCTCCTGCAGACGGCGCCAGCTCTCGGCCTCGCGCCCCGGCAGGATCGGCACAAAGGAAACCCCGTTGGCTGCGGCGGCCTGGGCATCGCCCATGGCGTCGCCCACCATCATGACCTTGCGGCTCTCATACCCGCAGGCCAGCATGGTGGCAATGGAATTGGCCTTGCTGCCCACCTCCTGGCCGAAGATGATGTCGGCATGCTGGGCCAGGCCGTAGCGCTTCCACTCGCTGGCGATGGCGCTCTCGTTGGCGGCGCTCACCACCGCCAGATCGGCCACGGTGTGCAGCTGGCGCAGACTCTCCTGCACGCCGGGGAAGGGCTCAAAGGTGGGTTCCAGTGCCTGGATGCGCCGGTTGCAGGCGTTGCTCCACTCCAGCAGCTTGCGCAGCGTCAGGCTGCCGGTCTTCTTGATCTCCAGCTGCAGGCTGGCGGTGGAAAGTTCGGTGGCGGTATTGACCCAGGTGGCGATATCCTCGCTGCCGGGAATCTCGATGCCCCGGTTTTTCAGCCGGTCAAAGACCAGCACCACGCTCTCGAACCGGGAGATACCCCGCGTCAGTGTGTGGAGGTTGATCTCCTCCCAGGCGGCGGAGACAAAGTCGGCATAGTCCTCCAGTGCAAACACCCGGATGAGCTCGGGACACATGACCGTCGTATGTTTGATCTGTACGGTGTTCATCACACAGCCGTCAGAATCCATACAAACCAAAAATTCACGTCTTTTGGTAAAATCCGTCAATGCGTTCGCCATGATGCCAACCCCCCAATACCTTCCCGGAACGTAGTTGATTCATACCTATCATAACAAAGCGCCCGGTGCTTGGCAATGGTTTTTTTGAAAATAATTCGGCTTTTGTACAAAAATACAAATTCAGGAATCGGCCTCTTCGCTGAGGGCCTGCCCGATGGGCTGGTTCAGCACCAGCGTTGCCATGCTGTCGGCGGGGGTGGGCTGCTTGTTGATGACCACGAGATCGTTGCCCCGGAAATACCGCGGCAGACCGGCCGCCGGGTAGACCGCCAGGCTGGTGCCGCCCACGATCAGGGTATCGGCGGCCGCGATGGCGTGCACGGCGTTTTCCAGCGTCTGCTCATCCAGACCTTCCTCGTAGAGCACCACGTCGGGCTTGACGATGCCGCCGCACTCGGTGCAGCGGGGAATGCCGTCGCCCTTGCCGGCGGCTTCCTCAATGAAGGAAACGGGGTAGAATTTGCCGCAGCGGGTGCAGTAGTTGCGCAGGGTGGAGCCGTGCAGCTCGTAGACGGTACGGCTGCCGGCGGCCTGATGCAGTCCGTCGATGTTCTGGGTCACCACGGCCTTGCAGATGCCCTGCCGTTCCAGCTTGGCCAGCCGCAGATGGGCGGCGTTGGGCCTGGCGCCGTGGACAATGAGTTTGCTGCGGTAGAAATCAAAGAATTCCGCGGTATGGCTCTCGTAGAAGCTGTGGGAGAGCATGACCTCGGGCGGGTAGCGGAATTTCTGGTGATAGAGCCCGTCCACCGAACGGAAATCCGGGATACCGCTCTCGGTGGAAACGCCCGCCCCGCCGAAAAATACCAGATTTTTGGATTTTGCCAGAATCGCTTCCAAAGCCGGAACCATACAAACTTCCCCTTTCGTTTTGGCCGCAGATGGATTATAATGGAAAAAACGCAGCCTGTGCTTTCATTATAATACAAAACAAGGGGGATGCAAGATGCAGGATATCACACGCAGCGTGGTGCGGGGGCTGCTGCCCCGGCGGGACGCCGACACCAACAAGGGCAGTTTCGGCAGTGTGCTGGCAGTGGCCGGCAGCATGGCCTACCGCGGCGCCGCGGCGCTCTGTGTGGAGGGCGCGCTGCGGGGCGGCGCGGGGCTGGTCTATCTGGCCGCCATCGAGCCGGTGCTGCAGCTGGTTTTGCCCCGCACGCCGGAGTGTTGCCCCTGCGGATGCCGCACCGACAACACCGGCGGCATCCGCGCCCAGGATACCGCCGCGCTGCGGGCCTGGTTTGCCGACAAGAACACCGTGCTGCTGGCGGGCCCGGGGCTGGGAGAAAACGCCGGGGCCATCTGCGGCGGCCTGCTGGGCAAAAAGGCGCCCTGGGCGGCGGCCGTGCTGGATGCCGATGCCCTCAACGCCCTGGCGGCGGGCACTTTGCGCGGCCCGCTGCCCGAACATACGATCCTGACGCCCCATCCCGGCGAGGCGGCCCGCCTGCTGGACACCACGGTGGGGGAGATCCAGGCCGACCGGGAACAGGCGGTGCGGCAGCTGGCCGACGAATACCACTGTGTGGCGGTGCTCAAGGGCAGCGGCACACTGATCACGGCGCCCGGGGAGCCGGTGTGGCGCAACACCACCGGCAACGCCGGGCTGGCGAAGGGCGGCAGCGGGGATATCCTGGCCGGTATGATGGCCGGGATCCTCTCGGCGGGCTGGCGGCAGGGCCATACCGCGCTGGAGGTCGCTCTGACGGCAGTATGGCTCCACGGCGCGGCGGCGGACCACTGTGCCGCACGGCGCAGTAAAACTGCCATGCTGCCCCAGGATCTCTTTGAGGATCTGGGTGCGGTGCTCACCGAGCTGGAGTGCTGAACCGCAGCGGAAAGTATACAGGGGAGAGGAAGTTGTACATACTATGTCCATTGAAAAGGTAAAAGCCTATTTTGCACAGTTCGGCATGGAGGGCCGGGTTCTGGAATTCCCGGTCTCCAGCGCCACGGTAGAACTGGCGGCCCAGGCGCTGCACTGCGAGCCCTGCCGCATCGCCAAGACGCTGTCTTTCGCGGTGGGGGATACCCCGGTGCTCATCGTGGCGGCGGGGGATGCCCGCATCGATAATCATAAGTACAAGGCCCGGTTCGCCACCAAGGCCAAGATGCTCACCCCGGAGGAGGCGGCCCGGCGCATCGGCCATGCGGTGGGCGGTGTCTGTCCCTTTGCGGTGCAGCCCGGCGTGGAGGTCTATCTGGATGTCTCACTCAAGCGGTTCGATACGGTCTTCCCGGCCTGCGGCAGCAGCAACAGCGCCATTGAACTGACCATCCCCGAACTGGAACAGTATTCAGGCTATAAGGACTGGGTGGATGTCTGCAAGGACTGGCAGGCAGAATAATCAAAGGGAAAATAAAAACAAACGCCCGCCCCGGCGGCGCGGAAAGGAGAACGTTATGACCTATCAGGAAGTGGTGGAAAAAGTACGGACCATGTTCGGCAGCGCGGATGTGAGCAATATCCGGGAACATCTGGCCTTTCAGTTCAACATCACGGGGGAGGGCGCCGGTGCCTTCTACGTGGAAGTACGGGACGGAAAGATGTTCATTGAACCCTACGAATACCACGACTGCGACGCGGCCTTTACCTGTTCCGCCGACCTGCTCTTCAAGCTGGCGGCGGGCAAGGCGGACCCGGTGGCTTCTGTGCTCATGGGCAAGCTGAAGGTGGAAGGCAGCATCGACAAAGCCATGCAGATCAAGACCTTCCTGGCGGCGCACCGGGGCTGATGCCCGCCGCTGCCGGAAAAACGATGACCACGGTTCTGTGGGGTGCTGCGGCTGCGGTCTGGTTCGGGATGATGACCTGGCTCTCCCATCAGCCGGGCCCCGGGACCAGCCGCACCAGCCGGGAACTGGCGGAGGAATTGCACAGCCTGCTGCCCGGCATTAAGACGGAATCCCTCAACAGGCTGCTGCGCAAGACAGCACACCCGGTGCTCTTTGCCGGGCTGGCGGTGCTGGTCGGTCTGGCGCTGCAATCGGCAAGCTGCGGGGCAGGACTGCTCCCGGCGGGCATGGTACAGCTTCTCTGGTGCTGGGGCGATGAGGCCACCAAGCGGATGGTGCCGGGGCGGCACTTCTCCTGGCTGGATGTGGGCCTCAATGCCCTGGGCACCCTGCTGGGCAGCGGTGCGGTGCTGCTGTTGGGATAACAGTATAAAAAGAAAGGCGGAGCGGACTCTCCCGGTTCAGGAGAATCCGCTCCGCTGTATTTTTTAGAAAAAGTCAGTGCCGCCAGGGCTCTTTTCCCTCGTTCTCCACCGTGATATGGCAGAGCTTCATGGCCTGGAGGGCGGTGTCGTGGGACTGGGGCGATACACAGGCGCAGCAGGCGGCGTCCACCGAGAGTTCCGCCTCGGGCAGGGCCGCTTTGAGCAGGATGGCGTTGGACAGCACACAGATGCCGGTGCAAAGGCCTACCAGTTCGATCTCCACCAGCTCGTTTTCCCGGGCCAGGGGGCGCAGCCGTTCGGCCAGTTCCATGGAACCGAAGGTGGGCTTGTCAAAGATGTGATCGGCAGGCACCGCCGTCAGGGCCTGGGCAATTCGGGGGTTGAGGGAATGGCCGGGCGTGCCCTCAACACAGTGCACCACCGGCAGATGCCGTCCCTCGCAGCTGTTGAGATAGTCGGGGGTGTGGGTGTCCCGGGTGACATAGACCGATTCCGGCGGATAGGCGGCAATCTTGTCCACCACATTGTCCAGAATGGTCTGGGCCTCGGGGGTGCCCAGCGTCCCGTCAATAAAATCCTTCTGCATGTCCACAACGATCAGCAGTTTCATAGCGGCCTCCTTGCAGGTTACTTCTTGTGGTATTTGCGGTCCTCCTCCTCATAGACGGGATCGCAGGTCAGATACATGCCCAGTTTGTGCAGCGTGTCGCTGTCCACGCTGGACAGAATCACCGTGGAGTGGATATCGCAGCCCTTCAGCTGGGGCAGCTGGGCCAGCGCCGCGGCAGCGTCGGGATTGTCGGACGCCGAGCCGGACAGCGCGATCAGCAGTTCATCGGTATGCAGCCGGGGATTCTTGCTGCCCAGGTAGGTGGTTTTCAGCGTCTGGATGGGGGCGATGGCCCGGGCCGAAACCAGTTCTACCTTGTCGTCGATGCCGGCCAGATGTTTCAGGGCGTTGAGCAGTGCCGAGGAGGCCGCGCCCAGCAGGGAGCCGGTCTTGCCGGTGACGATGACTCCGTCCGGCAGTTCGATGGCCGCGGCGGGCAGGCCGCCGGTGGCTTCCGAGCGGGCATGGGCCTGGCGTTCCACCGCCCGGCTGCCCACCGTAAGGCCGGCCTGGTTGAGCAGCAGTTCCAGCTTGAACCGCTCCTCCTTGAGGGTGCCGCCCACCTTCTGATCGCACAGACATTTGAAATAGCGGCGCAGGATCTCCTTGCGGGAAGCCTCGCGGCAGACCTCGTCGTCCACGATGCAGTGCCCCGCCATGTTGACCCCCATATCGGTGGGGGAGCGGTAGGGGCTGGTGCCGGAGATCATCTCGAACATGGCGTGCAGCACCGGGAAAATCTCAATATCCCGGTTGTAGTTCACGGCGGTCTCCCCGTAGGCTTCCAGGTGGAAGGGATCGATCATGTTCACGTCGTTGAGATCGGCGGTGGCGGCCTCGTAGGCCAGGTTCACCGGGTGCTTCAGCGGCAGATTCCAGATGGGGAAGGTCTCGAACTTGGCATACCCGGCCTTGACGCCATGCTTGTGCTCGTGGTAGAGCTGGGACAGACAGACCGCCATCTTGCCGCTGCCCGGCCCCGGCGCCGTGATGACCACCAGAGGACGCCCGGTCTCGATGTAGTCGTTCCTGCCGTAGCCCTCGTCGCTGACGATGCGGGCCACGTCGTTGGGATAGCCGGGGATTTTGTAATGGCGGAAGGTGCGGATGCCCAGCCCGTGCAGCCGGTTCTCGAAGGCCTCCACCTCGGGGGCGGGGGTGTACATTGTTATACAGACGCTGCCCACCATCAGACCCGCCTCCTGGAAGGCGTCGTGCAGCCGCAGCACATCCATGTCATAGGGAATGCCGTAATCCCCCCGCAGTTTGCTGCTGATAATGTCCTCGGCACTGATGACGATCACGATCTCCGCCTGGTCTTTCAGCTGCAGCAGCATCTGCAGCTTGGAGTCGGGCTGAAATCCCGGCAGAACGCGGGAAGCATGGTAGTCGTCAAACAGTTTGCCGCCAAATTCCAGATACAGTTTGTTGTCGAACTGGGCGATCCGTTCCCGGATGCGGGCCGACTGCATGGCCAGATACCGCTCATTGTCAAAGCCTTTTTTCATAGTCACTCTTTTCTTTTCCTATACTCATGGGCGTAACCCTGTGTTCCGCCCTTCTTACACACGTTTCAGTATACCATACCCGGGATATGCGGTGCAATGCAGAAAAAAGAAAAGTCGCAAACCGGTCAAAACCAGTGTGGCCCCCACATGAATTCCCGGACGCCATTTCTGCCGGGAAAACGGATGGCAGTGCCTCCAACCACACGAAAAGATAGTGGTGATCCGCGATGCCGATCTTGCCGGGAAATCCGGCTGCCGGTCAGGTTGTCCCGGTGGATGCAAAGAACCCCGTCCGCCTGTGGTCCGGCCGTCCGCGAAAAGACTGACCGACCATATCCGGGCGGCCGGCGGCCAAAAGGCAGCCCTGGCATTTGCCGGAAAGAATGAGAAAAAAGTGAACAAAAATACAGTAAAGAGAACATCCATGACTATCCGATGGGGCGTTTGGGATGTATGATAGTGACAGGATCGACGTGTGGTGTGCAGATGCCGGGCCTGGCCGGCCGGTATCTGCCTGTTGCACGCTGACGGAGATCCGACGCAATATATCACAGTTTCTGCGACCCTTTTCGTTTGAAAAGGCTGGAAACATAAAAGGAGGAATTATCCATGAGCCTTTCCAAAGAGGAACTCCAGCGCATCAACGCCTACTGGCGTGCTGCCAACTACCTGGCAGCGGGACAGCTCTACCTGTTGGACAATCCTCTTCTGCGCCGTCCGCTCACCCGCGACGACGTGAAGAAGAAGATTGTCGGGCACTGGGGCACCGTACCCGGTCAGAACTTTGTCTACGTGCACCTGAACCGCATTATCAAGAAGTATGACCAGGACCTCATCCTGATCTCCGGTCCGGGCCACGGCGGCAACTTCTTTGTGGCCAACGCCTACCTGGACGGCACCTACAGCGAGGTCTACCCCAACATCAGCCGTGACGAGGAAGGCATGCGCCGTCTGTTCAAGCAGTTCAGCTTCCCGGGCGGCATCTCCAGCCACGTGGCCCCCGAGACCCCGGGCTCCATCAACGAGGGCGGCGAGTTGGGCTACTCCATCGCCCATGCCTTCGGCGCTGTCTTTGACAACCCCGACCTGATCGCCGCGGTCACGGTGGGCGACGGCGAGGCCGAGACCGGGCCTCTCGCCACCAGCTGGCAGTCCAACAAGTTCCTGAACCCCAAAGGCGACGGCGCTGTGCTGCCCATCCTGCACCTGAACGGCTACAAGATCTCCAACCCCACGATTTTCGGCCGTATGACCCACGAGGAGATCGAGCACTTCTTCCTGGGCTGCTCCTGGAAGCCCTACTTCGTGGAGGGCGACGACCCCATGACGATGCACGCCAAGATGGCCGAGACGCTGGACACCGTCATCGAGGAGATCCACGACATCCAGCGCCGCGCCCGCGCCGGCGAGGAGATGGGCCACATCCAGTGGCCGATGATCGTGCTGCGCACCCCCAAGGGCTGGACCGGCCCGAAGGTGGTGGACGGCAAGCCCATCGAGGGCACCTTCCGCGCCCATCAGGTTCCCATCGACATCACGGTGGGCACCCCCAACCAGGAAGAGCACCTGAAGCAGATCGAGGAATGGCTGCGCAGCTACCATCCCGAGGAGCTGTTCGACGAGAACGGCACCCTGATCCCCGAGCTGCAGGAACTGGCGCCCAAGGGCGACCGCCGCATCGCGGCCAACCCCCACGCCAACGGCGGCAAGCTGCTGCGTGACCTGCGCACCCCCGACTTCAAGGACTACGCCGTGGATCTGCCCGCCCCCGGCAGTGTGGAAAAGCAGGATATGATCGAACTGGGCGGTTACATCCGCGACCTGTTCCGCCTGAACGCCGACGCCAAGAACTTCCGCATCTTCGGACCTGACGAGACGATGTCCAACCGTCTGTACAAGTGCTTCGAAGCCACCAACCGTGACTGGAACTCCACCACGGTGCCCGGCGACGAGTTCCTGGCCAGCGACGGCCGCATCATGGACTCCATGCTGTCCGAGCATATGTGCGAGGGCTGGCTGGAAGGCTACCTGCTCACCGGCCGTCACGGCTTCTTCGCCTCCTACGAGAGCTTCATCCGCGTGGTGGACTCCATGGTGGCCCAGCATGCCAAGTGGCTCAAGGTCTGCAACCAGCTGCCCTGGCGCCAGAGCATTGCTTCGCTGAACCTGATCCTGTCCTCCAACGTCTGGCAGCAGGACCACAACGGCTTCACCCATCAGGATCCCGGCTTCCTGGATCACATCGCCAACAAGAAGGCGGACGTGGTTCGCCTGTATCTGCCGCCGGATGCCAACTGCCTGCTGTCCTGCTTCGATCACTGCATCCGTAGCCGTGACTATGTGAACGTGCTGGTCACCTCCAAGCATCCGCGTCCCCAGTGGCTGACCATGGAGCAGGCTGTGAAGCACTGCACCCAGGGCGTGGGCATCTGGGAGTGGGCTTCCAACGACGCCGGCCAGGAACCCGACGTGGTCATGGCCTGCTGCGGAGATACCCCCACGCTGGAGACGCTGGCCGCCGTCAGCATACTGCGCAAGGCGCTGCCCGAGCTGAAGATCCGTGTGGTCAACGTGGTTGACCTGATGAAACTGGAGCCTGCCACCAAGCATCCTCACGGCCTCACCGACGCCGACTATGATGCCCTGTTCACCAAGGACAAGCCCATCATCTTCGCGTTCCACGGCTATCCCACCCTGATCCACGAGCTGACCTACAACCGCACCAACCGCAACCTGAGCGTCCATGGCTATCAGGAGGAGGGCACCATCACCACGCCCTTCGATATGCGCGTGCAGAACGAGATCGACCGCTTCCATCTGGTTAAGGATGCGGTGCTGCATCTGCCTCAGCTGGGCAACCGCGGCGCCTACCTGGTCCAGGAGATGAACGACAAGCTGGTGGAGCACAAGAACTACATCCACGAAGTGGGCCAGGATCTGCCCGAGATCCTGGACTGGAAGTGGGAGTCCTGAGGAAGGCTGCAGAAATCAGCCTGTCAGGGAAGAACCGGGCCTGAAATCCTTCACCCGGCCCGCTTTCCTTCGTAAAGCATGATGCTGCCAATATAAACCGGGAGCCAATCTCTAAATGAGCTTGGCTCCCGGTTTTTCATTTTGGTGAAAAGGAACGCCTTTCCCGCGGCGACAACCGTTCCTCTCCGCCGCCTTACGGGTGTATGCAACAACTGCAACGTATGAGCGAAGAACAGGCGGGGCAGAGCGATGTGCAGAAACTGTGCAAAAATGTGCAGGCGCGGAGATTTGCCGACAAAAAAGAAAAAACCTCACGTTTTCACGTGAGGTTTTGGTGCGCCCGCAGGAACTCGAATCCTGGACCCTCTGATTAAAAGTCAGATGCTCTACCAACTGAGCTACGGGCACATATTGCTGCAGATTCTGTGAATTACAGCCTTAATAGTATACCAAGGCCGGACGGGTTTGTCAAGATGTTTTTCCCTGCAAATCCGCAAAAATCTGCGCACTTTTCCACAGCCGCCCTTGCCAAACCGATGGCGGCGCGGTATAATACATCTTTAGAATATAAACCGTAAAGGGGAATGGAAATATGGAAACTTTGGGCAACCTGCGCCGTACCCGTTACTGCGGGGAGGTCAGCCTGGCCGATGCCGGTCAGGAGATGACCGTCTGCGGCTCCATCGCCCGTGCCCGCGACAAGGGCGGCATTATCTTTGCCGACCTGCGCGATACCACCGGCATTCTGCAGCTGGTGTTCGACGAGGATACGCCGAAGGAGGTCTTCGCCAAGGCGGAGAGCCTCAAGAGCGAATATGTGGTGATCTGCCGCGGCAAGCTGCGGGAGCGCGCCTCCAAGACCGACAAGATCGCCACCGGCGACGTGGAGCTCTACGTCTCGGAGCTGCGGGTGCTCAGCGAAGCCCAGACCCCGCCCTTCGAGATCCGGGACGAGATCAACGTCAACGACGATCTGCGGCTGCGCTACCGGTATCTGGACCTGCGCCGTCCTTCCATGCATGAACCCATCGTGCTGCGCAGCAAGATCATGCAGATCATCCGCAGCTACTTCACCGACAATCATTTCACCGAGATCGAGACGCCCACCCTCATCAAGTCCACGCCGGAGGGCGCCCGTGACTATCTGGTGCCCAGCCGTGTGCAGCCGGGGCACTTTTATGCGCTGCCCCAGAGCCCCCAGCTCTACAAGCAGATCCTGATGCTGTCCGGCTTTGACCGCTATTTCCAGATCGCCCGCTGCTACCGCGACGAGGACCTGCGCGCCGACCGTCAGCCCGAGTTCACCCAGGTGGACGAGGAGATGTCCTTCGTCACCGAGGACGATATCATGACGGTGAACGAGGGCCTGCTCAAGCGGCTGTGGAAGGAGATGCTGGGCATCGACCTGGTGACGCCCTTCCAGCGGATGCCCTGGGACGAGGCCATGGGCCGCTTCGGTTCCGACAAGCCGGACACCCGCTTCGGCCTGGAGATCCAGGACGTGACTTCGGTGTTTGCCCACACCGAGTTCAAGCCCTTTGCCGCCGTCATTGAGGCGAAGGGCACCATCCGTGCCATCAATGCCAAGGGTCTGGCCGACAAGCTGAGCCGCAAGAACATCGACAAGCTGGGCGACGTGGCCAAGACCTACGGCGCCAAGGGACTGGCCTACAGCCGCCTGACCGCCGACGGCACCTCCTCCAGCTTTGAAAAGTTCCTCACCGAGGAGGAAAAGACTGCCCTGTATGCAGCTCTGGGCGCCGAGACCGGCGACGTGCTGCTGCTGGTCAGCGATGCCGACTGGGTCAAGGCCTGCACGGCCCTGGGCCAGGTGCGTCTGGACATTGCCCGCAAGCACGGCCTCATCGACAATGACAAGTTCAACTTCCTGTGGGTGGTGGACTTCCCGCTGTTCGAGTACAGCGAGCAGGAGGGCCGCTGGATGGCGATGCACCATCCCTTCACCATGCCCAAGGCCGAGGATATCGACAAGGTGGAGACCGATCCCGGTGCCTGCCATGCCGTTGCCTACGACATCGTGCTCAACGGCGTGGAACTGGGCGGCGGATCCATGCGTATCAATGATCCTGCCCTGCAGGACCGCATGTTCAAGGCCCTGGGCTTCACCGAGGAGAAGGCCCGCGCCAGCTTCGGCTTCCTGATGGATGCCTACAAGTTCGGTGCGCCGCCCCACGGCGGCATGGCCTATGGCCTGGACCGCATGGTCATGCTGATGCTCAAGAAGGACTCCATCCGCGATGTCATCGCCTTCCCCAAGGTGCAGAACGCCGGCGAGCCCATGAGCGGTGCCCCCGATGTGGTGGACGAGAAGCAGCTGGCCGATCTGTCCATTGCGCTGACCCTGCCCGAAAAAGAATAATATGAACAAAAGCCCTGTGCCATGCCGGCACAGGGCTTTTTACAATGACAAGGCCCCTGCCGTATGGCGGGGGCCTTGCTATGGTATCAGTATTTGGGTTTGGTGTCATCCGTCGGGGGAGCGGAAGGGGCCGGCGGTGTGCCGTAAGCGGCCGGACCGGAAGGGGGCGAAGCCGGTTTGGGAGGGCGGGGATGCCGGACGCGATGGCGGCGGGCCAGGGCGCGGACGACCAGCACCACGATCACCGCCAGAAGCAGCAGCGGCCACAGGTAGACCAGCGTCAGCACCAGCCCCTGCAGGAAGAGAACAAAGCCGCTCCAGCCGCCCCGGAACGCCTCGGCCAACCGGCCGGGGAAGGTGGTGGCGGTGGGGGTCAGGGTGGCGACCTCCCGCAGGGAGATGTCCACGGTGGAGTAGGTGACCTGCCCGCTCAGCGTGCGCATCTGCCGGGTGTAGCTTTCCAGCTGGTACTGCACGTCGGAGAGCTGGCTCTCGATCTCCAGCAGGTCGGCGGTGGTCTCCGCCTGGGCCGCCAGCTCGTTGAGCCGGTCGCGCTGGTTCTCCAGGGAATCCAGCCGCGCCTGCAGATCAATGTAGTCGCTGGTGACGTTCTCGGCGTTCTCCTCCAGGTTCAAAACGCTGCCGCTCTCCCCGGCCTGGGCCAGGAAGGCGCTGTAGTTATCCACCGGAACCCGCACGGTGTAGCTGGCGCGGCGGTCGCGGTCCTCGGCGCTGCCGCTGAGCTGGCTGTACTCCAGCCAGGCGCCGTTGGCATCCACCGCCGCCAGCAGGGTGTCCCGGGCAGCATCAAAATCGGTGGACTCCAGGGAAAGAGTGGCGCGGTAGATGATCTTCTGGGCCGTCTCATCGGTGGCGGTACCCTCGGGCAGCAGGGCACTCTCGGCACCGCCGGCCTCCTGGGCCATGGCGGCGTCGCTGCTCATCTCGTAGGTGGCGGCGGAACTGGTGGCGCTGCCGCCGCTGGAGCCGCAGCCGGCCAGCAGGAAGGCGGCCAGCAGAGCGGCCCCCAGGCGGGAAACTTTTCGTTTCATCGGTAAACCTCCTCTCGCAAGGGCATACAGCCCGTACCGTTTCTTCTGTGGTTTCAGTATACCATAAAAAGCGGGCGCAGAAAATGACAGCTTGCCAACAAAATGGCAACAAAAAAGGAACAGACTGAACACTTCAGCCTGTTCATTACAAAGCCGCGATTAGTCCGCTTTCTGTCCCAGCAGCTTGAGGTCGTCGTTGTCGGCAAAGGCGACGGCGGCGTAGCCGGCCGCTTCCAGCGCGCCGAACTGCTTGCCCAGCTTTTTGGCCTGGGGCAGTACTGTCACGTCGTAGTCGGCGCGCAGCGTCTGGGCCTTGGCCAGCACGTCGGCGAAGTCGGCGTCCTTGCAGTAGAGCAGCGCCAGCCGCGGTTTGGCGCCGGGAATCTGGTAGCCCTGCTCCAGCAGAATGCCGCAGACCCGCTCGAAGCCGATGGAAAAGCCCACCGCCGGCACCTGCTGGCCGATGAACTTGCCCACCATGTTGTCGTACCGGCCGCCGCCGGCCACCGCACCGCTGAACTGCGGGCAGGTGACTTCAAACACCATGCCGGTGTAGTAGCCCTGGCCGCGCACCAGGCTGGGGGCGTAGGCAATGCCATACCGCCCGCCGGCAATCTTCTCGCTGGTGGCGATGACATACCGCAGATCGGCGGTGAGGGCCTCGTCGTCCACCTTGGCGGCCACGGTGTCCAGGCTGAAGTCACCGACGCGCAGGAACTCGTCCAGCGCCGCCACGGCCTCGGGAGTAAAGCCCTTCTCGGTCAGCTCGTTCTTCACGCCGTCGGCGCCGATCTTGTCCAGCTTGTCGAAGCTGATGCAGACCGAATCCAGATCTTCGGCGGCAAAGCCCATCTTCTCCAGCATGGCCCGCAGGATGCGCCGGTCATTGATGTTGACGGTGAAGCCCGTGAAGCCGATGGTCAGCAGCGCCCGGGCGGTCACGTCGATGAGCTCCACTTCAGCGTTGGGGCTGGAATCCCCCAGAATGTCGATGTCGCACTGGACAAACTCCCGCAGGCGACCCTTCTGGGGACGCTCGGCGCGGTAGACGCGGTCGGTTTGGATGACCTTGAAGGGGGTGGGCAGCTCGTTGCGGTTGGCCGCATAGTAGCGGGAGAGCGGCAGCGTCAGGTCATAGCGCAGACCCATGTCGGACAGCTGCTTTTCGTCGCCGGTGGCCAGCGCCTTTTCCAGCTTGTCGCCGCGCTTGAGCACCTTGAAGATCAGGTTGAGGTTGTCGCCGCCGTCGCTCTTGTCCAGGTTCTCCATGTCCTCCAGGATGGGGGTGGAGATGCGCTGGAAACCGGCGGCGCGGTAGGTGGCCAGGATCTGGCCCTGGATATAGTCGCGAAGAGCCTGCTCACGGGGCAGCAGATCGCGCATGCCTTTTAACGGCTGGGTTTTCATCGGGAAGGACTCCTTACACTTTATAGAATGGTATCATGATAAACTTCCCGCCGCATTTTGTCAATGCAAACCGGCCATACTGAAAGGGCAGGGGAGGGATCTTTTGTGGAAAAACAAAACCGTGGACCGTACATTCTGGCGGCCGGGGCAGGGGTACAGCTGCTCACCGGCATCCCGGCGGCATGGGGGGCCTTTCAGCGGCCGGTCATGCAGGGGTACGGCCTGTCCCGCGGGCAGGCCATGCTGGTCTTTGCGGTGCTGGTGGCCTCCTACGGCGTGGGCTGTGCGGCGGGCGGCCTTCTGCAGGACCGCCGCGGCCCCCGCACGGCCGGGCTGTGGGGCACCGGGCTGCTGGCGGGAGGATTCCTGGCCGCCGCCCTGGTGCCGCCCGGCAATGCGCCCCTCTTCCTGCTGGCCTACAGCCTGCCGGCGGGGGTGGGCAGCGCCTTTCTGGCCCCGGCGGTACTGGCCTGCGCCCAGAAATGGTACCAGACCAAAAAAGGATGGGCCACCGGCGTGACCGGGGTGGCCATGGGACTTTCCGGCGCATTTTATACACTGTTTGTCCGTCTGGTGGCCGGGCATTGGGGCGTCCGGGTCTGCTTCGCGGCGCTGGGCCTGCTGATGCTGGCGGTCTGCGGCAGCGGCGCGGCCATCCTGCAGGACCCGCCCGCCGCAGGGCAGGGGGAAGCCTTACAGGGACTGGACCGCAAGCAGATGATCCGCACCCCCCAGTACAAACTCTGCATGGCGGCGGTGGCTCTCAGCGCCCCGCCGGTGCTGCTCTTCAGCCCCGAAATCTACACCATCGCCGCCGACCGTGGCCTGCCGGAAAACTTTGTGCCCTTCAGCATCGTGCTGGGTTCGGCGGCCAGCGCGGCGGGACGGCTGCTCTGCCCGGCGGGCAGCGACCACTGGGGCCGCAAGCGGGTGCTGTACGCCGTCTACCTGGGCCTGGCGGCGGGTTCCGCCTGGTTCGCCTTTGCCCGGGAAGGCTGGGTGCTGGCCTCCTATGCCTTGCTCACCTTCTTCTACTCGGGCGGTGCCGCCGTGCAGCCCGCCCTCAACACCGATCTGTTCGGTCTGCGCCATGCGGGGGTCAATTACGGCTTCATTGCCCTGGGCATGAGCGCCGGCAGTCTGTTGAGCTATCTCGGCAGCCAGGCTCTGCCGCTGTCGGCACGGCACTGGCTGGCGGGAGGCTGCGCCCTGGTGGGGTTATTCTGTGTACGTCTTGTAAAACCTGTGGCAAAATCTTGAAATGGAGCGCTGGAACGTGTACACTATATAAGTTATCCCTTTTTGCAACCGATTCCAAAGGAGGACCCATGCAGCAAACCCAACAGCTGCGGCAGCTCGCAGCGCGCTCCGCCACCGCCTTTCTGCTGGCGGTGCTCTGCGTCTACCCGTTGTACATCGATAAATTTTCCAACCTGGGCGTCGTCAAGTTCACCGGCGTATGCACCCTCTCCTGGGCGTTCTGCCTCTGGCTGGGGGCGCTGGCCCTGGTGGGCGCCGTGCCCCGCCCGGGGCGCCTGCCCGCCCGGGACACCACTCTCTGGTCACTGGGGGCCTTCGTGCTGACGACGCTGGTCTCCACGGCCGGGTCCCTGTCGCCCACGGCCTCCTTCTGGGGGCTGGGCGGCTACTACGGCGGCCTTATGATGGTGCTGTTCACGGCGGCCGGCTACCTGGCGGTGCGCGCCTTTGCCCCCCAGGGCATCCTGAACGGCCTGACCTTCTGTGTGGGCATCACCACCGCCATCGTCACGGTGCTCTATGTGCTCAACATCTTCAACATTGACCTCATCGGCACCTACGCCAACACGGCCGTGGTGGAGCGGGCCCAGTTCTTCTCCACACTGGGACAGAAAAATTTCAACTCCGGCTTCATGGCCCTGGCGCTGCCGCTGGTTTTTTATGCCTTTCTGGTGGCCCGCGGGGTACGGCATACCCTGTTCTATGGCGTGCCGGCCTTCTTCGGCGGGCTGGCTCTGGCGGTGGTGGATGCCGAAGGCCTGGCCCTGGGCATCGGCGCGGCGGTGCTGGTGCTGATCTGCCAGAAGATGTTCACCACCCGCACGCTGCGGCGGATGGCGGTGATCGGCGCCTTCTTCTTCTTCCACGCCGGATGGATGCAGTACATGCGCACCCATGTGTATACCCAGGGCGGCAAACCCATGCTGGCGGCGCTGGGCCACATGGGGCTGGAGGGCCTGGCCGTCTGCACAATCCTGTGGGCGGTACTGCGGTTTGGCCTGCACGGGCGGGAGATCCCCCTCTGGAAGGCCGGCCGGGTGGTGGCGGCGGTGGCTGTCACCGCCATCGTGCTGCTCTACGCTCTGGCCAACTTCTGGCCGGGTTTCCCCAGTCTGGGCCGGCTGGATGACATCCTGGTCATCAACGACGACTGGGGCACCTACCGGGGCACCGCCTGGCGGATCACCTGGAGCACCTGGCTGGATCAGCCGCTGTGGCGCAAGATCCTCGGGGTGGGTACCGGCATGATGCACACCGCCATGATGGCCTGGGCGGGCAGCGATGTGACCGAGCGGATGAAAACCTTCTATGCGGCCCACAATGAGTATCTGGAACAGCTGCTCACCACCGGGCTGCTGGGGCTGGCGGCCTGGGTATGGTTTGCCGTCTCCCACCTGCGGTGTGCTGCCAAAAACTGGCTGCGGCCCGGCGTGGCGCCGATGACGCTGGCCCTGGTCAGCTACCTGGCCCACGCGATCGTGTCCATCCGGGTGTCCATGATCTTCCCCGAAGTGATGCTGCTCTTTGCACTGCTGACGGTCTTCTGCCGTCCGCCCGAGACGGAGGACCACCCCGCCGAAAAGCCCCGCCACGGTAAAGGGAAAAAGGCAAAGCCGGAAACACAGCCCGCCCCGGGGCTTGTGCGGCTGTGGGCCCCGCCCGCTGCGGCGGCCATCCTGATGATGGCGGTGTGTGGCGCGGCATCCCGGGTGATCTTCGGGTTCCTGTTTTGAGAAAAAGGGGAAAACGGGCGAAAAAACAAGGAGTTAGCTTTTGCTAACATCTTGCAAAACGCACGGCGACCCTTTATAATAAACTTAGCTGTGAAAAGCCTAACAATATGCAAAGGAGAGAAAATTATGATCGAATACTCCGCACAGGTCAATAACATGTGCCCGATCACAAAAGGGCCCAAGCACGGTCCCGCGCCCATTCCCGAAGAGGGCGAATGGGTAAAGGCCTATAAAATTGAGGACATCAGCGGCTATACCCACGGCGTGGGCTGGTGCGCTCCTCAGCAGGGCACCTGCAAGCTCAGCCTGAACATCAAGAACGGCATCATCGAGGAAGCCCTGGTCGAGACCATCGGCTGCTCCGGCATGACCCACTCCGCCGCCATGGCCGGTGAGATCCTGCCCGGCAAGACCATTCTGGAAGCGCTGAACACCGACCTGGTGTGCGATGCCATCAACGTGGCCATGCGTGAGCTGTTCCTGCAGATCGTCTACGGCCGCAGCCAGACCGCTTTCTCCGAGAACGGCCTGCCCATCGGCGCCGGCCTGGATGACCTGGGCAAGGGTCTGCGCAGCATGACCGGCACCATTTTCTCCACCAAGGCCAAGGGCGTTCGTTACCTCGAACTGACCGAGGGCTACATCCTCCAGACCGCTCTCGACAAGGACAACCAGGTCATCGGCTACAAGTTTGTCCACCTGGGCAAGATGATGGACGCCATCCGTCACGGCACCGATCCCAAGACCGCCTACGAGAAGAACATCGGTACCTACGGCCGCTTCAGCGCCGAGCAGGGTGCTGTCAAGTGGATCGACCCGCGTGAAGAATAAGAGAGGGAGGAACAGATACTATGGCTACTTTTGAATCCCAAGAGCGCCGGATGCCCAAAATTAACGAGTGCCTGAAAGCCAACGGCCTCGAGTCTCTGGACGCCTGCAACGAAATGCTCCTTGCCAAGGGCATCGACTGCGACAAGATCGTTCGCGGCGTTCAGCCCATCTGCTTTGATAACGCTGTCTGGGCTTACACCCTGGGCACCGCCATCGCTGTCAAGCGCGGCCTGAAGAGCGCCGCCGACTGCGCCGCCGCCATCGGCGAGGGCCTGGAAGCCTTCACCGTGCCCGGCTCCGTTGCCGAGCAGCGTCATGTCGGCCTGGGCCATGGCAACCTGGGCGCCATGCTGCTGCATGAGGACACCCATTGCTTCTGCTTCCTGGCCGGCCACGAGTCCTTCGCTGCCGCCGAGGGCGCCATCGGCATTGCCCGCACCGCCAATAAGGTCCGCAAGGAGCCCCTGCGTGTTATCCTGAACGGCCTGGGCAAGGACGCTGCCATGATCATCAGCCGTATCAACGGCTTCACCTACGTCAAGACTGATTTCGACTTCAAGACCGGCGAGGTCAAGGTTGTCGAGACCACTCCGTACTCCGATGGCGAGCGCGCTGCCGTCAAGTGCTACGGCGCCAACGACGTTCTGGAAGGCGTTGCCATCATGAAGATGGAGGGTGTTGAGGTTTCCATCACCGGTAACTCCACCAACCCCACCCGCTTCCAGCACCTGGTGGCCGGCACCTACAAGAAGTGGGCCATCGAGAACGGCAAGAAGTACTTCTCCGTCGCTTCCGGCGGCGGCACGGGCCGTACCCTGCATCCCGACAACGTGGCTGCCGGCCCCGCTTCCTACGGTCTGACCGACTCCATGGGCCGTATGCACGGCGATGCCCAGTTCGCTGGCTCCTCCTCCGTGCCTGCCCACGTTGAGATGATGGGTCTGATCGGCGCCGGCAACAACCCGATGGTCGGCATGACCGTCGCCTGCGCGGTTGCCGCTGCTCAGGCCAACGCCTGATCTCCTTTGTAAACTGCATACTGACTGGCCGCCGCCCGGCTCTGCGCCGGGCGGCGGCTTTTGCTTTTGAAAGATTTGTAAACTCTTGTGCAATACTTGCCCCGGCGGGATGCAGGGTGTATAATAGGACTGTATATGTGAAAATGCGGGAGGGGTGTGCCATGCCACGCAAAGAAGGTCAAAAACGCAAACTGCTTGTCCTTTTGGAGATCCTGGCCCGGGAGACGGACGAAAAGCATCCGTTGAGCGTGCCGCAGCTGGTGGAAAAGCTGCAGGAACACGGCATTGAGGCCGAGCGCAAGAGTGTCTACGGCGATCTGAACACCCTGAACAGCCTGCCCGATGCCCCCTACGAGATCGTGCAGCTGCGCGGCCGCGGCGGCGGCTACTATATGACCGATGTGCTGTTTGAGCTGGCCGAACTCAAACTGCTGGTGGATGCCGTCTACGCCAGCAAGTTCATCACGGCCCGGAAATCCAAGACACTGATCGACAAGCTGGGACAGTTCACCTCGCGCTACCGCCAGGCGGAGCTGGACCGTAAAGTGCTGGTCAGCGGCCGGATCAAGAGTACCGACGAGAAGATCCTCTACACGGTGGACGCGCTGCACACGGCCATCACGGCGGGGGAGCAGGTCCAGTTCAAATATTGCGAGTGGAGCATGGAGAAAAATATGGTGCCGCGCCACGACGGCCAGCTCTACCAGGTCAGTCCCTGGGTGCTGGTGTGGGAGAACGGCAACTACTATCTCATCGCCTACACCGAGGGCCGCCTCAAGCACTACCGGGTGGACAAGATGCAGAATGTGCATCAGCTGGCCGGCAGCAAGCGGGAAGGTGCCGCCGAGTACGCCGAGTTTGATGTGAACACCTACATGCAGCAGATGTTCGGCATGTTCAACGGCCCGCTGAAAAAGGTGACGCTGCTGTGTGAAAACCGGTTTGCCGGGGCGATGATCGACCGCTTCGGCACCGGGCCGATCCTCAATCCCTGCGAGGACGGGGAACACTTTACCATGACGGTGGAAATCCAGGTCAGCCCCCAGTTCTTCGGCTGGGTGGCGGGCTTTGGCACCGGCGTGGTGGTGGCGGGGCCGCCGGAGGTCCGCGCCGAGATGAAAAAGACGCTGGATCGGCTGCAGGAGCTCTATCGCTGATTGCAAACCGGGGCAAAATATGGTATGCTGATATGATACGCTCCCCGCGTGGCAGCGGCAGGAAGGACCGCCCCGGCGGTCGGCAACCAATCTCGTAAGGAGGGCACCTCCGGTGCTGGAAAAGAACCAACGATACAAAAACATACTCAGCGGCCTGCTGGATGCGGTGCTGCTGTTTGCCGGTTTTCTGCTGGCCAACTATGTGCGCTTCAATTATGTCCGCTTCTTTGAGCCGGGCGGCGCCGGGCCGGCACTGGATGTAGCCCAGGATCCCCGCAACCTGCTGGCCGGTACGGTCACCTCACTGGTGCTGGTGCTGGTCTACTGGGTGGCGGGCATCTACAACAATTCCCGGATGCGCGGCCTTTCGGTGCGCTGCACCCGCATAGCCATCATCAATGCGGGCGGCATCCTGGGCTTTGTCTTCATCCTTTATCTGATGCACTTGGACGACTACTCCCGTGTGGTGCTGGGCCTGTTCTACTGCTTCTCCACCGCTCTGGTGGTCATCAAGCGGCTGATCCGCCGCTGGTATGACCGTGCCCGCCGCCGCAGGGGGCTGGGGCTGCGACATATCCTGCTGGTGGGCGGCGGCAAGTCGGCGGCTCTCTACCTGCGGGCACTGGAACACAACCCCTACTATGGTTTCACGGTGGACGGGTATCTCTCGCCTTTGGAGGAGCCGGGGCTGGGGGTGCCCTACTTCGGCGGTTACGACAAGCTGGATGAGTGCCTGGAAAATCCCGGCATTGACGAGGTGGTGGTAGCGCTGGAAGCCGACGAAATCCAGATGCTGCCCCGCACCTTTGCCGCCTGCGACAAGCACGGCACCCGCATCACCATGGTGCCCTTTTACAGTGATTATCTGCCGGCCCGTCCCACCATCGACGTGCTGGACGAATGCAAACTCATCAATGTGCGGCAGACCCCCTTTGACAATATCCTCAACGCCGCCGTCAAGCGCGGACTGGACATTGTGGGCAGCCTGATTCTCATTGTGCTGACCAGCCCCGTGATGCTGGTCACGGCCATCGGCGTCAAGCTGTCCAGCCCCGGGCCGGTGATTTTCCGGCAGGAGCGGGTAGGGCTGAACAAGAAGCCCTTCATGATGTACAAGTTCCGCTCCATGCGGGTGAACGCCAAACAGCAGACCGGCTGGTCCACCGACTACGATCCCCGCAAGACGCGGTTCGGCAGCCTGATCCGCAAGTTCAGCCTGGACGAGCTGCCCCAGTTCTTCAACGTGCTGAAAGGGGATATGTCCCTGGTGGGACCGCGCCCCGAGGTGCCCTTCCATGTGGAGCATTTCAAGGAGGAGATCCCCCGGTATCTGGTGCGGCAGCAGGTCCGCCCCGGCTGCACGGGCTGGGCGCAGATCCACGGCCTGCGGGGGGACACCGACATTGCCGAGCGCATCCGCTATGATATCTGGTACATCGAGAACTGGACCGTGGCGCTGGATATCAAGATCATCTTCCGCACGGTGTTCGGCGGCAAGATGATCAACGACGAAAAAATACAGTGATCCCACTGGAAACCGGGTGAGAGTTTATGAGCAAGACAGAACCGAAAGTTGCCATTGTACACGACTGGCTGGTGGCCTATGCCGGAGCCGACCGTGTGGTGGACTGCATGCACCATGTGTTCCCCAACGCAGTGATCTATACGCTGGTCTACGACGAGAAGAAGATGCCGGCCTGGTTCAAGGATTACGACATCCGCACCACCTGGGTGCAGAGGATTCCCTTTGCCACCCGGATTTATAAAAATCTGCTGCCGCTGATGCCCGGTGCCTTCGAGGCGCTGGACCTGTCGGAGTATGATCTGGTGCTGTCCTCCTCGTCCTCCTGCGCCAAGGGGGTCATCACCCGGCCGGACGCGGTACATATCTGCTACTGCCATACGCCCACCCGCTATGTGTGGGATTTCTACTACACCTACCGGGACAACGCCAACTGGCTGGTGAAAGCCGTCATGCCCCACCAGATCCACAAGATGCGTGTCTGGGACAAGTGTGCCGCCGACCGGGTGGATTATTTTATCGCCAACTCCCACTACATTGCCCAGCGCATCAAAAAGTACTATCGCCGGGACAGCGACGTGATCTATCCCTGCTGCCACATCAATGAGGCACCCTTCGTGAAGAAGGAGGACTTCTATCTGGTGGTGGGCCGCCTGACCTGGTACAAGCGGGTGGACCTGGCGGTGGCCGCCTGCACCAAGCTGGGCAAGCGGCTCGTCGTCATTGGCGGCGGCGGGGAGGAGGGCAAGCTCAAGGCCATGGCCGGGCCCACCATTGAATTCAAGGGCGGCGGCCTCAGCGACGAGGAGGTGCGCGGGTACTACCTGCGGGCCAAGGCGTTCCTCTTCCCCGGGGAGGAGGATTTCGGCATCACGCCGGTGGAGGCTCAGTCGGCGGGCACGCCGGTGCTGGCCTACGGCCGCGGCGGCGCCTGCGAGACAGTGCTGCCCGGCAAGACCGGCTACTGGTTCCACGAGCAGACGCCCGACAGCCTGATGCGCTGCATCGAAGTGTTCGAGCGGGACGGCGTGGCCTACACCAAGGAAGAGATCCGGGAACACAGCCGCTCTTTCAGCGAAGCGCGGTTTGAGAAGGAGCTGGGAGAATACTGCGCCCGGCGCATGGCAGACTGGCAGCAGGAACTGCTGGACTGCTCCCACTGGCAGAAGGAGGAAATGGATTGAACCCCATTGTCATCAACGGCACCGTGCTGTGCGACAACATCACCGGCATCCCGCGCTACGTGTATGAGACGGTCACCCGGCTGGACACCCTGCTGGAGGGGACCGGCCTGGATGTGCGCATCGCCTACCGGGACGACGGCCGTCCCATCCACCTGCCGGAACTGAAAAACATCCGGCTGGTGCCCCTCAAGGCGGTGAAGTATTTTTACAACATGGCGGTGCTGCCGGCCTATCTGCGGCGCAACCACGCCTTCTTTGTGGGGCTGGCCAGCGATATGCTCATGACCCGCCGCAGCGTGGTGGTGCTGCACGACATCCGCCCGCTGGTGATGGATACCGACCGGGGCTTTTTCCGGTTCAAGTTCTGGGTACACTGCCTGTCCACCAAATGGTTCGCCCAGAAGGTGTACACCGTCAGTGAGGACCAGCGCCGGCTCATCAGCGACAAGCTGGGCATTCCCCTGGACAAGATCGGGGTGACCTACAACGGCTGGGAGCACATGAAGCAGGTGACCCCTGACGAGAGCATCTTCGACAAGCTGCCCGGCGTGACGAAAGGGGAATACTTCTACGCCCTGGGGAGTCTGGCCAAGCACAAGAACTTCAAGTGGATCCGGGAGGTGGCCCGCCGCAATCCCGACAAGACTTTTGTGGTGGCGGGGGGCAAGGACCTGCGGGCCTTCGGTGACGATGCCGAGGCCAGGGACACGGCCAACGTGTTTTATCCGGGCTATGTCAGCGACGCCGAGAATGCGGCGCTGATGCAGAACTGCAAGCTGTTTCTCCATCCGGCTGTTTTCGAGGGCTTCGGCATTCCGCCGCTGGAAGCGCTGGCCCTGGGGGCGCCCATCGCCCTGGCCCGGGCCAGTTGCCTGCCGGAACTGTACGGCGACACCGCCCGCTACTTTGACCCCTACGATTACGAGGTGGATCTGGACGCCCTGGCGGCCCAGCCGGTGGCTCCGCCCGACAAAGTGCTGGAAAAGTACAGCTGGGACAAGACGGCGGCCTTCTGGCTGGAACAGATCAAACGGTACGCGGCGCAGTAATCTTCTGGTTCGCCGGACCCAAAGGGAAGGATAGAAAATCGGTATGATCATTGCGGCATTGCTGACGACGGCGCTGATGGCGCTGCTCTTCGGGCTGCTGCCGGCGGGCCTCGCCGGGCAGCAGATCCGGGGACGGGATCTGGGCTGGACCATCGGCCTCTGGCTGGTGGTCTGGCTGTTTGCGCTGTGCGCCTACCACCGCCCCGGCATCACGGTGGGCTTTGACGGGTTCCGCCTGGCGGCCCTCACGGCCATGACCGGCTGGGCAGGGCTCTGCACAGCAGGGCTCCGCCACTTCGGACGCCGGGGCGCCAGGTTCGTGCTGCCGCTGCTGGCAGTGCTGGCGGCCGGCACGGAACTGTTTGTCTGCAATGTGACCTACTTCAACACCCACAGCTATGAGCCGTTCCAGCTCATGGACTATCTGGACCCCAACGTCAATGTGGAGCGGGGCAACGGAACCATCTCCCTGGAGGAGGGGCGCACCTACCTGCGTTTTCTCGACGTGGACCGGCCTGTCTACAACCTTCACCTGGACAACCTCACCAACGACGACACTGACCCGCTCCACGCGGACAGTGCCTTTACCTTTGCCGTGGAGGGCACCGACGAGGCCAACAGTCAGCTGGTCCGTTTCGGCAGCTGGGAAGTGGCGCCCCAGGCGGCGCGCACCCACACCATCAGCCTGGACCTGACCGGCAACGTGGGCATGCTGGTGCTGCAGGCCAGCGGGTACACCAGCACCTATGCCCAGTATCCGGTGGCCTTTACCGTCACCGGCATCACGGCCAACATGCCCCGGCCGCTGCAGTTTTCCCTGCTGCGGTTCGCCGCGCTGTGGCTGCTCTTCGGAAGCGTCTATCTGCTGCGGCCCCGCAGCGGACTGTGGCAGCGCCGCTGGCTGGCGGGCAACCTCTGTGACCGCGCCGCCGCCACCGTGCTGGGCTTGATTCTGGCGGCCTTTGTGGTGGTGGTACCCTTCTGGGAACCCGGCAATTCCGGGCTGGCCACCGCCACCTACAACACCGGCTTCTGGGACGGGGAGAGCACCGTCAGTTTTGTCTACCAGCAGTACGGCGCGCTGGCCCACAGCCTGCTCAACGGCCGCCTCGACCTGGAGGAGGACCCGCCCGCGGAACTGCTGGCCATGGACAACCCCTACGACGCCTCCGCCCGAGACGCGCTGAACATCCAGGGCGGCCGCTGGGACCATGCCTTTTATAACGGGCGGTATTACGTCTATTTCGGCATTGTGCCCTGTCTGCTGTTCCAGCTTCCCTTTGAAGCCATTACCGGCATCCAGAATCTGGCCTATGCCCCCTGTATGGTGATCCTGGGCCTGGTGTTCCTGATCAGCTGCTACGGAATTTTGAGCCAGGTGGTGCGCCGCTGGTTCCCCCAGGCATCAACCGCTGCCTACCTGCTTTGCGTGGCGGCGCTGGTGCTGGGCAGTCAGCTGTATTCGCTCTTGATCCGCCCCTATATTTATGAGTACGCCATCCTGTGCGGCGCAGCCCTGCTGATGTTGGGGCTGTGGCTCTGGCTGGCAGCCGCCAGTACGCCGGTCAACCACAGGGGGGTGCTCACGGTGCGGCTTGTCTTTGGCAGCCTGTGTGTGGCACTGGTGGCCGGGTGCCGTCCCCAGATGGAACTGTTCGCCCTGCTGGCGCTGCCCATCTTCTGGAACCGCTACATCGTCCACGGACGGCTGCGCAGCCGTGCCGGCGTGCGGGAGGCGGTGGCCTTCCTGCTGCCCGTTGTGGTGGTGGCCGCGGGCCTGATGTGGTATAACTATGCCCGCTTTGGTTCTCCCTTTGATTTCGGTGCCACCTACAATATTACCGGCAATGATATGACCAAGCGCGGCTTCAATGTGGTGCGCATCGGTCCGGCGATTTTCACCAGCCTGCTGGATCTGCCCCGTCTGCAGAGTGTATTTCCCTATCTGCAGGAGACCGATGTGTCCACCAATGCGGTCATTCTGACCATCAGCGAAAAATTCTGCGGCGGCATGCTGGCAGCCACCCCCTTTACCTGGGCGCTGCTGCTGCCGGCGCTGCCGCTGGCACGGCGCAGCCTGCACCGCCGCCGGGGCGCGGCGGCCATCGTCTACGGTTCTGTGGCGGCCATGGTGCTGATTACGGTGGTGGACTGCCAGATGGCCGGCGTGCTCTACCGGTATCTGATGGATTACAGCCCGGTGCTGCTGCTGGGCGCGGCGATCTGCTGGCTGCTGGCTGATACAACCCTGGCCCGGCGGGCCGCGGGGGGCGAGGCTCTGGCCGTCTCGCTGCTGCCGGTGCTGCGCATCGGTATGGCGGCAGCCCTGGCGTGGAGCGTTGTGTATCGTTTCTGCACTTTGTTTGCGATGGAACCCTGGCTGCAGGGGATGAACCCGTCGCTGTATTATACGGTGAACCGTCTGGTTCAGTTCTGGATGTAAAGGCAAGAAAGAGAGGTCCGCGGTGATGGACAAAATTGCGGTTTTGATTCCCTGCTACAACGAGGCCAAAACGGTGGAAAAGGTGGTCACGGATTTCCGTCGGGTGCTGCCCGAGGCCACCATCTATGTATACGACAATAACTCCACCGACGGCACCGCGGAACTGGCGGCCGCTGCCGGTGCGGTGGTGCGGCATGAATACCAGCAGGGCAAGGGCAACGTCATGCGCCGGATGTTCCGGGAGATCGATGCCGAAGCCTACGTGCTGGTGGACGGGGACGACACCTATCCCGCCGAGGCCGCGCCCGAGATGGTGCGCGCCGTCACCCAGCGCCAGGCAGACATGGTGGTGGGGGACCGTCTTTCCAGCACCTACTACACCCAGAACAAGCGCCCCTTCCACAACTTCGGCAACGATCTGGTGCGTTTCTGCACCAACCACCTGTTCGGCGGCAAGATCAAGGACATCATGACGGGCTACCGGGCGTTCAGCTACCAGTTTGTCAAAACCTACCCGGTACTCTCCCGGGGCTTTGAGATCGAGACCGAGATGACCATCCATGCCCTCCAGCGCAACATGCAGGTGGACAACGTGGTCATCGAATACCGCGACCGCCCCGAGGGTTCCGAGAGCAAACTCAACACCTACTCGGACGGCTTCAAGGTGTTGGGCACCATCCTGCGCCTCTTCAAGAACTACCGTCCCTTCACCTTCTTCGGCGTGTTGGCGGCGGTGCTGGCGGTGTTCGGCATCGGGTTCATGATCCCGGTGCTCAACGAGTATTTCCACACCGGTCTCGTGCCCCGCTTCCCGACCCTCATCGTCTGCTGCTTCGTATTGGTGGCAGCCCTGCTTCTCTTTGTATCGGGCGTGATCCTCTCCAGCCAGCTGGCCAAGGACGCCCGGGACTTTGAATTCCAGCTTCAGACCGTGCAGCACTGGAAGCGCACGGCCGGGGAATGAACGCCACGGCCCGCACCCGGGCCTTCCTGAAGATCCATCCGCTGTTCGGGGCGGTCTTCCTGGTGGAACTGCTGTTCCTGGCCGCTTTGGTGGCGGGGGCCTTCCGACCACTGGTGGAAGTCTCGGTGCCGCTGGACGGCATGACCCGGCAGGAGGACGGCAGCAGTGTGTCCCAGCCGGTGACGCTGCCTTCCGGCGGATACCGGGTCACGGTCAGTTATGAAGCGACCTATCCACATGACCCCAACCGCGCCGACGACGGGACGGTAGCCACCTTGTCCTTCGCCTCGGCCCAAAACCCGGCGGCATTGCAAAGCGATGCCATCACCCTCACCGGCAACCGCTCCACCGTGACGGCCCGGCTGTGGGTCGGCACGGCCGCCACGGTGGAGGATCTGACGCTGACGGTGACCGAGACCCCGGCGGAGGGGCAGCAGTTTTCCCTGCAGAGCGTGACGCTGACCGAACAGCCCATCTGGCGGGCAACCTCGCTGGTGGGCTGGCTGCTGCTGTTTGCGGTGGCCGACTGGCTGCTGAGCCTGCTCTTTTTAGGGGACAGCCCCCGGGCGCCCCGCTGCGGCTGGGGTGTGGTGTTGCTGGTGGCGGGCGGCATAGTGCTGGCCAGCCTGCCCTATTGCGCCGATTTCCTGTACACCGGCCACGATCTGCGGTTCCACTGTTACCGTATCTGGGCGGTGGCCCAGGCGCTGGCCGACGGACAGTTCCCGGTGCGCCTTTTCACCGACGGCTTCAACGGTTACGGTGCGGCCACACCGCTGTATTACTGTGACCTGTTTTTGTATATCCCCGCCCTTTTGTACAACGCGTTTTTGCCCCTGCAGACCTGCTACCAGCTGTATGTGGTGCTGGTCAACGCCGCCACCATGCTGGCGGCCTACTACAGCTTTTCGCGCATCGGCGGGCATCGGCTATACGGCGCTGTGGCGGCCTTCGCCTACACGCTGTGCGCCTACCGGCTCACCAACCTGATGCTGCGCGGCTCGGTGGGGGAGTACACCGCCATGGTCTTTCTGCCGCTGGTGGCGCTGGGGGCCTGGGCCATTGCCCGGCAGGACCGCCCCGCTCCCCGGGACTGGCTGCCGCTGGCCTTAGGGATGGCGGGCATCGTCCAGAGCCATCTGCTCACCACCGAGCTGGCCGCCCTCTTTCTGGCGCTGTTCTGGCTGTGCAACCTGCCGGTAATGGTGCGCCCTGCCCGTCTGCTGGCCGCCTGCAAGGCGGTGGTGGTGGCTGTGGGGCTAAGCTGCTGGTTCCTGCTGCCCTGCCTGCAGACGCTCAAGAGCCAGAAGGTCATGATCAGCGATGTACATCCGTCGCCGCTGCAGTCCACCGGCACCTATCTGATCCAGCTGCTGGGATTTTTCGGCACAGCGGGGGGCAGTTCGGGGCCGGGTACCACCGGCGATATGCCGCTGACCATCGGTCTGGCGGGCTGTGTGGTGCTGGTGCTGGCGCTGTGGTGCTGTGTGCGGCGCGGGGCGTGGCAGCACACCCTGGAAAGCCGCAACCGCTGGCTGGGGTTGCGGGGCAGCCTGGCGCTCTGCCTGCTGGCTCTGTGGCTGTCCACCACGTCCTTCCCCTGGGACTGGCTGGCCAACAAACTGCCCCAGACCCTGGTGGATATATTGCTCAAGCCCCAGTTCAGCTGGCGCTATCTGGCGGTGGCGGTGGTGCTGCTGGGGGTCATCACGGTGACGGCCCTGCAGCTGGCGGAATCCGCCGCGCCGCGTCTGGCCCAAGGGATGGCGATTGCCGTTGTGGCGGCCACGCTGCTCTATGTAGGTGTCTTCTACAGTGAATATGCCTACCGGCAGGACACCATAACGCTGATCAGCACCGAGACCGTCACGGATTTCCCCTACGAAACCATGGGGTACGATTACCTGCCGGCCGGCGCGGATTTTGCCACCTTTGCAAGTTCGGAAGCCTCGGCGGAAAATCCCGGGGTGACGGTCTCCTGGCAGGAGAACGGCGTGCTGGAATGCGAGAACCCGTCGGCACAGGAGGCTGCTGTTGACCTGCCGCTGCTGGCCTACCAGCATTACACCGCTGTGGATACCGCCACCGGGCAGACGCTGCCCCTGACGGAGAACGAATCCCATTGCCTGCAGGTTACGGTGCCGGCCGGCTACCGGGGGACCGTGCAGGTACGCTATACGCCGCCGCTGCTCTGGCACGGGGCGGAAGCGGTCACCCTGGTAACGATTCTGGGGCTGCTGGGCTGGGCCGTGTATACGACCCGCCGCAGGCAGAGGCCCCTGCACCATACAACAGTACGGAAAGTTGAGGAGGAAACGGTTCATGTATGATTATCTGATTGTGGGCACCGGTCTTTTCGGCGCGGTATTTGCCCACGAGGCGACGGCGGCCGGCAAGCGCTGCCTGGTCATCGACAAGCGGGACCACATCGCCGGCAACATCTACACCGAGGACATCGAGGGCATCGCCGTGCACCGTTATGGCGCTCATATCTTCCACACCAACAACAAGGAGGTGTGGGACTACGTCAACCGGTTTGCCACCTTCAACCGCTACACCAATTCCCCGGTGGCCAACTACAAGGGCGAGCTGTACAACATGCCCTTCAACATGAACACCTTCAACAAGATGTGGGGCGTCATCACGCCGGCCCAGGCCCAGGCCAAGATCGAGGAGCAGCGGGCCGCCCACTACACCGAGCATCCCCGCAACCTGGAGGAGCAGGCCATCAACCTGGTGGGCATGGACATCTACGAAAAGCTCATCAAGGGCTATACCGAAAAGCAGTGGGGCCGTCCCTGCACGGCGCTGCCGGCCTTCATCATCAAGCGGCTGCCGGTGCGTTTCACCTTTGACAACAACTATTTCAACGCCCTGTACCAGGGCATTCCCGTGGAAGGGTACACGGCGCTGGTGGCTAACCTTCTGCAGGGCATCGAGGTGCGGCTGAACACCGATTACCTCAAGGACCGCGCCGCCCTGGATGCACTGGCTTCCAAGGTGGTCTATACCGGCCCCATCGACGCCTACTTCGATTACAAGCTGGGGGCTCTTCAGTACCGCAGCGTCCGGTTTGAGACCGAAACGCTGGACATGCCCAACTACCAGGGCAACGCGGTCATCAACTACACTGATGCCGAGACCCCCTACACCCGCATCATTGAGCACAAGCATTTTGTCTTCGGCTCCACCGAGCCGGGCACCAAGACGGTGATCAGCCGGGAGTATTCCGCCGAGTGGAAACCGGGCGACGAGCCCTACTACCCGGTGAACGACGAGGCCAACGGCGCACTGTATGCCAGGTACAAGGAGCTGGCCGATGCCCAGCCCAACGTGCTGTTCGGCGGCCGTCTGGGCGAGTACAAGTACTACGACATGGACCGCGTCATCGAGGTGGCGCTGGACCGGGTACGGGCCGAACTGGGCTGATGTAAAAAATACCGCAGAGCCGCCGCAGCGCGGACCTGCGGTATTTTTGCTGACCGGCGCCGGGGCTGCTGCCTTGCTTTTTGGGTGATAATCGGCTATAATATTCTAGTATATCTCTGTGCGGAAATACGGCACGGAGGAGTGTGGGAAAGATAGAGAAAGGGAGCAACTTCCTATGACCAAAATTGCCGCTTCGATCCTGTCGGCGGACTTTGCCAACCTCCAGGAGGATTGTACGCGCCTTCTGCAGGAGGGCGTGGATCTTCTGCATATTGATGTGATGGACGGCCACTTTGTGCCCAACATCAGCTACGGCGCACCGGTCCTGCAGAGCCTGCACCAGGCGCTGCCCGATGCCTATTACGACGTGCACCTGATGATCAGCGACCCGGCGCGGTACGCGGCGGATTTTGCCAAGGCAGGCGCCGACCTGATCACCTTCCACCTGGAGGCGGTGCCCGACACGGCGGAGGAAGTCATTGCCGCCATCCGGGCCACCGGCTGCCAGGTGGGCATCAGCATCCGGCCGGGAACCCCGGTGGAAGCTGCTTTCCCGTATCTGGGCGTGGCGGATCTGATTCTGGTCATGAGCGTGGAGCCCGGCTTCGGCGGGCAGAAGTTCCTGCCCGGCACGCCCCGGCGGCTGGCGGTGCTGGATGCCGAGCGCAAGCGCCGGGGCTGTTCCACCGTGCTGGAAGTGGACGGCGGCATCAACGCCGAGACCGGCCCTGCCTGTGTGCAGGCCGGCGCCGACTGGCTGGTGGTCGGCAATTCGCTGTTCCGCGCGGAGGATCCGGCCGCGGTGGTACGTCTGCTCCACGGGCAGGCCTGAACGAACCAAAGGAGATACCAAATCCCATGGCGAATCGTATGAAAATCGAACGCAGCGAGAATTACGATTATTATCGTGATCTGCTGTGGTGTTCCGTTCCGTTGATCGGAATGGCCTGGTACTATTATGGCCCCCGTCCGGTGCTGCTGCTGCTGACGGGACTGCTGACGGCCTATCTGTGCGACTGTGCCCTGGCACCGCTGCACGGGGCAGGGTACCATTCCCATGAGCCGTCCAGCGAATGCTTTGCGGCCCTGATCGTGCTGATGATGCCGGCAACGGTACCCTACGCGGTGGTCGTTGCGGCCGTCATTGCGGCAGTTCTGGTCAAGGAGGCCTTCGGCGGCGAGGGACACTATCCCTTCCACCCGGCGGCGGTTGGCATGGCGGTGGCCGGCATTTCCTGGCCGGATGCCGTCTATCAGTATCCCGCCCCCGGCGTCTGGCTGCCGGTGTGGGGCGTTTCCGATGCCGACCTGGTGGAGGGCATGAACGCTACCCTGCGGGACGGCGGTCTGCCCAGCGCCAGCACCATGAATCTGCTCACCGGCAATGTCTCGGGCGGCCTGGGCACCACGGCAGCCCTTGTGGTCATTGCCTGCGGCCTCTTTTTGCTGGTGCGCAGACGCATCCGTCTGTCGGTGCTCATCCCGTTCCTCATCTTCTGCATCGGCCTGCCCTGGCTGCTGCCCCAGCTCAACGAGCTGCCGGTGGTCAGCTGGCCGTGGGAATATGTGCGCCAGCGTATCTATCTGGAAAAATATATCATTCTCTCGGGAACGATGCTGTTCGGTGGTCTGTTCCTGATCTGTGAGCCGGTGACCATGCCTAACCGCACCAGCAGCCGTATTGTGTATGGTGCAGCGCTGGGCATTGCCACCTATGCCTTCCGGGTGTTCAGCCCCTACGAGAGCGCCGCCTGCCTGGCGTTGCTCATTGTGGGCGCCATTCCGGAATGGCTGGATCTGATCAGCCACCGCACCGAGCGTATCCGCTTTATGAGGAAGGAGGAGCAGCGCCTTGCCCAGTTTACAAAACCGGAATAACCGCCGCAAGGGGGAAGAACATTCCGAAACGCTGATCATCCCCCATATTACCAAGGAAATGCTGGAAAAGGCCCGGTCGATGGCGGCGCAGGGGGCATCCCGTGCCGAGATCGAGCAGGCCATTGCCGAGATGCAGGGGACCATCGCCCCGAAGCCCGAGGAGTCCCAGCCGCAGCCCGAACCGGACGCGCGCCGCATCATTCCCACCAGCCGCAAGCGCCATACCGACGAGGAGCGCAAGGCGATGCTGGAGCAGATGCGGCAGGAGCAGGCCCAGCGGGAGGCGGAGCGCCGGGAGGAGGCATCCCACCGCACCCAGCGCCCGGCCTGGCATTTCCCCACGTCCCGGCCTGCACCGGAAAAGCAGCCTGCAGCCCGGCCTGCCGAAACAGCGGAATCCCGCACCGAGGCGACGATCCGCATCCCGGCGGTAAAGCCGGCACCGCAGCCTGCCCGTCCCGCGGAACCGGCACTGAAAGTGCCGGAACCGGCCCCGGCACCCCAGCAACAGCAGCCGCCGCAGCAGCAACAGCAGCCGGTTCAGAAAGAACCGGCCCCCCGCAGGGAAGCGCCGCCGGCCGCCCCGAAGCGCCAGGCCGGACTGCTGCGCAGTCGCGCCGAGGCGGAGGCGGAACTGAATGAAAAGATCCGCAGCGACCATATCTGGCTGTCCAACCCCGTGATGGTCCGCGGCCTTGGCCTGGCACCGGTCATCGGTGCTGCGCTGGACGGGGAGCGGGCACTGATCCTCTGTGTGGCCAGCCTGCTGCTCATCACCTTTACCCGGGTGCTGGCGGTGGCGGTGTGCCATCTCAGCGGCAACCGGTTCCGCCCCGTCATCTACAGCTACGCGGCGGCCCTGCTCTATATCCCTGTGTACATTCTGCTGTATGAATTCTTCGGCAACAGCCTGACGGCCCTGGGTATCTATCTGCCTATCCTCGTTGTGGAACCGGCCATTGTCAAGCGCATGGAATTCAGTGAACTGGAACCGCTGGGCGACGCTTTGCGCCACGGCTTCAACAACGGCATCGGCATGTGCATAGCCCTGCTGATTGTGGGCTGCCTGCGGGAGTTCCTGGCCAGCGGTACGGTGTTCGGTCATGAGGTGATCCAGACGGCGCCGCTGCCGCTGGCGGCACAGCCTGCCGGCGGTTTCGTCCTGGTGGGCGTCATCGCGGCGGTCTGGTGCGCGGTGGCCAATGCCTACACCGATTATAAACGGGAGGAGGTGCATCGCCTGTATGCCGGCCGTAAACATTGAATTTGTGCCGCTGCTGCGCGGTGTGCTGGACTTCATCACCTATATGGGCCTTGCCATCTTTGCGGAAAACGTCATTCTGGCCCGGGCCCTGGGTGTCACCCGTCTGCTGAAGCTGGTCCCCGACCACAAAGCCCAGGTCTGGGACTTCAGTCTGCCCCTGATTCTCGTCATGACCTTTTCCGCCCCCATGGGCTGGGCGGCCCACAATCTGCTGTTTCCTTGGCTGCGTAACTACCTGCCGGAATGGCTGCCCGTGGCGGCCCTGCGCCCGCTGATTTACCTGAGCTGTGCGTCGGCGGCCATGATCCTGACCTGGATTTTGCTGTTTGTGCTGCCCCGCCGTCAGCGGCAGGCCTGCCACGCCCAGCTGACCCTGGGCGGCTGCAGTACCGGCGTGCTGGGTGTTCTGCTGATCTGTGCCAACCAGAACTATACCATGATGCAGAGCATTGCCTTCGGATTGGGCAGTGCGCTGGGCTATGTGTTCATCATCTTTATCGTGCGGGAAGGCCGGCGCCGCCTGCGCAGTAAGGATGTACCGGCGATCTTCCAGGGACTTCCCAGTTCCCTGATTTATATCGGCATTCTCTCCCTGGCCATCTACGGTCTGGTGGGACATGCCGTTGTGCTCTGATTTGGAGGAGGCTTTTTTGTATGGCACTTCCGTGCTTTGTTGCTGCAGATATTCTGCTTCCGGCTGAGGGCACCCCGCTGGACCCCTGGGCCTGCATTGCGGTGGATCAGTTTACTTCCCAGCCGGAATACTGGCAGCGCGCCGAGGAACTGGCCAAGGACCATCCCAGTACGCTGCACATCGTGCTGCCCGAGGCCTACCTTGGCACGCCCCAGGAGGAACAGCGGCTGCACGATATCCGTGATACCATGGAGCAGTACCGCATCCGGGTGCTGACGCGCCAGGTGCACGGGTATGTGTATGTGGAGCGGACCCAGATGGATGGCAGCATCCGCCAGGGTCTGGTGGGTGCTGTGGACCTGGAGGCGTACGACTACGCGCCGGGCAGCCACACGGCCATCCGGCCCAGCGAGAGCACCGTGGTAGAGCGGATTCCGCCGCGCCTGAAAGTGCGCCGCGGCGCGCTGCTGGAAACGCCTCACGTGATGATGCTGGCCGACGATGCGGGCAAGACGCTCATCGAGCCCATCGGTGCCTGCAAGGAGGAACTGCCGCTGCTCTATGACGGCGAACTGATGCTGGGCGGCGGACACCTGCGGGGCTGGGCGGTGGAGGACCCCGCCCGTATTGCCCAGATCGATGCCGCCCTGGCGGCGCTGGCTGACCCGGAGGCGTTTGCCCGGCGGTGGCCGGCAGCCGCGGGCCAGACCCCCATGGTGCTGGCCGTTGGCGACGGCAACCACAGCCTGGCCACGGCGAAAGCCTACTGGGAGGAGCTGAAACCCACCCTCACCGAAGAACAGCGCAAGACCCATCCGGCGCGTTGGTGCCTGGCGGAGGTCTGCAATGTGCACAGCCCGGCCATCGAGATTGAACCCATCCACCGGGTGGTGTTCGGCGTCACGGCCAAGGAGCTGTACCAGGACCTGGACCGCTGGGACAATGCCCAGGGCAAGCGCACCGAGCCGTCGACCCAGCGGTTCCGTCTGGCGGACCGCCAGGGCGAGATCGCCGTGGCGCTGCAGAATCCGTCGGCGCCGCTGACAGTGGGCAGCATCGAGGCCTTCCTGGAGGATTGGCTGCCCAAGCATCCCGATGCCAGCGTGGACTACATCCACGGTGCCTCCACGGCGATGGCGCTGGCCTCCCGGCCCGATCGTCCGGCCACAGCCATTCTGCTGCCCGACTTCAACAAGGCGGACCTCTTCCGGGGTGTTGTGCTGGGCGGCGTACTGCCGCGCAAGACCTTCAGCATGGGTCATGCGGAGGAAAAACGTTATTACAATGAATGCCGAGTGATCGGTTAAAAGAAAATCAGGTGAAGTATGGAAAAAACCGCACAAAATCCGTCCGGCGCACCGCGCCGCCGTCGTCGCCGCCGCGGTTCCGGCGCGGGTGCTTCCCAGAATGCCCAGAGCCAGGCCGCCCGGGAAAACGGGAAGCAGGCCCAGCCGGCTGCCAAGGAGAAACCTGCCCGGCAGCAGCCGCCGCGCAAGGAGAATAAAGAACAGAACGCCCCGGCACCTTCCGCCCGCGGCCGCCATCGGGGCGGTGCCCAGGGGGAGGCGGCTTCCCAGGCGCCTTCGTCCGGCCGTCGCGGCCGGGGCGGCAACGGGGGACAGCAGCAGGCACCGGCCAAGGAGCAGAACCACGGCCAGAAGCCCTCTTCCCGCGCTTCCCGCAGCCAGCGCCGGGCGGCCGACGAGGACCCCGGGCTGGAGCTCATCGCGCGCCGTCCGCCCAAACAGAAGTTTGCCAACTTTGAGGAATACCTGGCGGCCCACGGCGGTATGACGGTGCCGCTGCCCGAGGAAGAAACGGCCCCGGTGAATGACGGAGCCGCCCAATGACCCCGGCCCTGGCGGCGGCCCTGCGCTGTCCGGTGTGCGGTGGTCCGCTGCTGCTAGTGGGGCGCACCCTGCGGTGCCCCAAGGCCCACAGCTTTGACCTGGCCAAGGAGGGCTATGCTAATCTGCTGGCCATCCAGAAAAAGCATGCAGCCGATCCGGGGGACGGCAAGGAGATGGTCCGCGCCCGGCGTGCCTTCCTGGAGGCGGGACACTACGAACCGCTGATGCAGGCGCTGGCTGCACTGTGCGCCGGCCTGCCCCACGGGCATATTGTGGATGCGGGCTGCGGGGAAGGCAGCTATGACCGCTATCTGCAGGACGCCCTGCCCGATGCCCGGATCGTCGGCTTTGACCTTTCCAAGGAAGCGGTGCGGCTGGCGGCCAGAAAGGTGCCGGAGGCCGCCTTCTGCGTGGGCGGCAGCTTCAGTGCCCCGGTGCGGGACGGCTGGGCGGATCTTCTGCTGAACATCTTTTCTCCCTTTGCGGGGGCGGAGTTCCACCGCATGCTGCGCCCGGGCGGGTATCTGGTCTACGCGGTGCCCACGGCCCGGCATCTCTACGGCCTCAAACAGGTGCTCTACAAAACACCCTATGAAAATGAGGTAAAACAGACCGCCTACGAGGGTTTTGCCTTCGTGGAGGAGCGGGAGGCCACGGCCACGCTGACCCTGGAAGGGGAGAGTGTGCAGCAGCTGTTTGCCATGACGCCCTACTACTGGAATACCCCCGCCGACGGTGCGGCCCGGCTGGCGGTCTGCCATACCCTGACCACCGAGATCGGGTTCCGGTATCTTCTTTACCGCAAAATCTGAACAGAATACAAGCGACCCGCTGTCTTACAGGCAGCGGGTCGCTTCGTGCTTTTTACAGGTCGTCGGCGTCCTGGGTGGGGGTCTCGTACTTGTCATCACGGGGCACGCCGGTCCAGCTGCCCAGCGGGTCCTGCCGGCTGGCGCTGTCCTCCCCGGTCAGTGTCTCGGGGGCCAGAGGCAGCACCTGCTGGTCCGAATCCGGCGTGTAGTGGTGGGCCGACTGGGTGTCCACCGTGCGCCGGGCCTCCGGGAATGTGTCCGCGGGATCGCTGCGGTAGGCCGCGTCGGTCACCTCTCCCAGGTCGGTCCAGAAGGTGTCGCGCTCATCCTCGGCGCCGCGGGGGCCAAACGGTTCATGAAACATAACTCAAACCTCCTTTGGTATACAGGTGGGCTCCACGGCCCACACTATACCTAGATTCTGACACAGAGAGGTGTTGTTTATGCGTTCACGGCCCGGTGTTTTTTGGTACAGCCTGGGGCTGACGCTTTTGCTGCTTCTGCCGCTCATCGGCCTGACGGCCTTTCTGGTGCACCAGCGCCAGGAGCAGAATGTGCTGCGGCAGGCTGCGGCCGAACGGGGCGGCCTGCCGGTGGAACAGGGCGCCCAGGACAGCTGGCGGATGCTGCTGGTGGTGCAGCAGGAGGAACCCGCCTTTGTGGTGGCCCGGGTGGATGGTCCGGCCCAGACGGTGACACTCTGCGCGCTGCCCGGCAATCTCCAGGTGGCGGCCCCGGCGGGCACCACCACGCTGGCCGACTGTGCGCTGTCAGCGGGGGCAGGGCGGGCCGCCCAGCTGCTGAGCCAGACCATTGCCACTGGGGAGACGGCGGTGGGGGAGCTGTACTATCTGGCGGCCACACCGGCATGCTGGCAGGACTGCGTGGGGTCAACGGCTACGGCCCGTCTGGACACTGCGGCGCTGCTCTCCAAAGAGCAGCGGACGGAGATCGGCTACGGGGAGGATTCGGTGGCGGAATTCAGTGCGGCGGATGCACCGGAACTGATTGCCACCTTGCAGGGCGCCCTGGATACGGCGGGCAGACAGGCCGATGTGCGGGCCGCTGTGTGGGAGGCCTTTGTGCGGCAGAATCCCGATCTGCTGGCCGCCATGCCGGAAGCCTGGCGGCAGTACAGTGCCCGCACCCTCACCGACCTCATGGCCACCGAGCTGGGCGGCCTGGAAAAGACGCTGGACTATCTGACCGCCCAGCCGGGGCTGACCGTACAGTACACCACAGCGGAAACCCGGCGTGCAGGGCGGGAGACTGCCCTCACCGAGGCGGGAATGAAGACTGTGCGGGAACTGCTGCAATAAACAAAAGAGCCGCCTGGCAATGCAGGCGGCTCTTTTCACTTTTTTACTCCTGGCGGAACCGGGAAAGGAATTCCACGGTGCGGGGGTTCTGGGGATGCTCGAAGATATCGGCGGGGGTGCCCTCCTCGGCGATGACGCCGTCGGCCATGTAGACCACATGGCTGGACACATCCCGGGCAAAGGCCATCTCGTGGGTGACGACGATCATCGTCAGACCGTCCTTGGCCAGCTGGCGCATGACGGCCAGCACCTCGCCCACCATCTGGGGGTCCAGGGCGGAAGTGGGCTCGTCGAAGAGCAGCACCTCGGGCTGCATGGAGAGGGCGCGGGCAATGGCTACACGCTGCTTCTGGCCGCCGGAAAGCTGCCGCGGTTTGGCGTGGATGTAGGGGGCCATGCCCACCTTTTCCAGGTTTTCCAGCGCTGTGCGGCGGGCGGTTTCCTTGTCCTGGTGGAGCACATACCGCAGGCCGGCGGTGCAGTTGTCCAGCACCGACATGTTGTTGAAGAGGTTGAAGCTCTGGAACACCATGCCCACCTTGGCACGGTAGGCGCAGGGGTCAAAGCCCTTGGCGGTGATCTCCTGCCCGTGGAAGAGCACATTGCCGCTGGTGGGAGTCTCCAGCAGGTTGATGCAGCGCAGCAGGGTGGACTTGCCGCTGCCCGAAGCGCCGATCACACAGGTGACATCGCCGGCATTGACGGTGAAATCCACATCCCGCAGCACCACGTGGGTGCCGAAGCTCTTGGAGAGGTGGCGAACTTGAATGATGGACTCAGACATGGGAAGCCTCTCCTTTCATATCCAGATTCTGCGGCTCGTGGGCCGGGTCGGGGGCATTGTACATGCCGCTGGTGTAGGCCAGGGTGTCGGTGGTGTTCAGGTCGTAGTTCTGGGGGCCGTCCAGCGCCTTCTCCCACAGACGGAGCAGATAGCTGGCCAGCAGCGTCATGGTCAGGTAGATGATCATGACGATGGTGGCGCTCTCAAAGTAGGTGTACAGGGCACCCACCACGCTCTTGTGGACGAAGAACAGGTCGGTGATGGAGATGACCGACAGCACCGAGGTATCCTTGATGTTGATGATGAAGTTGTTGCCGATCTGGGGAATGATGTTGCGCAGCGCCTGGGGCAGGATCACATGGAGCATGGTCTGCCAGTGGGTCATGCCGATGGACATGGCGCCCTCGGTCTGGCCGGGATCGATGGAGACGATGCCGCCGCGGACCGTCTCGGCCATGTAGGCGCCGGTGTTGATGGAGACGATGAGGAAACCGGCGGGCCACATGCCCAGCTTGATGTCAAACAGCTGCATCAGGCCGTAGTAGATGAAGACGGCCTGCACGATCATGGGGGTGCCGCGGAACAGTTCCACATAGCAGCGCAGCACACCGTGGAGCAGGTGCAAAAGACCACGCTTCCAGACGGGGTCGCGCTGTTTGTCGATAGGGATGGTCTGCAGTGCACCGATGGCAAAGCCGATCAGGCATCCGAAGAAGGTGCCCACCAGCGCCAGCAGCAGGGTAGTGCCTGCGCCGCGCAGGTAGGAAAAACCGTATTTCTGCAGTACGGTGGCGCAGTTTACGAAAAAGTCTTGCATGGGGATAACTCCTTTTTGATTTCCTTGCCAGGGGGCCTGAAACCACCACAGCCCCAGACAGTCCGCGAGGGCTGCCTGGGGCAAGGGTTGTACGATTTTACTCGCTCAGGGGCTGCACGCTGATGGCTTCATCCATCATGGTGTTGTAATCGTCGGTGGTCATGGTGGCCAGCACGCCGTTGATGGCATCCTTCAGAGCAGTGTTGCCCTTCTTCATGGAGATGCCGATGTTGATGTCCTCGTCGCTGACCTCGAAGTCACCGTCGCCGCCGCCGAAGTCCAGGGCCACGAAGTCGGGGTAGGCAACGGTGGCAGCCTGGGCGGTGGGACGGTCGGTCACAACCACGTCACAGGCGCCGCTCTCCAGAGCCACCAGCATGGCCGGGGCGGTCTCCTGGGCCGGCAGGATGTCGGCGTCGGGGATCTGGGGCAGGCAGTTGTCATACCAGATGGTGCCCAGCTGGCTGGTGCAGACAGCACCGCTCAGGTCGGCCACGCTCTTGGCGCTGGCGTAGGGGCCGTCCTTCTTCACCAGCGTGATGATGGAGGCGTAGTAGTAGGGGTCAGAGAAATCCACCTGCTGGGCGCGCTCGCTGGTGATGGACTGGCCGGCGATGACGCAGTCCACGTCACCGCTCATGACGGCGGGAATCAGGCTGTCCCAGTCCAGCTTGACGACCTGAACCTTCTGGCCCAGCGCATCGGCGATCTTCTTCGCCATCATAACGTCGTAGCCGTAGGCGTAGTCGCTGGAATCGCGGATCTGCACAGCGCCGTTGGAATCGTCGCTCTGGGTCCAGTTGTAGGGCGCATAGGCGCACTCCATGGCCACCGTCAGGGTGGTGGGATCGCCGTCGCCGTCCGGGGCGGCCGCGGCGTCTGCCTCGGTGCTGCCGGTCTCGGCGGTGGAAGCGGCGCTCTCGCTCTCCGCAGTGCTCTCACTGGTGGTGGCGGTAGAACCGCAGCCCACCAGGCCGGCCGTCAGCACGGCAGCCAGGCACAGGCTCAAGGTTTTCTTCAGTTTCACGATGGGGCTCCTCCTTAATGATATCCAATTCCCTCAATACCGCTAAAAACCCCGGTATTCTTGCGGAATACCGGGGTTCAAGCTACAAATCCCGGCAGCAACTCGGCGCAGCGCGCAGCCGCGCCGTTGCGGCCATAACGGTATTGTACCCTTTACACTCTATTTTGTCAAGATTGCTGCCTCAAATGGGAAAAAACAGCTTACTGCGCAGAAGCCTTCTCGCTGTTCTTCTCGCTGGCCGCGTAGACGCGCAGCGAGTTGACCACGATGATGACGCCCAGCAGGATCAGCAGGATGGCCAGGATCAGCTGCAGGCCCTGCATCAGGAAGGTGGCGCTGCCGGCCATGTAGGCCTGCACGCAGCCCACCAGGATCTGCACCAGGGCGGTGAAGGTCACGCAGAGCATGATGATGAGCGGCGGGAACAGCATCTTGTTGCTGCGGCCGGTCACCTTCAGGAAGACGCAGAGGGTAGCCAGCACCAGAGCGCTCAGCAGCTGGTTGGCGGAACCGAACAGCGGCCAGATGTTGTTGTAACCGATCTTGGCCAGGATGAAGCCGAAGACCAGCGTGACGATGGTGGAGAAGTAGGTGTTGCAGAACAGCTTGCGCCAGCCCTCGGCATGCTTCATGTCGTCCACGCTGAACAGTTCCTGGAAGCTCATGCGGCCGATACGGGCCACGGCGTCCAGGCTGGTCAGGGCCAGAGCGGAAACGCACATCGTCATGAAGACGGTGGCGGCATAGACGGGCACGCCGAACATCTCAAAGAAACCGGCCACGCCGTTGCTGAAGACCTGGAACGGGGTACCGGCGGCGGGAGTGCCGTCGGCCGCGGCGGAAGCACCGGCCACGCAGAGGGCCAGCACAGCCAGCAGGCTTTCCAGCACCATGGCGCCGTAACCGACCTTCAGCATGTCCTTCTCATTCTCCACCGTCTTGGAGGAGGTGCCGGAGGAAACCAGGCTGTGGAAGCCGGAAACAGCACCGCAGGCCACCGTGACGAAGAGGATGGGGAACAGGCTGCCGCTGATGAGGCTGCCGTTCTCACCGCTGACCACGGTCCAGCTGGTGAAGGGGCGCAGATTCATGGTGGGATGCGCCACCACCAGGCCCACCACGGCGCCGATGATCATGGCGATGAACATGAAGGTGGTCATGTAGTCACGGGGCTGTTTCAGCAGCCACATGGGCAGCACCGCCGCGAAGAAGATGTAGACGAAGGTGATGTAGATCCAGCCCTCTTTGCCCAGGATGATGGGGAAGTTGGAGCCGATCACAAAGGACAGGATGATGAAGACGATGCCGATGACGGCTTCCTTCCAGCCATCGAAGTTGAACTTCTTCTGGATCAGGCCGAAGATGACGGCGAACACCATGAACATGATGGAGACCATGCCGGCGGCACCGTTGGTCTGGGCAGCGGCGGCCAGCGAGGTCACGCCGTCTGTGGTGGTGTAGGCGTTGAAGGTGTTGGCCACCATGTCGGCGAAGGCCGCGATAACCAGCAGGGTGAACAGCCAGCAGAACAGAAGGAAGAGGCGGCGGCCCAGCTTGCCGATGTACTTTTCAATCAGCATGCCCATGGACTTGCCGTCATTCTTCACGCTGGCGTACAGCGCGCCGAAGTCGGTGACGGCACCGAAGAAGATGCCGCCCAGCAGCACCCACAGCAGGACGGGCAGCCAGCCGAAAGCGGCCGCCTGGATGGCACCGGTGACGGGGCCAGCACCTGCAATGGAGGAGAACTGGTGGCTGAACACGGTCCAGCCGTTGGTGGGAACATAGTCTTCGCCATCTTCCAGCCGCACAGCAGGAGTTTTGGCGTTGGGGTCGATACCCCAGTTTTTGGCGATCCAGCGGCCATACCCGGCGTACGCACATACCAGGCACACCGCTGCGATCAGAATGATCACAAGCGTATTCATGATTTTTACTCCCTCTTTTCCAATATTAGTCTTACAATCGCTTGCTTCATTACTTTAGCGCGCTGACATGGCGATGTCAACGGCTTATCCACAATTTGTTAATAATTTGGCGGAATGGTCGTTTTTTGGTGGAAAAGCAGAAAATCTATAGAGCGTTTTGTACAAAGTGCGGAATTGACAAGACACATTGGATTGACTAGTATAAAGAAAAAACAGGCGTACCGACGGTACGCACAGGAGGTCAGGTATGAAAACGTGGCTGAAGGACGCGGTCTTTTACGAGATTTACCCCCAGAGTTTTTACGATACCAACGGGGACGGCATCGGGGATCTGCCGGGCATCATCGCGAAGCTGGACTATATAAAGGAACTGGGCTGCAATGCCATCTGGATCAACCCCTGCTTTGATTCCCCCTTCAAGGATGCGGGCTATGATGTGCGGGATTACAAAAAGATCGCCCCGCGTTACGGCACCAACGAGGACGCGGCCGAGCTGTTCCGCACCGCCCATGAAAAGGGCATCCATGTGCTGCTGGACCTGGTGCCCGGCCATACCAGCGAGGAGCATCCCTGGTTTCTGGCCAGCAGCAAAGCGGAGAAAAACGAGTATTCCGGGCGGTATATCTGGACCGACCACTGCTTTGCCTCGGGGGACGGCATGCCGTTCATCGGCGGTGAGTGCGAGCGCAGCGCTACCTATATCCTGAACTTTTTCAAGTGCCAGCCGGCGCTGAACTACGGTTACGGCAAAATCCACCAGCCCTGGCAGCAGCCCACCGATGCGCCGGACTGCCGGGCCACGGTGGAGGCCATCAAGGATGTGATGCGGTTCTGGCTGTCCATGGGCTGCGACGGCTTCCGGGTGGATATGGCCTCCAGCCTGGTCAAGAACGACACCCGGCACAAGAAATATACCTGTGCCATCTGGCGGGAACTTTCCGCCATGATGCAGAAAGAATTCCCCGAGGCAGCGCTGGTCAGCGAGTGGAACGGCCCCCGGATGTCGCTGAAAAGCGGTTTTGACATGGATTTCATGCTCAACGAGGCGGGCAACGGCTACGACTGGCTGCTGCGCGCCTACGACGGCGAGATGGACAGCAACCCCCGCCACATCGGCAAGGCCTATTTCTGCAAGGATTCCGGCACCGGCATCGACAAATTCCTGGACGACTGGCTGCCCAGCTACAAGGCGACCCACAAGGACGGGCTGTACTGCCTGATCACCTGTAACCACGACACCGTGCGGCCGTCGGCGGGGCTTACCACCGACGAACTGCGGCTGGCCTACGCCATGATCTTCACGATGCCGGGTGCGCCCTTCCTTTACTATGGCGATGAGATCGGCATGCGGTACCAGAAGCTCCCCACCAAGGAGGGCGGCTACTTCCGCACGGGTTCCCGCACTCCCATGCAGTGGGCGCCGGGGAAAAACCTGGGCTTTTCGGAGGCTGACCCGGAGACCCTCTACCTGCCGGTGGACCCGGCGGCGGACGCCCCCACCGTGGCCGCCCAGCAGGCCGACCCGGGCAGTCTGTGGCATACCGTGCAGGACCTGCTGGCCTTCCGCCATGCCCACCGGGAACTGGACGGCGACGCGCCCTTCAAGGTGCTGTTTGCCCCCAAGGCCAAAGGGGATTACCGCCCCTTTGCCTGGCGCCGCGGAGACCTGTGCTGTGCGGTCAACCCGGCGGGTGCGGCGGCCGACCTGCCGCTGAAGCTGGAGGAGGGCGCACGGCCGCTCTTCGTCATCGGGCAGGCAGAGGTGCAGGGTGAAACACTGCGCCTGGGCGCCCAGAGCTTTGCCATTCTCGGCTGATACAGATAATACAATGTCCCCGGCCCATGCGGGCCGGGGACATTTTCTGTGGAATGTTACAGGGTTTTCAGCAGAACTTCCTCCAGGGGGCGCTTGGGTACGCAGTAATCCCGGGCGTCGTCCAGATAGTACTTGACGTTGCCGTCCACGGCGGTGACCAGATGGCTCTGGTGGCTGGGATAGCCGAAGGCCACCATGTACCGCAGCTTGACACCCTCGGGCAGCCCCAGCAGCTGGGTGAGGGCAGGGCGGTCGATGGAACCCATCAGGCAGCTGCCCACCCCGTGGGCCCAGGCGGCGGCCGTCATGCTGCCCATGGCAAGCCCCACGTCGGTGTCGCTGCCGCCGGGCAGGCGTTCGTCCTGCAGCACCGCGATGAAGGCCACCGGCTGTTCTCCCGGTTTGGGGCAGCCCTGTTCAGGCGGAAGGCTGGCGGCCCAGTGCACCAGCGGCTGTGCGGCGGCCACCATGGCGGGGCTCTGCACGATCATATACTTCAGCGTCTGCCGGTTGTTGCCGCAGCTGGCGATGCGGGCGGCCTCCACGGCCTCGGTCAGGAGCTCGGGGGCCACGGGGCGCTGCTCAAAGCGGCGGTAGGTGCGGCGGGTGCGCAGAAATTCCATCATATCCACAGCAATTCACATCCTTCTTGATTTTGGTATCAGTATAGCAGTCTGTCTGTCATTTATCAACCACGGTGGAGGTGCGGCCGATCCCCACTGCTGCCGAGGCAATCTTTTTCCAGCTGTTGCAGCCGCAGACGCCGTCGGCCGTCAGGGAAAAGTCCTTCTGGATGGCCTTGAGGGCGCTCTCGGTGGCAGCGCCGAAGACACCGTCCAGCGAACCGGTGGGATAGCCCAGGGCGTTGAGGGCGTCCTGCAGGATCAGCACGTAGGTGCTGCGGCTGCCCCGGCGCACCGTGGGGTAGCCGGCGGTGGTGTTGGGGCAGGACGGCTTGCCGTAGCGGCGGTCAAAGTGCACCCAGGTGGGCGTCATGGAGAGCGGTTCCACATACCCCCAGGCGCCGGTGGCCACGGCAGTGTCGTAGATCTTTTTGCGGGCGGTGCTGCCCAGGCTTTGCCCCACATCGAAGGCCACCCCGGCATAGTGCTGGCTGGTGGTGCCGTGGCCACCCTCCCAGATGCGCTTGAAGGCGTACCCCACCGGAATGCCGCTGCCGTAGCGGCGCCGGGTCAGGTTCCAGGCTTCCATGGCGGCCACGGTGGTCCACAGCACGCTGGACTTGCTGGAGCCGCGGAACTCCCGCACTCGCAGTGTGGTGCCGGAACTGTAGGGCATGGGATCGCTCTCGTTCAGGTTGTAGGTGTAGAATTTGTTGGTGTAGCTGTCGTAGACAAATACTTTCGCCATGGCGTTATCCCTCCTCGGCTTGTTGACAGGTGCTGCACAGGGCCAGGGCGGCCGTGCGCAGACTTTCCCAGGTGGCGGCGTCCACCACCCCCAGCGTGGGCAGCCCGGCGGTGAGCTGGTAATTCTCCAGGGCGGCCTGGGTGGCTTCGTCCAGGTCGCCGGTTTCCGGCACGAAGCTGTACCCCTGGTCCACCGAGGCAATCCGGTTCAGCCAGCGCTGCACCTGCCGCACGGCGGGCCCGGAACTGCCCAGTGTCAGGGCGGCCGCGGGCCAGATGCCGTCCGGTTCCGGCGCGGCTGCGGCAGGGTTCACCTCGGCCAGTGCCCGGGCCGCCCGGAGAAAGACCTCCCAGTCGGCAGGGGAGACTTCGCCGGTCTCCGGCAGGCCGAAATACCGCTGGGCGCTGCGGACGGTGATGGCCAGATCATCGGAGTAGCCGTCGTTGGGGGTGGTGCTGCCCAGAAAGTTGATCTCCGGCAGCCACTGCCCCAGGAAGAGCAGCAGACGGTCCAGCCGCAGAACGGATGCCCCGGAATCTCCGGGCTGCAGGGTGGATGCCGGGGCAGGCAGGGAAGAAGAGCGTACCACGGGGCCGCTGTCGGCCAGGGCCTGGGCTGCGCTGTACAGACTGTTCCAGGTCAGCTGCCCCACCACGCCGTCCGCCGTCAACCCGGCCCTAGTCTGCCAGGCTTTGACGGCCCGGGTGGTGGCCGCCCCGAAGACACCGTCCACCGTCACCGACGGAATGTCGCTGTAGTAGGCCGACAGCCTCCGCAGATAGTACTGTACGGCCCGCACGGCGGTGCCGCGGCTGCCCTCCCGCACAGTGGTGGTGAACTGGCCGGGGGCCACATCGGGCTCCACGATTTGGTTGGCCACGGCCAGGGCTACCTCGTTCAGTTTGTTCCAGGTGGCGCGCCCCACCAGACCGTCGGCGGTCAGGCCGAACAGCGTCTGGAATCCCGTGATGGCCCGCTGGGTGGCGGCACCGAAATTGCCGTCCACGCTGATTGAGGACAGCGCGGCGTAGTTCTCTGCCGCCAGCCGCAGCCAGTACTGGACCAGCCGCACGTCCATGCCGTTATCTCCGCGGCGCAGCACCACCCCGGGCCAGGCGGTGCCGCCCAGGTCGCTCTGCATGGACACCCAGGCGGCGTACAGCGCGTTCCAGGTGGACTGCCCCACCACGCCGTCGGCGGTCAGGCCCTGTTCCTGCTGGAAAATCTTCACGGCCTTTTCGGTGGCGGCGCCGAAGCTGCCGTCCACCGTCAGATCGGGCAGGGCGCTGTTGAACTGTGCCAGCTCGGAGAGCCAGAACTGCACCTGCTCCACCTCGCTGCCGCCGGAACCCCGGCGCAGCACCACCCCGGGCCAGCTGCCGGAACTCTCGGTGCCGGTGGCGGTTTCGCCCTCGCTGGTCAGCTCCGCCAGGTCCTTCACACTGACGTAGATGTAGCTGATTTTATACCACGTGGCCTTGCCCACCAGGCCGTCCGCCGTCAGGCTGAACTGCTTCTGGAAGTTCTTGACGCACTGCTCGGTGGCGGCGTCAAAGGTGCCGGTTACTTCCGGCTTGCCGAAGGAGGGATAGTCCTTGGCGATGCGGGAAAGCTGCCGCTGCAGGATGCGCACGCTGGTGCCGGTGGAGCCCCGCTTCAGCGTCACGCCGGGCCAGCTGGAGGGGATGGCGGCAATGTTGTTGGAAGTCACCAGCTGGACACGGCTGCCATAATAGTACCGCAGGATTTCCAGGGCGGATTTGCCCTCGTTGGCGCGGTCCACGGTGCCCCACTGCTTCATGCCGGGGCAGGTCACCAGTTTGCCGTCACAGTATTCGGTGTAGTAGGGCTCCTGGTCGCCGGAACGGCGCACATAAGTGTTGAACAGTTCCGCCGTGATGCGCTCCATCACCGCAAAGACGGTGCGGCCGGCCACATAGGCCTGGTCGTAGCCCGGCGAGCCGGTGATGTTGAAGGCATAGCCGCGGCTGGGGTACCATTCGGTCCAGATGCGGTTGAGTGCCAGACTGATCTGGGCCAGAATGTTGGCCCGGATGGCCTGCTCCGGCCAGGTGGGATAGATCTCGCTGGAAGCCACGTTGGCGATGTATTCCTGGAATCCCACCGTCACGTTGCTCACGTTAGCCGAGGGCTTGCCCAGGTGTACCGTGATCTTTTTGGGGATCACCACCTCGCTGAGAACCCGGCTGTCGGGGGACTCCTCCGGGGTGGGGCCGCTGCCGCCGCCCCCGGCAAAGAGAACGTGGGGCGGAATGGTGGTGATCTCCACATGCTGCTCCTCGGTCCGGGTGTCAGCCAGGGTGGGAGCGTCGGCGGGCGCTGCGGGCAGGAAGGAGAGGCGGGCGACGGTCTCCTGCCCGGCAAAGACCTGCACGCCGTCCAGGATCTGCCCCTGCCAGCTGTCCGCTTCGGCAATCAGCCGGTAGACGGCATAGGGGCGCACCGTCCGGTTGTCTTCTTCCAGACTGTAGCGGGCATCGGGAGCTTCCAGCGACAGCGGCCCGGCGGCACCGGCCGCGTCGGTTTCCAGCCGGGCCAGCACGGTGCCGGATTCCCCCTGCACGGCCAGCCGGACACCGGCCAGCGGTGCGGCCTGGTCCGCCACCGAGGCATAGACGCGTAATGTTCCATTGGGCATACAAAAAACACCTCCTGCCCACAGGCTATGACAGTGGGGGACAGAAGGTGAAAGACAATACAAAAGGGGCCGGCGGAAGTTCCGCCGGCCCCGGGCCGTACTATAAATTGATCAGGAGATCAGGCCTTGTTGGCAGAGCCGAACAGCTCGATTTTCTCGCGCACGGTGGCCTTGATGGCCTCGGCACCGGGCGCCAGCAGCTTGCGGGGATCGTAGCCCTTGCCCTGCAGGTCCTTGCCGGCCTCGATATACTTGCGGGTGGCGTCGGCAAAGCTCAGCTGGCATTCGGTGTTGACGTTGATCTTGGAAACGCCCAGGCTGATGGCCTTCTTGATCATCTCGTCAGGAATGCCGGTGCCGCCGTGCAGCACCAGAGGAATGTTGTCGGTAGCGGCATGGATCTTGTCCAGGGCGTCGAAGTCCAGGCCCTTCCAGTTGGCGGGGTACTTGCCGTGGATGTTGCCGATGCCGGCAGCCAGGAAGTCGATGCCCAGGCTGGAGATCTTGGCGCACTGGGCAGGGTCAGCGACCTCGCCCATGCCGATGACGCCGTCTTCCTCACCGCCGATGGAACCGACCTCGGCCTCGATGGACAGGCCATGGTCATGAGCCAGAGCGACCAGCTCGGTGGTCTTGGCGACGTTCTCTTCGATGTCGTAGTGGCTGCCGTCGAACATGATGGAGGTGAAGCCGGCGGCGACGCAGGCCTTGGCGCCCTCATAGGTGCCGTGGTCCAGGTGCAGGGCAACGGGAACGGTGATGCCCAGGCTCTCGTCCATGGCCTTGACCATGGCGGCAACGGTCTTGAAACCGGTCATATATTTGCCGGCGCCCTCGGAGACACCGAGGATGACGGGCGAATTGAGTTCCTGCGCAGTCAGCAGGATGCTCTTGGTCCACTCCAGGTTATTGATGTTGAACTGGCCCACAGCATAGTGGCCATCGCGTGCTTTCAGCAGCATATTGGTAGCATTTACCAGCATACAGATACCTCCAATAATAATTGTGGGAAGGGCACACCGACCCCCGGTGTACCGTCGGTTTCATTATACCTTGACTTTGACAAAAAAGCAACAGCTTTTTTCGACGCAGTATATGTACTTTTTGCCCATTTTGCCGTGGAAGAAAAGGAACTGGCAGAATTTGTAAAATCCGCGGGAAATTTCCGGCTCTTTGCGGAGAAATTTGAACGCTTTGCCCACTTGACAAAGGGACTTATCCGGGCTGTTATAGGGAAAACTTTTCAACAGCCGGTGCAAAACTCCGCTGCCAAATGGTGGAAAAGTGGATGGGAATGCGGTTTTTCCACACTTTCCACAGAGTTTTCAACAATGGGAAAACCAGTTTTCCTCTACAAAACGTATAAAGGATGGTATATCGTACAATCGGAAAGCGGGTTTGCACTTTTGGCGCATAGCGCAGGCGTGAAGTGTAAAAACGGCCGCAAAACCCGACAAAAACCGTAAAAAAAGGTGACAAAGCGTCGTACCTTGTGCTATACTGATATCTGTATAGTCAGCACTACAGAACAGAAAGATAAAGGCAGGGGACAGGGTGTCCCCGCAGGAGGTATGGGATGGAAAGACCGGGTCGTGAACAGACACCGCAGCACACCGACACGCTGGTATGGGGCAAGAACCCCGTGACCGAGCTGCTCAAGAGCGGCGAAACGGTGGATACGGTGTATCTGGCGGATTCGCTGCCCCAGGCGGTGGCAGGGTACTATACGGCGCTGGCCAAGCAGGGCGGCGCCGTGGTCAAGCGGGTGCCCGGCCACAAGCTGCAGAAGCTCTGCGGCACGGCGGATCACCAGGGGGTGGCGGCCCGCGCCGCGGAGGTGCAGTACGCCACGCTGGAGGACCTTTTCGCCGCGGCCGATGCCAGGCAGGAGCCGCCCTTCCTCGTTCTGTGTGACGGGGTGGAGGACCCCCACAATCTGGGCGCCATCATCCGTTCGGCTTACCTGTGCGGCGCCCACGGCGTGGTGATCCCCAAGCGGGGCGGCGTAGGCGTGACCGGCACCGTCATGAAGGCCAGTGCCGGCGCGGCAGCCCGGCTGCCGGTGGCCCGTGTGACCAATCTGGCCCAGGCCATCCGCGCCATCAAGGAACACAATATTTTCGTTTATTGTGCGGACCTGGGGGGCGCCCCTCTTTCCCGCACCGACTTTTCGGGGGCGGTGGCGCTGGTACTGGGCAGCGAAGGCGGCGGTCCCGGTGCCCTGACCCGCAAACTCTGCGACGCGGCGGTGACGCTGGAGATGGCCCCCGGCCAGGCGACCGGCGTGGACAGCTATAATGTGAGCGTGGCGGCGGGCATCCTTTGCTACGAGGTGCTGCGCCGCCGTACCGCCAAGTGAATTTCACCTTTTTTGTAAAGGGAGCAATCAGACATGCCAAGCAAACGTACCAATGACTCAGTGGACCGCATTTTGCAGGACCTCAACCAGCAGCAGACGGCCGCCGGTGTGCAGAACACCGTGACCGATCACCAGGTGGACGAGATTCTGCGCAGTGTGGGCATTTCCACCACACCGCTGCATGGCACACCGGAACAGGACCACAAGATCGCGTTCGCGGGCCTCGACGACCTGGACAGCTTTGAGGATTTTGCCGCTCCCGCCCCGGTGTCGCCGCGGCAGACGGCTGCGGCGCCGGCTTCCCCCCGGACCGCTGCGCCGCGCACCACTGTACAGCCGGTACAAACCGCCGCGCCCACCCCTGCGGCAGCGCAGCCTGTCAGTCCTGCGGAACCCCGGCGTCCCGCCGCTCCTGCGGCGGACGGGCAGACGGGCTCCGATACCGGGACGATGGGGGATACCACCCGCACCGGCATCATCAAGGGATTCCTGCTGAAGATGGCGCCCGAGGCCGGCGCCGATACCGACGCTTTGAACCAGGGTAAAAACCAGTTCCAGAAGTTCTTCCGGGACTCGGTGGCGGTGGTGCCCGATGAAAAGGGCAAAATCCGGGAGCCCGGCAAAAAGAAGCGGGGACTTTTCGGCCTGAAATCGGCGGAAGATACCGACGAATTCGTGCCCATCAATGTCTCATTGGGCGGCGGCAGCCAGAACCAGGATGCGCCGGAACCGGAGGAGCAGCCGGAAGCCCAGGAGGAGTATTTCCCCGACCGGGAACCGGTGCGGCAGGCGCCTCAGCCCAAAAAGCGCGGGCTGCTGGGCGGGTTGTTCGGCGGCCGGGATTCCGTCACCGAGGAGATCGTGATCCCCGAAGCGCGGCAGGAGGAGCCAACCTTTTCCGGCAGGCATTCGGAGCCGGAACCCCGGGAAGAATCCCGGGGTGATACGGTGGAAAACGTCTGGCACAGCAAATATACCCGTCCTGCGCCGGCCCCGTCGTCCGAACGGGAAGGGGATACCATGCAGATGCTGCGTGATATCCAGCGGGGCATGAAGGCGCGCACCGCGCCCAGCGCCACAGGTGCCACCGGCACCATCTACCGCAAAAAGCGCAACACGGTGGAATTTACCCCCGGCCAGAAGATCCGCACGGCGCCGCCTGCCCAGGCAATGCCGGACCCGCCTGCCGGGGAGCCGGTGGGGGAACCCATCAACCTGCCGCGACATCAGGCGGCCAGCACGGGCTTTACTATGCAGCTGGGAGCGCTGGATGCAGCCCCGGTGGACAGCACCCAGGACTTCATGAATGCCTACAATGCGGTGCGTCCGCGCACGGCCCCCGCCGCGGCGGCCCCCGCGCAGCCTGCCGAAACGCCCAAAACCACGGCGCAGCCGGCACAGCGCGTTGAAACGCCCAAACCTGCAGTACAGACGGCACAGCAGCCGGCCCCTGCAACCGCGGACGGCCGGGATCCCTATGCCGACACCCAGGTGGTGGGACTTTCCCCCGAGGGCGGTCTGCTGGGGCGGCGGGAACCGGATGCGGTGGACGAGCTGGTCGATACATTGACCGGCAAGATTCGTCTGACTCCCCAGGCCCCGGCCCATACCGGCTTCACCCAGGATCTGGGCGGCCGGGCGGAGGCTCCTGCCCACACCGGCTTTACCCAGGACCTGGGCGGCGGGCAGGCCCACACCGGCTTTACCCAGGATCTCGGCGGCGGACAGGCTCCCACCGGGTTCACCCAGAATCTGGACGGCGGCGAACCGGCGGAACCGGGCACCGCTTCCTTTGTGCATGACATTGCCCAGGCCATCAATACGGGTACGGTGCCGGAAGGTGGCACGGCCCGCTTTGACAGTGCGGCCGTCCGGCTGACTGAATCGCTGCAGGACAGTGAGGAGGAGAGTGCCCGCGGGAAGGGCCGCGGCAGCCGTCTGGCCAAGGCCAGGATGCGACTGGGCGGCAAACCCCGGGATGAACAGCCGGATTCCGCGGCCCAGCCCTTTGAGACGGCGGAGATCCCGCCCCTTCATCACCATGAATACGAGCGCCCTGAGGACGCCCCGGTGGTATGCCGGGAACTGAGCCAGCAGGTGCTCTACTATACCACGGCCAGCTTTGCCACCGCCGCCATCACGGCGGTGCTGCTGGTGCTGGGTCTGATGGCGGCGGCGCTGCCGTCGCTGCCCGGCCCCCTGGCCGATCCGCTGGTCTATCCGGCGGTGGTGCTGGTGCTGCTGCTGGCAGCCGGCGGCCTTTGCTGGCGCACCGTGGTTTCCGGCCTGCTGGGCCTGGCCCGGCGCGCCACGCCGGACAGTCTGGCCGTGCTGCCGCTGCTGGGCGCCGCCGTGCAGTGCCTGGCGCTGCTCATCGCCGGCAACTACACCGCTGACGTGACGCTGATGGCCGGCCCTGCGGTGCTGGTGCTCTGTCTGAATACCATCGGCAAACGGATGAACGCCTGCACCATGCAGGAAAATTTCCGGCTGGTCAGTGCCAAGGTGGAACACTCGGTGGCCTACCGGCTCAAGGATGCCGGGGCGCTGCGGGCCATGACCACCGGTCTGGCCGAACCCCATCCCAACGTGCTCATCAACCGTCCCACCCAGGTGTTCCGCAGCTTCCTGCGCAACAGTGCGGCGGCGGGCACCAGCGACAAGAACCAGCAGCAGTTTGCCTGGCTGGCCGGCGTCTGCGCCCTGGTGGCCATGCTCATCACGCTGATCCGCACCAAGGACAGTGCCTCGGCCATGATGGTGCTGGCGGCGGTATTGTGCCTCGCGGCGCCGCTGGCGGGCACGCTTCTGTCGGCCCTGCCCGCCCGCATGATGCAGCGCAGTGCTGCCCAGGTGGGGGCGGTGGTGCCCGGCTGGCGGGATATCCGGCAGCTGGGCCGTATCAACGTCATTCAGGTCACGGCGCGGGATCTCTTCCCGGCCGGCTGCGTGACGCTGTCCGGCATCAAACCCGTCAAGCCGGAACACATCGACCTGGCCATCGTCTATGCCGCCTCCATTCTGGCGGAGGCGGGGCCCACGCTGCGGGAGGTATTCCTGGGCATGCTGGGCGAAAACCGCAATCTGCTGGCAGAGGTGGAGGACCGGGAAACCGTCTACGGCAAAGGCTATGTGGGCTGGATCAACAAGCGCCGGGTGCTGGTGGGCAACCGTGCCCTGATGCAGGATTACGGTGTCAAGGTGCCCAGCCTGGAATATGAACAGCACCACACCGTGAACCAGCGCCGGGTGATCTACCTGGCGGTGTCCGGCAAGATGTTCGCCATGTTCCAGGTGGCCTATCAGCGCGACCCCGACACCGCCGTGGTGCTGGACAGTCTGCGCCGCACGGGGCTTTCCCTGGTGGTGGACTGCGATGACTTCAACTGCGATGTGCAGCTGCTGGAAGCTGCCTACAGCCTGCCCGCCGGTTCGGTGAAGGTGCTGAACGCGGCGGAGCGCAAGACGCTGGACCCGGCCGTGGCCTGGTTGCCCGAAAGTGAGGGCAACATGCTGCATCTGGGCAGCTTTGCCAGCTTTGTGGGCGGCCTGGAAGCCGCTGCCGGTGCCGCCGAGGGCGAGCACAAGGCGTCGGTCTTCGTGACGGCGGCGGCTTTGTTCGGCTGTGTGCTGGGCGTGCTGCTCTCGCTGACCGGCGGCCTGATCACGCTGCCGCTGGCGGCCTTTGTGCTCTACCAGGCGGTGTGGTGTGTGCTGGCGCTGATCTTCCCGCTGATGCAGCGGTATTGAGGCAACGGGGCTGCGGCCCCGAAAACGGAAAGGGGCTCTGGACGTGTATCGTACCCGGGAAAAACAATTGTCCATCTATGACTTCCTGCCGCCGTACCACGGCGAGCTCAGCGGGCGCAACCGCTGGATGCTGCTGGCGGATGCCATCGACTGGGACCAGTTTGAAAAATCCTACAGTGAGCTGTTCGCCCCGGGCGGCAAGGCGGCCATCTCGGCGCGGATCGCGCTGGGCTGCCGGATCATCCAGCTGCATTACCGGGTGTCTGACCGGGAAGTGGTCTCACTGGTGCAGGAAAGCCCCTACCTGCAATATTTTCTGGGGATGGAAACTTTTACCGACCGCATGCCCTTTTCGGCACGGACAGTGGCCCGGTTCCGGGCCCGTATCCCCGACAGGGCCGTGCGCCCGGCGGTAAAACTGCTGCGCAGTTTCCGCTGAAATCCAAATCAAAAAAGTATATAGAGGTTTTATGGAATTATTTGTAGATGCGCTGTTGGATGCCTGGATTGACAGTGTCAAGATGCTGCCCTTTCTTTACCTGGCGTACCTGCTGATCGAATGGCTGGAACGCCACCACGGCGACCGCATCGAGGCGGCGCTGGCCGGCGGCGGACGCTGGGGCTTTGTGCCCGGCGCGCTTTTGGGCTGTGTGCCGCAGTGCGGTTTCAGTGCGGTGGCCTCCAACCTGTATGCCAGCCGGGTAATCACCCCCGGCACATTGCTGGCGGTGTTCATCGCCACCAGCGACGAAGCGGTGCCCCTTCTGGCGGCGGAACCCTCCCAGTGGCCCAGCCTGGCGGCTTTGCTGCTCTGCAAGGCGGTCTTCGGCATGGTGGGGGGCGCGCTGCTGGATATCCCCCTGCGGCATGTACTGCCCAAATCGCTGTACGGCGGCTATGCCGGCCACGCCGATGAGGTGGACTGCCACGAAGAGCACGAGGAGCACAGCGGTATCTGGCTGGCTGCGCTGCGCCATACGCTGGAGATCTTTGTGTTCATTCTGCTGTTCAGCCTGCTGCTCGGCCTGGTATTTGAATCGGTAGGGGAGGAGGCCATCAGCTCGGCACTGGCCGGTATGGGCATCTTGCAGCCCATGCTGACCGCCCTGGTGGGTCTGGTGCCCAACTGCGCCGCCAGTGTGCTGCTGGCCCAGCTGTATATGGAAGGAGCCATCTCCTTCGGCAGCCTGTTTGCCGGCCTGACGGCCGGGGCCGGTGTGGGTCTGGCGGTGCTGTGGCGGGTCAATCCCAGCTGGAAACAGAATCTGTTTATGACCGGCCTGCTGTGGGCGGTCGGCGCGGTAGCCGGCATGCTGCTGCAAGTGGTTGTGTAAAAAATACCCGCAACTGCGGGAATGATACGATTCGGGAGGAAACAGCTATGCAGTATACCATCGAAAATGACATCCTGCGCCTGACGGTAGATTCCTTGGGCGCCGAGGTGGTCAGCGTCATCCACAAGCCCACCGGTGCGGAGATGATGTGGAGCGGTGATCCGGCGGTGTGGGGCCGCCATGCGCCGATCCTCTTCCCCTACACCGGCAAACTGACCGACGGTAAGATGATTGCCAAGGGTGTGGAGTACCAGGGGGCCCAGCACGGGTTTGCCCGGGACGTGGAGCATACGATGACCCGCCAGACCGATGACACACTGGAGTTTGAGCTGCATGCCAACGCCGAGACGCTGCCCAAATGGCCTTACGCCTTTGTGCTGCGCTCCACCTTTGTGCTGGAAGGGGAGACCGTCCACCACACCCTCTGCGTGGAGAACCCGGTGGAGGAACAGCTGCGGTTCGGCATCGGCTATCATCCGGCCTTCGCGCTGCCCTTCGATGACCGCCACACCACCGAGGATTACGAGATCCGGTTTGACGGCATCGAATCCCCGCTGTGTGTCAGTGCGCTGCCCCACGGTCTGCTCAGCGGCAAGAGCTACTATCTGGCCCGCAACACCGAGGCCATTCCGCTCACCGATGATCTCTTCGACAACGACAGCCACTGTATGGTGAATCTGCGCACGCAGCATGTCTCGCTGGTCGAAAAGGACACCGGCCGCAGCGTCATCTGCAATGTGGAAGGGTACCCTTATGTGCTGATCTGGTCGACCCCGAAGAAGCCGCTGCACTTTGTCTGCATCGAGCCGTGGCACAGCCTGGCCGGCGAGGAGGATGGCCCGCTGGAATGGGAGCAGCGCCCCTGCGCCGCTTCCCTGAAGCGCGGTGAGAGCTGGTCCACCACCCTGTCCACCACCTTTGTGCGCTGAGGAGTACTCATGCAAAAATTTGCCGCGATCCGTCGATTTCGCTGGCCGCTGACCGGCGCGCTTTTGGGCGCGCTGGTCTTTGTGGCTTTATATGGGGTGCAGGTGCTGAATCCGGCCAGCGTGGACTGGATTCTCAACAATCCCAGCCCCGACCCCTCCCAGCACTACCTGGGCTGGGCCTTCTTCCGCCAGAGCCCGGTCCATCTGCCTTACATCGGTGCCAACTACAGCAACATCTACCCCTACCGTACCAGCGTCCTGTTTACCGACTCCATCCCGCTGCTGGCACTGCTCTTCAAATGCCTGGGCCCCATCCTGCCTGCCCGGTTCCAGTATTTCGGCTGGTGGGGCCTTGCCTGCTACGCGCTGCAGGGCGGTTTCGCCCAGGCCATCCTGGCCCGGCTGGGGGGCGTCCGTAAAGAACAGACTGCCCGCTGCTGGGCTACTGTGGTGGGGGCTGGTGTGCTGGTGCTGTTTCCGGCCCTGACCGTGCGGATGTTTGCCCACACGGCCCTGGCAGCCAATTGGCTGGCATTGCTGGCCGTCTGGCTTTGGCTGAGAAGCGATGTGCTGCTGCCCACCACCCGCCGCGCCTGTCTGGTCTGGGCGGGTATGGGTATCCTCTGCGCGGGCATTCATCTCTACTACCTGCCCATGGTGGGCATCGTGCTGGTGGGCTATGCGGTCCGCCGCGCCCTGCAAAAGCGGGGCGTCGCCGCCGTGGTGCTGCCGGTGGTTTGCTTCTGCGCGGCGGCCGGCGTGGAACTGGTGGCGCTGGGGGCTTTTGCTTCCAACTTCGCCGGGTACTCCAACGGCTACCTCAACGGAGCCGACCTTGTCAATCTGGTGGTGCCGGGCCTTCAGGCCAGCTGGGAGCAGGATATCTACATCGGTCTGGGGGCCGTGGCTGCCCTGGTCCTGGCAGTGGTGGGCCTGCTGGTGGCCCGCCTGCGCGGCAAGGTGCAGTTTGCCGCCTGGTGCCGCCGTTATGGTGCCTGGCTGGCGGCCGGGGCCGTGGTGCTGGTGCTGGACACGGTGGCTGCCATGGGCAACACCGTTACGCTGGGCGGCCACACCCTGGGCACCGTGCCCATTCCCCAGCTGCTTATGGATTTCTGGGCAATGTTTTCCTCCTGCGCACGGCTGGCCTGGCTGGCCGGACTGCTGCTGGCCCTGCTGGCCGGCGGTGTGGTGCTGTGGGTCTGGAACGGCCGGGCGGCGGTGGTGCTGCTGGCGGCCTGCGCCCTTTTGCAGGGCTACGGCCAGCGGGAGGAACTGTCCAACCGTTTCGCCCGTTACCATGCGGCGGAAACCTACGCGGACCAGACGATCCTCACCGATCCCGCCTGGGAGACACTGGCGTCCTCCGGCCGGTTCCGGCATCTGGCCTTTGCCAGCTTTGACTTTGAACATGACGAATTCTGGGATCTCGCAGCCTTTGCGGCGGACCATGGCTGGACCTCCAACAGCTTCTATATGGGCCACATGGACGGCAATCTGGCGGCGGTGACGCTGGCCGGGGAGATGAACACCCTTTCGGCGGATACGCTCTACGTCTTTATCGACGAGGACGAACTGGCGCGGGATTCCTTCGGGCTGCACTATTACCGGCTGAACGGCATCCTGATCGGCAGCGTGGAGCCGCTGGACCTGCCGGAAGACACAGCGCCGGAAGCCAACACCCATGCGGAGGATCTGAAACTCTCCGACGTGACCAACGGTTCCATCACCGCCGACGGTGTGGAGCTGGGCAGCGGCGGCGAGATGATGACCGATGCCTGGATGCTCTTCCCCGGCACCTACCGTGTGACGCTGACGGGCAGCGGGTTCGATCACAGCTATATCTACGCCCGCCACGGCCTGATCAACCAGGAAACCTACAAGCTGGACGTGGAATTCACCGACATTGACCCGGCGCGGATGACCTTTACCTTCACCACCGGCACGCCGCTGTACTACTGGCGCACGGCGGTGCACACGCTGGACGATACGCCGATCACCATCACCGGCATCACGGTGGAAAAGACGGGCTGACCGGCGGGTTATTCTTGACAAACGCGGCGCTTCCTATGTACAATGAAAGTACCATGAGGGAGTAATTCCGCACTGCATGGTGCGCGGCGCGTTCGCCATACCCGGCCCACCGGCCCGGACCGCCGGAATTCATAGAATGAGACTCATGCACAGGAATTCCCTGTGCATGAGTTTTTTTCTACCCGTCCGAAAGGAGGCATCCGCCATGGAGCAGGTTTACACGCAATCCACTGCCCAGGTTTTGCAGCAGCTGGGCACCTCTGCACAGGGGCTGAGCACCCCACAGGCCGAGGAACGTCTGGGACAGTACGGCCCCAACCGGCTGCGAGGGGCCCCCAAGCCTACGCTGGCACAGCGGTTCGTCCAACAGCTGAAAGACCCCATGCTGCTGATTCTGCTGGCGGCAGCGGTGGTGTCGGGCATCACCAATTTTGTGGCGGGGGAAAATTTCGCCGAAGCCGCCATCATCCTGGTGGTGGTGCTGCTCAATGCCATTCTGGGCGTGGTGCAGGAGAGCAAGGCCGAAGCGGCCATCGAAGCACTGCAGACCATGACGGCCGCCACCTGCAAGGTGATGCGGGACGGACATCAGACCACCCTGCACAGCGAAGAGCTGGTGCCCGGGGATGTGGTGGTACTGGAAGCGGGGGACAGCGTCCCGGCGGACGGACGCCTGCTGGAGAGTGCCAGCCTCAAGATCGAGGAGGCCGCCCTGACGGGGGAGAGTGTGCCGGTCACCAAGCTGGTAAAACTGCTGTCATTGCAGCCCGGCCAGACCGAAGTGCCGCTGGCCGACCGGAAGAATATGTGCTATATGGGCTCCACGGTGGTCTACGGCCGGGGCCGGGCGGTGATTACCGCCACCGGCATGCAGACCGAGATGGGCAAGATCGCCGGGGCGCTGTCCGGCACGGAGGAGGAGCAGACGCCGCTGCAGCGCCGCCTGGACGAACTGGGCAGAACGCTGTCCAAGCTGGTGTTGGGCATCTGCGTGTTCATCTTCCTGTTTGACCTCTTCGCCGCCGGTTCCTTCACATGGCAGAATGTGCTCTCCACCTTCATGGTGGCGGTGTCGCTGGCGGTGGCGGCCATCCCCGAGGGCTTGGCCACGGTGGTGACGGTGGTGCTCTCCATCGGCGTCACCAACATGAGCCGCCGCAAAGCGGTCATCCGGCGCCTGACCGCGGTGGAGACACTGGGCTGCACCCAGGTGATCTGTACCGACAAAACCGGTACGCTGACCCAGAACCGCATGACGGTGGTGGAACACCGGGGCAGTACCCGTGAACTGGCCACCGCCATGGCGCTGTGCAATGACGCGGTGCTGAACGGGGAGGGCCGTGCAGAGGGCGAGCCCACCGAGGCGGCGCTGGTGGATTTTGCCGCCACCCAGGGCCTGCCCAAGGACCGGCTGGAGGCGGCGCAGCCCCGGGTGGCGGAAGCGCCCTTTGATTCGGGACGCAAGATGATGTCCACCGTGCACAGGGCGGAGGAGGGCTGTATCCAGTACACCAAAGGCGCCCCCGACGTGGTGCTGGCCCGCTGCACCTCCTGTTGGGAAGAGGGCAGGGCCCTGCCCATGACGGAGGAAAAACGGGCTGCCATTCTGGCGGAGAACAAGGCCATGGCCGACAGGGCTCTGCGGGTGCTGGCGGCGGCGGAGCGGCGCTGGCCGCAGCAGCCGGACTTTGACACGCTGGAACAGCTGGAACAGGAGCTGTGCTTCCTGGGACTGACCGGCATGATGGACCCGGTGCGGCCCGAGGTGGAGAAAGCCATCGCGGAATGCCGACAGGCAGGCATCCGGCCGGTGATGATCACCGGCGACCATAAGGACACGGCGGTGGCCATTGCCCGCCAGCTGCACATCCTGGAGGATGCGTCCCAGGCGGTGACGGGCGCGGAGCTGGATGCCCTCTCCGATGCGGAGCTGGCAGAAGCCGTGACGCAGTACAGCGTGTATGCCCGGGTGCAGCCCGAACACAAGTCCCGCATTGTGGCGGCCTGGCGCAGCCGCGGCGCCGTGACGGCCATGACGGGGGACGGCGTCAACGATGCCCCCTCCCTGAAAATGGCGGATATCGGCATCGGTATGGGCATCACCGGCACCGATGTGACCAAGAACGTGGCCGACATGGTGCTGGCGGACGACAATTTCGCCACCATCGTGGCCGCCGTGGAGGAAGGCCGCCGCATCTACGACAACATCCGCAAATCCATCCAGTTCCTGCTGGCCTCCAACATGAGCGAGGTGCTGGGGGTGTTCGGCGCCACGCTGCTGGGCTTTACGCTGCTCAACCCGGTGCACCTTCTGTTTATCAACCTGATCACCGACTGCTTCCCGGCCCTGGCGCTGGGCATGGAACCCGGTGAGCCGGACACCATGTCCCGGCCGCCCCGCCGCACAACCGACGGCATTTTTGCTGGTGGACTGGGCACTGACATCGCCTACCAGGGAGTGCTCATCGCGGCTATCACGATGGTTTCCTATATCCTGGGCCACTGCATCGAGGCGGGCGCCTGGGAGATGCCCCGGGGCGTCAGCCCGGACGGCATGACCATGGCCTTCCTGACCATGAGTATGTGCGAAATCTTCCACAGCTTCAACCTGCGCAGCCAGCGCAAGAGCGTCTTCTCGCTGCACACCCATAACCTTGTGCTGTGGGGCGCCATGCTGGGCAGCCTGGTGCTGACCACCGCGGTGCTGGAGATCCCGCTGCTGGCGCGGATGTTCGGTTTTACCCCGGTTTCGCTGCCGGAATATCTGCTGGCCCTGGCACTGGCGGTGCTTGTCATCCCCATTGTGGAAGGCATCAAGGCGCTGCAGCGCTGCCGCGTGCACGGACGGAAAGAAGCCCGTCCTGTCCGTCGGTGAGGCAATCATGACAAACGGAAACGCCTGCCTGTGCAGAGGAAGACGGTAAAAAAATTCCTCATGCTTGTATTTTGTTGCAGAGTGTGGTATACTAACCCAAAACCAAGTTGGGAATGCGAAAAGAGGTTTTGACATGTCTTTGCTGAAGAAACTGGCCGGTCTGGCTGTGGGTGCCGCTGCGGTGGGCGCCGCTGTGTATGTGCTGCAGAAGCGCGAGCACGGCGAGGAATACGAGCATATTGTGGGCCCGGCGGACGAGGTTGAAACCGACGCCGAGCCCGAAGACGATGCGTCTGCCGAGGCGGAAGATGCCTCCGCGGCCGCGTCCCCCGTATACCAGCCGCCTGTGGCTGCCCATCCTGCGGCAGCCGGTGACGATACCCCCAATGTCAACCCGGTGGAACTGGGTGCCGTGGAGGTGCCCAGAACGGCGGACGGCAAGTACGACGCCACCAAGATCGCGGACCCCGCGGACTTCGGTGACTGGGACGAACAGGGCTGCAGAGGCTGATAGACCAAGCGATTCAGGCGCATCTTTGTGAAGGCAAAGGTGCGCCCTTTTTCTGTTCCGGTGCATAAAAATGCACTTTACAACTTTATGGCGCTAAAGTATAATGAACCTATATGTGTGAGAGGCGGGGAGTTTGATATGGAAATCCAGCTGCAGAATTTTACCCCGGCGGAACAGGCCACGTTCCGGCTGCGGGCTTTGTACGAGGGGGCAGGCTATCGCAAGTATCGCTGTTCCCGGTTTGAGGAGTACGCCCTCTACCAGGAGTATCAGCGGTTTCTGCCCGATGCCCAGGTGGTGACCTTCACCGACCTGGACGGCAAGCTGCGGGCCATCAAGCCGGACGTGACGCTGTCCATTGCCAAGACGGCCCAGCCGGCGCCGGGGGAGTGCAAGCGCTTCTATTATAATGAAGAGGTCTGCCGTCCCAGCCGGGAGAGCCACACCTTCCAGACCATCCACCAGATGGGCCTGGAGTGTATGGGCGCGGTGGATGCGGCGGCCCAGGCGGAGGTGGTCCGGCTGGCGCTGCAAAGTCTGGCAGCGCTGCAGGTACCCACGGTGCTGGAAGTCAGCCACATGGGTTTTGTCACCGGCCTGCTGGACGATCTGCAGGTGCCCCAGGCGGCCCGGGGACGGCTGCTGGAATTGCTCAACGAGAAAAATGCCCATGAACTGCATGCCGCCGCCCTGGCGGCAGGGCTGACCGGGGAGGCGGCCGACGCATTGTGCGGGCTGCTGCAGCTGCACGGGCCGCTGGGGGCCACGCTCACCGCTGCCAGGCAGGCATGCCGCAGCGAGGCCCAGCGGGCGGCGCTGGAGGAACTGCAGGCGCTGCAGAACCAGCTGGGTGAGGACGGCCGCGGCACGCTGCTGGACCTGAGCCTGGCCGATGAGATGGAGTATTACAACGGCCTGGTCTTCACGGGTTATGTGGCCGGGGTGCCCCGGGCGGTGCTCAAGGGCGGCCGGTACGACTATCTGATGCAGAAGTTCACGCCGGGGGCCAACGCCATCGGGTTTGCCATCTATCTGGACGAGCTGGAGCGGCTCAGCACCCAGAACGGGGACGGCAACAACGGAGAGGAAAAAATCTGGCTCAACATCGCTCTGCCCAAGGGGCGTCTGGGCGACAAGGCCTACGGGCTGCTGGCCCAGGCCGGCTACCGCGCCAGCGAGGATTACAACGACACCCGCAAGCTGGTGGTGGAAAATCCCGAAGCCGGGGTGCGGTATTTCCTGGTGAAGCCCAGCGACGTGGCCATCTATGTGGAGCACGGCGCGGCTGACGTAGGCATTGTGGGCAAGGACATCCTGGCCGAATCCGACGCCGATGTCTACGAGCTGCTGGATACCGGCATGGGCAAATGCCGGATGTGCGTGGCCGGGCCCAAGGACTTTGTGGACGACGAGAGCCGGGCACTGCGGGTGGCCACCAAGTTTGTGAATATTGCCCGGGACCATTACGAGCGCCGGGGCCGGGACATCGACATCATCAAGCTCAACGGTTCCATTGAACTGGCCCCCATTCTGGGGCTGTCCGATGTCATCGTGGATATTGTGGAGACCGGCACCACACTGCGGGAAAACAACCTGACCGTCATCGAGGAATTCATGCCCATCTCGGCCCGGTTCATCGCCAACAAAGCCAGCTACAAGTTCAAGCACCAGCAGATGATGGCGCTGCTCAATACCATGAAGGAGGCTCTTGCCCAATGATCCGTTTGTATGATTTTGATAAAGTCAAGCCGGAGGAAATCCTCAACCGGGATATCCGCGCCGAGGCGGATGTGGAGGCGACGGTGGATGCCATCATCGCCGATGTGCGCGCCCGGGGGGACGCGGCTCTGATCGAATATGCGGCCAAATTCGACCATGCCGAGCTGCAGTCGGTCCAGGTGAGCCAGGCGGAGATCGACGAGGCCTTCGCGGAACTGGAAGCCAAGGACCCCGAGTTCATCACCACCCTGAAGATGGCGGCGGAGAACATCCGCCACTTCCACGAGCAGCAGATCCACAAGAACTTTGTGGTCGCCGACAAGCCCGGCGTGGTGCTGGGCCAGAAATACACCCCCATCCAGCGGGCGGGCGTCTATGTGCCGGGCGGCACGGCGGCCTATCCTTCCACCGTGCTCATGGACGTGATCCCCGCCAAGGTGGCCGGCGTCAGGCAGATCGTCATGATGACCCCGGCGGGCCCCGGCGGCAAGGTCAACCCGGCCATTCTGGCGGCGGCGGTCATCGCGGGTATCGACCGCATCTTCAAGAGCGGCGGCGCCCAGGCGGTGGCGGCCCTGGCCTACGGCACCGAGAGCGTGCCCGCCGTGGACAAGATCGTGGGACCCGGCAACATCTATGTGGCCACCGCCAAGCGCAAGGTGTTCGGCAAGGTGGGCATCGATATGATCGCCGGCCCGTCGGAGATCCTGGTGCTGGCCGACGGCAGCTGCAACCCTGCCTGGGTGGCGGCGGACCTGCTCAGCCAGGCCGAGCACGACAAGCTGGCCTCCCCGGTGCTGGTCACCGACAGCTGGGATCTGGCCAAGGCCGTGCAGGCGGAACTGGAAGTGCAGATTCCCCAGCTGCCGCGGGCGGCCATTGCCCGGGCCAGCGTGGATACCAACGGCAAGATCATCGTCACCGACGATATGAACAAGGCCATCGAGGCGGTGAACATCATCGCGCCGGAACACCTGGAAATCTGCGTGGACGATCCCTTCGCGGTGCTGGGCCGCATCGAGAACGCCGGCAGCATCTTCCTGGGCAAGAACGTCCCCGAGGCGCTGGGCGACTACTTCGCCGGCCCCAACCACACGCTGCCCACCAGCGGCACGGCCCGGTTCAGCAGCCCGCTGAGTGTGGATGACTTCGTGAAGAAATCCAGCTTTATCTACTACACCCGGGAAGCCCTGGGCAAGGTGGAAAAGCGCATCGCCGACTTTGCCGAGCACGAGGGTCTGCACGCCCACGCCAAGAGCGTGACCATCCGGTTTGAGGACCAGTGAGCGGGAGGCAGACACCATGAGCCGTTATTTTACCAAAACGCTGGCCGCCCTGGAGCCCTACACCCCTGGTGAGCAGCTGAAAATCGACAATCTGGTCAAGCTCAACGCCAACGAGAACCCCTACCCCCCGGCGCCCGGTGTGGCGGCGGCGGTGGCGGCGGCGGTGCCGGGGCTGAGGCTGTACTCCGACCTGACCAACGCCGAATTGAACAAAGCCATCGCCGCCCACTGGGGCGTCAAGCCGGAAAATGTGCTGTGCGGCAACGGCAGCGACGAAAACCTGCTGCTGGCCCTGCGGGCTTTCTGTGATGAGAACACCCCGCTGGCCTTTGCCGATATTACCTACAGCTTTTACCCGGTTCTGTGCGACCTGCTGCATATCCCCCGGCACATTCTGCCGCTGGAGGAGGATTTCACCATCGACCTGCGCAAGTATCAGGGCCTGCATGAGACCATCGTCATCGCCAACCCCAACGCACCCACCAGCCTGCTGGCCCCGGTGGACGCCATCGAGGAAGTACTGCGCACCAACCCGGACAACATCGTCATCGTGGACGAAACTTACATAGAATTTGCCCCGGCGGGCTCCACCTGTCTGCCGCTGCTGGAAAAATACGACAACCTGGTCATCACCCACACCTTCTCCAAGACCCACAACCTGGCGGGGGCGCGGCTGGGCTTCTGCCTGGCGCGGCCTGAACTGATCGCCGATATGAACCGGGTCAAGTTCAGCTACAGCCCCTACAACGTCAACTCCCTGACCCAGGCGGCGGGCACGGCCGCCATCCGGGATGAGGATTATTTCCGGGATGTGACCCAAAAGGTGGTGGCCACCCGGGCGGATACCACCGCCAGGCTGCGGGACCGCGGCTTCACCGTGCTGGATTCCGCCACCAATTTCCTGTTTGTCACCACCGACCGGATGCCCTGCCGGGAAATTTTCGAGAAGCTGCGGGCACAGGGGATTCTGATCCGCTACTTCAGCGCCCCGCGCATCGACAACTGGCTGCGCATCACCATCGGCACGCCGGAGCAGATGCAGCGCTTTTTCGCGGCACTGGACGGGATTCTGCCCCGGGCCTGAACTGTATACGAGGAGGGAAAGTCATGATTGCCATTGTGGATTACGGCGTGGGCAACCTGTTCAGCCTGTCGTCCAGCGTGAAAAGCCTGGGCGCCGAGGTGCGGGTCACCGGCAAGGCCGAGGACCTGCGCGCCGCCAGCCATATCCTGCTGCCCGGCGTGGGCGCCTTTGCCGACGCCATGGCCAAACTGGAGGCGACCGGCCTGGTCCCGGTGATCCGGGAAGAGGTACAGCACAAACCGCTGCTGGGCATCTGCCTGGGCATGCAGTTGCTGTTTGAAAAGAGCTACGAGTACGGCGAGCATGCCGGCCTGGGGCTGATCCCCGGCTCGGTCTGCCCGCTGGCCGACGACCTGAAAGACCCGGCGCTGAAGGTGCCCCACATCGGCTGGAACGCTCTCGACATCGTGCCGGGGCGAGAGAGTGACCCGCTGTTCCGGTACATCCGCAACGGGGAGTATGTCTACTACGTCCACAGCTACTACGCCAAGGACTGCGCGGCCTCCACGCTGGCCACCAGTGACTACAGCATCCCGGTGACGGGTGCGGTGCGCAGCGGTCTTGTCTACGGCACCCAGTTCCACCCCGAAAAATCCGGCGATACCGGCCTGCGCCTGCTCAAGGCGTTCGCCGAACTGTGAGGGGGCGGCAAGATGAAACTGTATCCTGCCATTGACCTGCGCGGCGGACAGGCCGTGCGGCTTTATCAGGGCGACTACGATCAGATGACCGTCTACAACGCCGACCCGGTGGCCCAGGCCCGTTCCTTCATCGAGGCCGGGGCCAAATACCTCCATGTGGTGGACCTGGACGGCGCCAAGGACGACACCACCGCCAACCTGCAGACCATCGCGGCCATCGCCGCCCTGGGCGGGCTGAAAATCGAGGTGGGCGGCGGCATCCGGGACGAAGAGCGCATCCGGCGCTACCTCGACCTGGGGGTGGACCGCTGCATCCTGGGCACGGTGGCGGTGAAGAACTTCGCCTTCACCGAGCAGATGGCCAAAACCTACGGCGCCCGCATCGCGGTGGGCGTGGATATGAAGCAGGGCTTTGTGGCCGTCAACGGCTGGAAGGAGATCACCCCCGAGCCGGGCATTGAATTCTGCCGCCGCTGTGCCGAAGCGGGGGTGGGGGCCATCATCGCCACCGACATCTCCCGGGACGGCACCATGCAGGGCACCAACCTGGACCTCTACCGGCAGCTGCTGACCATCCCCGGCATCGAGGTCACCGCCTCGGGCGGCATCGCCCGCATGGAGGAACTGGCCGAACTGCAGGCCATGGGCTGCCATGCGGCCATTCTGGGCAAATCCATCTACACCGGCGCCATCGACCTGGCCGAGGCTGTGCGCCGGTATCAGGACTGAAGGAGGGGCATTCCATGATTACCAAACGCATCATTCCCTGCCTGGACGTCAAGGACGGCCGTGTGGTCAAGGGCGTCAACTTTGAGGGGCTGCAGGATATGGCCGACCCGGTGGAGATGGCGCACTATTATAACGCATCGGGCGCCGACGAGCTGGTGTTCTACGACATCACCGCCAGCGTGGAGGGACGAACCCTCTTCACCGACATTCTGCGCAAGGTGGCCAGCCAGATCTTCATCCCGCTGACGGTGGGCGGCGGTATCCGCACGCTGGAGGACTTCGACCGGGTGCTCAAGTGCGGCGCCGACAAGGTCAGCGTCAACTCGGGAGCCATCGCCAACCCCGGCATCATCCCGGCGGCGGCCCAGAAGTACGGCAACCAGTGCGTGGTGCTCTCCGCCGACATCAAGCGGGTGGACGGCAGGTTCATGCTCTTCGCCAAGGGCGGCCGGGAGAACACCGGCATCGACGCCCTGGACTGGCTGGAACAGGGTGTGAAGAACGGCGCCGGGGAACTGGTGGTCAATTCCATCGACACCGACGGCGTCAAGAACGGCTTCGACCTGGAAATGCTGGATGCGGTGGCGGCCCGGTGCGCGGTGCCCATCATCGCTTCGGGCGGTGCGGGCTGCAAGGAGGACTTCCTGGAGCTGTTCCGCAACCATCCCGGGGTGGATGCGGGGCTGGCGGCCTCCATTTTTCACACCAAACAGGTGGAAATCCGGGACCTCAAGGGCTATCTGCGGGAAAACGGCGTGGAAATGCGCCTGTGACCCCTTGTCAAACGCAGCAAAAACAGGTACACTATACATATATTTTCCTTGGGCGGGCGGTGCGATGGGTACGGCCCGCACCAGACGTTATTGAGCAGGAGGTTTCTTAACCATGGAAATCACCCAGAATTCCCAGTCGCTTCATTTCAATTCCCACGGGCTGATTCCGGCCATCGTGCAGGATCACTATACCAAGGAAGTGCTGACCCTGGCCTATATGAACGCCGAGACGCTGGCCCTGACCATTGCGGAAGGCCGCACGGTGTTCTGGTCCCGCAGCCGCCAGGAAATCTGGCGCAAGGGCGAGACTTCCGGCAACGTGCAGCGGGTCGTCTCCATCACGGCGGACTGCGACAAGGACGCCCTGGTCATCGATGTCATCAAGGCCGGTCCGGCCTGCCACACCGGCGCCGAGAGCTGCTTTTTCAACCCCGTCTATGTGTCGGATGAGCTGAAGCAGTTCACCTGGCAGGGACTCTACGAGCTGATCAAAGGCCGCAAGACCGACCCGAAGGAGGGCAGCTACACCAGCTACCTCTTTGACAAGGGCCTGGAGAAGATTCTGAAGAAGGTGGGTGAGGAATCCACCGAAGTCATCATTGCCGGCAGCAAGCGGGACAAGGAGGAGACCATCTTCGAGATCAGCGACCTGGCCTACCACGTGATGGTGCTGATGATTGAGCTGGGCATCTCGGTGGAGGACATCACCCGGGAGCTGGAAAAGCGGCATGTAATCGACCACAAAGTAAAGCAGGAAAGGATGCAGTAATATGGCGGGCGAATACCTGAAAAGTTCCGTCCACGTACATTCCAAGCTGTGCGACGGCAAAAACACCTTAGACGAACTGGCAGTCACCGCGTGGCGTGCCGGGCTGCAGACGCTGGGCTTCAGCGGCCACAGCCACACCCCCTGCGATCTGGAGTACTGCATGACCCAGAGCCGCACCGCGCTGTACAAAGCGCAGGTGGCCAAACTCAAGGAGCGCTATGCCGGCAAGCTGGATATCCTCTGCGGTTTGGAGTGGGATCTCTTCAGTGACGATAACCCCGCCGATTACGATTACTTCATCGGCAGCTGCCACTATGTCCAGGGCCCCAAGACCGGCAAGTACTACGAGATCGACTGGCGGGAAAGCGACTTGGCCGCCTGCATCGCCGATGATTTTGACGGCGACGGTCTGGCGGTGGTGGAAGCCTACTTCGCCAACGTGGCCAAGGTGGCGGAGAAGAAGCCCACCATCCTGGGCCATTTCGACCTGATCAAGAAGATCAACGGCGACGGCAAGTTCTTCAATGAGCAGGATCCCCGCTACAAGGCGGCGGCGGACAGCGCCCTCATGGTGGCGGCCCGCAACCGCTGCGTGCTGGAGGTCAATACCTCGGCGGTCTACCGCGGCTTCCGCAAGGATTTCTTCCCCTCGGACGCCATCCTCAAGGACTGGCTGGCCCTCTCCGGCAATGTGGTCATCACGGCGGATGCCCACGATGCCAAGGCACTGACCTTCGGCTACGAGGAAGCAGCGGACAAGCTCCGGGAGCTGGGCTACTCCAAGGTACAGGTGCTGGGCAAGAACGGCTTTACGGCCTGCCCACTGTAATTTGCAATCATAATAACAACAGGACGCCCCGCATGGAACCTTCCATGCGGGGCGTCTTTTCGTTTTACAGGGATACGGGGCGGCCGTCCAGGACAGCCCTGGTCAGGGTGTCGCCGTCATAGGTGAGCTCCAGGTGGAAGAACGGCGTCTCCTCGGCCAGCAGCCGGAAGAACAGCTTGTCCCCAGGCCAGATGGGCAGCTCCTGAACCTGCTCTTTGGGCACCCATTCCAGTGTGCCCTCGTTGCAGTCCGTCATGGTGCCGGTAAAGTCCGTGCAGGTGTACAGATGCATCCGCTCGGCCGGCCAGGGCGGACAGTAGAAATCCACAATACCGCGGTATTGCGGATCACGCATCGTCAGGCCGGTTTCCTCCCGCACTTCCCGCAGGGCGCAGGCCAGGGCATCCTCCCCCGGCTCGAACTTGCCGCCCACGCCGATCCATTTGTCGTGGTTCACGTCCTTCTTTTTCTTGATGCGGTGCAGCATCAGGTAACAACCGTCCTGTTCCAGATAGCAAAGGGTGGTCTGCAAAAGGTCCATACAAATTCTCCTATACATAAAACGGCAGTTTTAGCAGATACTACCATAAAATCATCCCGGAGGGAAGCAGTATGAAAGCAACAGGAATTGTACGCCGTATCGATGAACTGGGACGGGTGGTCATCCCCAAGGAAATCCGGCGGACCCAGCGCATCCGTCAGGGCGATACTCTGGAAATCTACACCGCCGCCGACGGCGAGGTCATCTTCAAAAAATATTCGCCCCTCATGGAACTGGGACAGATCTCGGCGGTCTACACCGAGGTGCTGGCCAAGAGCCTGGGCCGCGCGGTGCTGGTGTGTGACCGCACCTGCATTATGGCAGCCTCCGGCGCCGGCAAGGGGGACATGATGGGCCGGGAGATCTCCAACGAGGTGGAACATCTTCTGTCCGGCCGGGCAGTCTACACCGCTCCGGAAAATGCCGCCAAGCGGCTGCATCTGTTTGAGCGGGGGGAGCGGCTGGTGCTGTGTGCGGCTCCCATTGTGGCCCACGGGGATATCGAGGGCGGCGTGTTGCTACCCGGCACCGCCCGGGACCCGGCGCCCCGCCCCGATACCGTGCAGGTACTGGCCACGGCGGCCACCTTTCTCTCCCGATGGATGGAGGAGTGAGGACTCAGGAAGTCTGATCCATCTGGCGCAGCACCTTGCGGAAGGAGAAGAAGAACAGCACCGACGTGAAGGTGACAGCCAGTGTGTCGGCCACCGGTTCCGCCAGATAGACGGCCCGGGCCTGGTCATCGTGGAACAGCATGGGCATCAGATAGATCAGCGGCAGCAGCAGGATGAATTTGCGCATGACCGCCACCAGGATGGACTGCTTGGCCTTGCCCAGCGAGGTGAAGGCCATCTGACAGGCCATCTGGATGCCGAACAGGAAGAGCGCTGCCACATAGAGGCGCAGGGCGTGGCCGGTGTAGACCACCAGTTCGGCGTCGTTGGTGAACAGCGAGGCAAAGGCCTGGGGAAAGAGCTCCACCAGCGCCCACAGCAGACAGGAATAGAACAGGCTGGCCCGCAGCAGCAGGAAATAGGCTTTCTTCACCCGGTCCCGCTTGCCGGCGCCGTAGTTATAGCTGATGATGGGCTGGGCGCCCTGGCCCAGACCCTGCAGCGGCAGCATGGCAAACTGCATGACGCTGGACAGGATGGTCATGGCACCCACCGCCAGATCTCCGCCGTACTGCAGCAGGGAGGAGTTGAAGGCCACCGAGATGACGCTCTCACTGGCCTGCATAATAAAGGTAGCGGCACCCAGCGCCACACAGGGAAACAGCACGGCAGGGGAGAGCCGGATGGTCTCCTTGCGCAGCCGCAGGAAGGTCCGCTTGCCGAACAGAAAGGCCAGCACCCAGATGCAGGAGAGCGCCTGGGACAGGATGGTGGCCAGGGCAGCGCCCCGCACTCCCATGCCGAACAGGAAGATGAAGACCGGGTCCAGCACGATGTTGGCCAACGCGCCGATGAGCACCGACAGCATGCCTTCCTTGGCGAAACCTTGGGCGGTGATGAAGGCGTTCATGCCCAGCGTTATCTGCACAAAGAGGGTGCCCACCGCATAGATGTCCATATAGACGACCGCATAGTCGATGGTGTTGGCGCTGGCACCGAAGGCCAGCAGAAACGCCCGGTCGCCCCAAAACAGAATCAGCGTCAGCACGACCGAGATGACGATCTGCAGGGCAAAGCAGTTGCCCAGGATCTCCTCGGCCTTTTCTTTGTTGCCCTGGCCCATGGCGATGGTGGCGCGGGGCGCGCCGCCGTTGCCCACCAGGGCGGCGAAGGCGGAGACGATCATGATCAGCGGCAGGCAGACGCCCACGCCGGTCAGGGCCAGGGCGCCGTCCTCGGGAATGTGGCCGATGTAGATGCGATCCACGATGTTGTACAGCATATTGATCAGCTGGGCGGCCACGGTGGGAAGTGCCAGCCGGAGCAAAAGACTGCCAAGAGGGTCATTGGCCAGGAACGCTTTGTCGTCGGAATGGGAGTGTATCACAGCGATGCCTTCTTTCCCTATAAAATCCAATTATAATGTAGTATACGGCCGGGTGCGGGGGTGTGTCAAGGCAGAGCAAACCCGGGATTGTGTCGAAACTGTTAAACTTGCAAAAAGTTTTGCCAAACCCCTTGACAGACGGAAAAAGGAGGGTATAATAAATTTAGCACTCGGAGATAAGGAGTGCTAAAAGAAACAAAAGGGAAGCACAAAGGAGATGAGCAACATGGCAATGGACGCACGCAAACAGCGGATCCTGGAAGCTATTGTTGCCCTGTATGCCAATTGCGGCGAACCGGTAGGTTCGGGGCTGCTGGCAAACTACTTTGATATGGCACTGTCCAGTGCCACCCTGCGCAACGAGATGGCGGCGCTGACCAAGCTGGGACTGCTGGAGCAGCCCCACACCAGTGCCGGGCGCGTGCCCAGTGCCCAGGGCTACCGCTACTATCTCGATCATCTGATCGACGCTCCGAGCAGCACCAAGCTGTCCGATACAGACCGCGAGCACATTGACGATCTGTTTGCCGGTATGGATGTGGAGCCCGAAAAGCTGGCTCCCGCGGCGGCACGCAGCCTGGCGGATCTGACCCAGTGCGCGGCGGCCGTCACCACGCCCCAGGCGCCGGACCTCTGCATCGCCCATTTTGAGGTGGTGCAGGTAGGTCGGTATTCGGCGGCGGTGCTGGCGGTCACCAGCGCGGGCGGTGTCCGCACCCGGGTGGCCCGGGTGGCCACCGGCCTGACGCGGGACGATGCCGCCAACCTGGCCCGGCTGCTCAACCAGGGGTTCACCTTTGTGGCACCCCAGGACCTGACACCGATGCTCACCGCCAGTATGGTGATGGCAGCGGGGGAGCGGCTGGCACCGGTGGTGCTGGCGGCAAGGGCGCTGGTAGCCACCGGCCCCCAGGCCAGCCTGCAGGGCGCCCAGTACCTGGCCAAAATGCCCGATGTGCGGGAAAACCTGGGCACGCTGCTGGAGATCTTCTCCGACAACGAAGCAGCCACCGCACTGCTCCGCCCCGATGGCGGAAAAATCACCGCCACGCTGGGCAGTGATCTGGACCCGGCCATGCCGGGGGCCTGCATTGTCAGCAAGCGGTACCTGGCGGGCGGCGGCCTGACCGGTTCGGTTGCGCTGATCGGTTCCACACGGATGGAATACCGGCGGCTGCTGCCGATCCTGGATTATTTCGCCGTCAAGCTGGGCCAGAGCCTGGCCGGGCAGGGCCAATAAACTGAGAAGGAGGACCCGCAATGAGCCACGAGACAGAAAACGAAAAGAACACGGCGACACAGCCTGAGCAGGCTGCCGAGGCCCCCGAGACCGAAGCCAAGGAGAAGACCGCCGAGGCGGAACCCAAGGCAGAGAAGGCCGAAAAGAAAGAAAAGCATCACCACGCGGAAGCGGTGCTGCAGGCAAAACTGGAAGCCAGCGAGAAGAAGAACGCCGAGCTGAAGGATCAGCTGCTGCGCACCGCGGCCGAGTATGATAACTACCGCAAGCGCTCCCAGCGCGAGGCGGACCAGAAATTCAATGACGGCATTTCCCACGCCGTCACCCAGATCCTGGGCATTCTCGATACGCTGGATATGGCCGCCAATGCCGCCTGCAGCGACGAGAATTACAAGAAGGGCGTCATGATGACGCTGGACAAAGCCGCGAAGGCGCTGGAAAATCTCCACATCACTGAGATCGAGGCCCTTTCCAAGCCCTTTGACCCCAACTTCATGAACGCCGTGCAGCAGGTCCCGCCCGCCGAAGGGCAGGAGAGCGGCACCGTCGTGCAGGTCTTCCAGAAGGGCTATAAGATCGGCGACAAGATCATCCGCCATGCAACGGTGGTCGTCGCGGAATAAGTATGAACCGGGTTTTGCCCGTTTCAGATAAATAGACATTCACCACATTCAAAGTTATTTTGAAGGGAGTTTTATAGTATGAGTAAAATCATTGGTATTGACCTTGGCACCACCAACAGCTGTGTTGCCGTTATGGAAGGCGGCGAGCCCGTCGTTATCGCCAACGCCGAAGGCGCCCGCACCACCCCGTCTGTGGTCGGTTTCACCAAGACCGGTGAGCGTCTGGTAGGCCAGGTCGCAAAGCGTCAGGCCATCACCAACCCCGAGAACACCATTTCCTCCATCAAGCGTAAGATGGGCACTGCCGAGAAGGTCCATGCCGGCGGCAAGGACTACACCCCCGAAGAGATCAGCGCCATGATCCTCTCCAAGCTGAAGGCGGATGCCGAGGCTTACCTGGGCGAGCCCGTCACCGAGGCCGTCATCACCGTGCCTGCCTACTTCAACGACAGCCAGCGTCAGGCCACCAAGAACGCCGGCACCATCGCGGGCCTGAACGTCAAGCGTATCATCAACGAGCCCACGGCCGCTTCTCTGGCCTACGGCATCGATAAGGAAGCCGATCAGAAGATCATGGTCTACGACCTGGGCGGCGGCACCTTCGATGTCTCCATCATCGAGATGGGCGACGGCGTTACCGAAGTTCTGGCCACCAACGGTGATACCCACCTGGGCGGCGATGACTTCGACCAGCGCATCATCGACTGGATGGCCGAGGACTTCAAGCGGGAGAACAACATCGACCTGCGTCAGGACAAGATGGCTGCCCAGCGTCTGAAGGAAGCGGCCGAGAAGGCGAAGATCGAGCTGTCCAGCGCCACCTCCACCAACATCAACCTGCCCTTCATCACCGCCGACGCCAACGGCCCCAAGCATCTGGATATGACCCTGACCCGCGCGAAGTTCAATGAACTGACCGCTGATCTGGTGGACCGCACCATGACCCCCGTCCGCAAGGCGCTGGCCGATGCCGGTCTGAAGGCTTCTGACCTGGCCAAGGTGCTGATGGTCGGTGGTTCCACCCGTATCCCGGCTGTCTATGACGCCGTGAAGAAGGAACTGAACTGCGAGCCCTTCAAGGGCATCAACCCCGATGAGTGCGTGGCTGTGGGTGCTGCCATCCAGGGCGGCGTCCTGCAGGGCGATGTCAAGGGCCTGCTGCTGCTGGATGTTACCCCGCTGAGCCTGGGCATCGAGACCCTGGGCGGCGTCTGCACCAAGATCATCGACCGCAACACCACCATCCCCACCAAGAAGAGCCAGATCTTCTCCACCGCTGCGGATAACCAGCCCAGCGTTGAGGTCAACGTCCTGCAGGGCGAGCGTGAGTTCGCCAAGGACAACAAGAGCCTGGGTACCTTCCATCTGGATGGCATCGCTCCGGCGCCCCGTGGTGTGCCGCAGATCGAAGTCACCTTCGATATCGATGCCAACGGCATCGTCCATGTCAGCGCCAAGGATCTGGGCACCGGCAAGGAGCAGAGCATCACGATCACCGCTTCCACCAACATGAGCAAGGACGACATTGACAAGGCTGTCAAGGACGCCGAGCAGTATGCTGCCGAGGACAAGAAGCGCCGTGAAGAAGTGGATACCCGCAACAACGCCGACCAGATGGTCTTCCAGACCGAGAAGGCGCTGAACGAGTTTGGCGACAAGGTCTCCGCCGAGGAGAAGAGCGAAGTGGAAACCAAGCTCTCTGCCCTGAAGGAAGCCCTGAAGACCGGTAGCATCGACGACATCAAGGCAAAGCAGGATGACCTGCAGAAGGCTTTCTACGCCATCAGCGAGAAGGTCTACAAGCAGGCCGCCCAGAACAACCAGGGCGCGCAGCAGCAGCCCGGCGCCGGTGACACCGGTGCCCAGGGCGGCAGCCAGCCCAAGGATGACGGCGCGGTGGACGCCGACTTCCACGAAGTCTGATACAATCTGAACCCTGAAACAAAGGCCGCCGCCCGGCAAGGCGGCGGCCCTTGCGGGGTTATCTGAAAGAAAAAGCCCAAATAGAGGGGATTGATTCTATGGCAGAAAAACGTGATTATTATGAGGTGCTGGGTCTGGGCAAGAACGCCACCGATGCCGAGATCAAGAGCGCCTACCGCAAGCTGGCCAAAAAGTACCACCCCGACCTGAACCCCGGCGACAAGACCGCCGAGGAAAAGTTCAAGGAGGTCAATGAGGCTCACGATGTCCTTTCCGACCCGGAGAAGCGCAAGCGCTACGACCAGTTCGGCTTTGCCGGGGTTGACCCCAACTATGGGGCCGGACAGAGCGGCGGTGCTTCCGGATTCGGTGGCTTCGGCGGCGCCGGCGGCGTGGACCTGGGCGACATCTTCGGCGATATCTTCGGCGGCGGTTTCGGTGGATTCGGCGGCTTCGGCGGTTCCGCCCGCGCCAACCCCAACGCGCCCCGCAAGGGACATGACATCCAGGCCAGCGTGATCCTGACCTTCGAGGAGGCGGCCCACGGCTGCTCCAAGAAGATCACGCTGAACCGGCAGCAGACCTGCCCGGATTGCCACGGCACCGGCTGCGAGGCCGGTTCCAGCCCCGAGACCTGCACCCAGTGCGGCGGTCGCGGCTACGTGGTGACCCAGCAGCGCACCCCCTTCGGTGTGATGCAGAGCCAGCAGCCCTGCCCCCACTGCGGCGGCCGCGGCACCATCATCAAGAACCCCTGCAAGACCTGTCACGGCACCGGCAAGACCGCTGCCCGCAAGACGCTGGAGGTCAAGATCCCGGCCGGCATCGACGACGACCAGAACATGGCACTGCGCGGCCAGGGCGATGCCGGCAGCAACGGCGGCCCCGCCGGCGATGTGATCGTTCATGTGACGGTCAAGCGCGACGCGGTCTTCGAGCGTGACGGCTACGATGTCTATGTGCGCGTGCCCATCACCTACTCCCAGGCTGTGCTGGGTGCCGAGATCGAGGTGCCCACCGTGGACGGCAAGGTGGCCCAGAAGATTCCCGAGGGGACCCAGAGCGGCACCAAGTTCCGTCTGCGTGGACAGGGCATCCAGTACCTCAACGGCCGCGGCCGCGGTGACCAGTATGTCATCGTGGAGGTGGAGATTCCCAAGAAGCTCAACCGCACCCAGCGTGAGGCACTGAAGGCCTTTGAGGACAGTCTCCGGGATGAGAACTACGAGAAGCGCAAGGGATTCTTCAAGAATCTGCGGGATCGCTTCAGCTCCTGATCCTTACACAACAAAGCGGGCAGCCACCGGAAGGGGACTGCCCGCTTTTGGTATATACAAACAAAAGAAAAAGAGCAGCTCGCAAGAGCTGCTCTTTTTTGCATGGTTGGCGATGCCGGAGCAAATCAGTCGCTCACGTAGGGCATCAGAGCCATATAACGGGCACGCTTGATGGCGACCGTCAGCTCACGCTGATGGAACGCGCAGGTACCGGTCACACGGCGGGGAATGATCTTGGCGCGCTCGCTCACGTACTTGCGCAGGCGGGGCAGATCCTTGTAATCAATGTGCTCAATGCGATCAACGCAGAAGCTGCAAACCTTCTTGCGGCCGCGATGCATCGGGCGGGAAGAACGATCCATAGCCATTGTGGTAACCTCCTTGTTGGATTTTACAATCGATTTGTCAGAACGGCAGATCGCCTTCGTCCTCAATCAGTGCAAAGTCATCGTTGCTGCCGGCGGAATAGCTCGGCGCCGGTGCCTGCTGCACAGCGGGGCGGGCGGCGGGGTCTGCCATGGGAGCGCCGTAATTGGCGCCGCCCATGCTGGGTGCGGCGTTGGCGGATTTGGGTCCGGCAAAGTTGACGTTGTTGGCCACAATCTCGATGGCGGTGCGGTTGTTTCCGTTCTTGTCCTGGTAGGACCGGCTCTGCAGACGGCCGTCCACGGCGATCAGCGAACCTTTCTGGAAATACTTGCACACAAATTCCGCCGTGCGGTCCCACGCCGTAACGGGGATCCAGTCGGCCTGGCTCTGGCCGTTGGCGTCACGCTTGCCGTTGCGGTCACACGCAATGGTAAAGGACGCTACGCTTTTGCCGGTCGTGGTCTGGCGAAGTTCGGGGTCGCGCGCAAGGCGGCCCATAATAGCAACAACATTCAGCATTTTCGGTACTCCTTACTCCTCCTCAGCAATGATAATGCTGCGAAGAACGCCTTCAGTGATCTTGTAGATACGATCCAGCTCAGCCGGGAAATTGGGCTCGCTGGTGAACTTGATCACCGTGTACACACCCTCGGTCTCATCGTTGATGGGGTAAGCAAGACGCTTCTTGCCCCAATCATCAACAGAATCGATCGTACCGTTCGCCGCGATCAGGTTCTTGAACTTGTTGATCAGAGCGGCGGAAGCCTCCTCGTCGAGGTTGGCGGTGGTAACCATCATGGTTTCGTACTTAGCCATATTCTGTGCACCTCCTTTTGGACGTATGGCCCTTTGCCCGTGCAAAGGGCAAGGATACCTGTGCCGTTTGGCACAGCAATTTATTATAGCAAGCCACCCGACGTTTGTCAAGGGTCCTGCGCCGGATTTTGCGCGGTGTATCCGGAAAAACAGACAAAAATCAGGCTCTTTTCCTCCGATTGGTTGCAAACCCGGTGCATTCATGATACCATAAAACGACAGGACCGCACAAGGTCCGTTTTTTGCGTGTGAGGGATTAAGAATGAATGGTTTGGAAAATCTGATTTTCAGCCTGGATGCCACCCTGCCCATCTTTCTGGTGATGGTGGTCGGCGGCATTCTGGGAAAGCTGGGCTTTCTGCCCAAGGAATTCTGCAAGGCATCGGACAAGCTGACCTTCAAGATCACCCTGCCCATCATGCTGTTTCTGGATATGGCCGATGTGGACATGCGCCATGACTTCCAGCCCAGGTTCGTGCTGTTCTGCTTTGGCGTCACCCTGGTGAGCATCCTGGTGATCTGGGCGCTGGCCAGGGTCCTGATGCGGGATAAATCCATCGTGGGTGAGTTTGTGCAGGCCTCCTACCGCAGCAGCGCGGCCGTGCTGGGGGTGGCCTTCATCCAGAACATCTACGGCGAAGCGGGCATGGCGCCGCTGATGATCTTGGGCAGCGTGCCGCTGTTCAACATCTTTGCGGTGCTGATTCTCATGATGGAATCCCCGCAGAAACAGCATACCGCACCCAGCGCCGGACAGCTGCTGTACGGTGTCATTACCAACCCCATTCTGCTGGGTATCATCGCCGGCACAGTGTTCAGCCTGCTGCCGGTGGAATTGCCCACGATAGCCGAAAAGACGCTGAACAGCCTGGCTTCGCTGACCACACCGCTGGCACTGCTCTCCATCGGTGCCAGCTTTGAGGGCACCAAGGCTCTGAAAAAGGCGGGCCCCACCCTGGTGGCGGCGCTGATCAAGACGGTGGGCCTCTCGGCCATCTTCATTCCCTGCGCTGTGGCCCTGGGCTTCCGGGAGAAGGAACTGGTGGCACTGCTCATCATGCTGGGCAGCCCCACCACCCCCAGCTCCTACGTCATGGTCAAGAACATGGGGCACGAGGGTGTGCTGACAGCCAGCGCCATTGCGGCCACCACGCTGCTCTCTGCCCTGACGCTCACCGGCTGGATTTTCGTTCTCCACGGCGGAGGGTGGCTGTAATATTGAATAAGGAAAAGCGCGGAGCCCGGGGCTCCGCGCTTTTTTCAGTAGTTCTTTCGCCGGTAGATCTGGATGCTGACCACCCAGCTGACGGCAAAGCAGACCAGTGCTGCGCCCAGCAGGACACCGAGCAGCAGAGCGACCCACTGTTCGGTGGACAGGGAGGAGGCATCCATCTGCTGTGCCAGTGTGCGCACGGCCCGGACGGCAGGGTTGGACAGATCGTCCTTGAAGACCATCAGGAAGGCGGCCGGGAGAAAGATCACCACGAAGATGGTGACGGATACCCAGCTGCGGGCTTTGGCGGCCCCGAACCGGTAGGAGAGCGGCATCACGAAGGAGAGGTAGAGCAGGGTGACCGCCGCGGCGGAGAACATGCCGGTGGTGATTTCCAGCAGGGCGGGCTTCGGGTCGGGGATGAGCAGCGTCATCAGGAAGCCCAGCGGAATGCTGACCGCTGTCAGCAGCAGGGTCAGGCAGTATTTGGCGGACACCAGCTGGCCGGGAGTGACGGGCAGAGTGCAGGCGTAAGCGTCCCAGTGGCTGTTTTCGTCCATGCTGATGGTGGAGGAGGCGTACATCCCCAGCACAAAGACCAGGGCGTAGCTGAGAAAACTGATGCGGCAAAGCACCGTGAAGACCCCGTAGAACAGCAGCAGAAAAAGAAAGTTCGTCTTGTAGCCGCCGAAGATCATCGTCCAGTCTTTGTAGAGCAAGCCTTTCATTGTGCATCCCTCCCGCTGTAAAAGCGCATGATGTCGTCGATGCCGGCCGGGTCGATCACCGCTTCGGGCAGCAGCCGCTGTACCGTTAGCCGGTCCCGGATCAGGCTCTCGCAGCCGAAGGCATTCTGCCGGGTAAAGATCACGCAGCCCGACGGCAGTTTTTCCAGCGCGGCGCGACCGCAGCGCAGCAGACCATATTCCTGCAACAGGGCATCCTTGTCTTCCTGGAACAGCAGCTGTCCGTGATGCAGATAGGCGATGGAGTCGGCAATCTGCTCCAGGTCGCTGGTGATGTGGCTGCTCATGAGGATGCTGTGCCCCTCGTCCTGGATGAATTCCAGGAACAGGTCCAGCATCTCGCTGCGTACCACCGGGTCCAGCCCGGCGGTGGCCTCGTCCAGCACCAGCAGGTCGGGATGGTGGGCCAGGGCAGTGGCCAGGCTCAGTTTCATCCGCATGCCCCGGCTGTAGGCGGAAACCTTTTTCCGGGCGTCCAGCCCGAACCGCTCCAGAAGAGAGCCGAACAGCCCTGCATCCCAGCGGTCCCCGAAAATACCGGCCATGCTGTTGCCGATGCGCCCGGCGGTGAGCCCGCCGAAAAAGTAGGCATCCTCAAAGACGACCCCCAGCCGGGCACGGACGGCTTTGTCTGCCGGGGAACCGCCCAGCAGAGTGACCTCCCCGTCGTCGGGGCGGTTCACACCGCAGGCGATCTTCAGGGTGGTGGTTTTGCCGGCACCGTTTTCTCCCACCAGTCCCACGATGGTACCGGTGGGCACCGTCAGGTCCAGGGGGCCCAGCGTAAAATCTTTGTATTGCTTCTGCACCCGGTGCAGAACGGCGGCTTCGTTTGGCATAGTCAGCCCTCCCATAAAAGGCGCAACATCTCGCATACTTCCTCGTAGCCGATCCCGCCCAGACGCGCGGCATCCACCGCTCCCTGCAGGCTGTTCTCGACTTTCTTCAGATGTTCTTCCCGGACCAGCGCGGGATTCTGGGCGGCCACAAAACTGCCCCGTCCCGGCTGGGTGATGATGAACCCGGCGGATTCCAGGTCCTCGTAGGCACGCTTGGTGGTGATGACGCTGATACGCAGCTCCTTGGCCAGAAGCCGGATGCTGGGCAAAGCGTCCCCCGCGTGCAGCTGACCGGACAGGATCTGTTCCTTGATCTGCCGCGTGATCTGCGCGTAGATCGGTTCCTGGCCGGCATTGGAGAGATAGATTTCCATGAAGCGCTCCTTCGTGTCGAACTGTACATATTCGATATTTACAGTATATACACAATATACACAGTTGTCAAGTGGCAGACAAAAAAATTCCCGCCCCGGAAAGGGCGGGAAGGGATTCAGGTTTCTTCTTCCGGATCGGAGACCGGTACCCCGCGGTGTTCCACCGGAGTGGAGAAGACGATCTGCGTATGGGTGCGGCCGAACTGCTGCAGATGGTTGATGAACTGATCCAGTTCCTGGGTGGTGCCGAACAGCACTTCGATGAGCATGCTGTAGTCGCCGGTGACGCAGTTGCATTCCACCACCTGGGGGCATTGCTGGATGTAGGGGTAAAACTCCGGCTTGCGCTGGGGGTCCATATCCAGATTGATGAACGCCTTGACCATGTAGCCCAGTTTAGGGGCGTCGATCTGGGCCTGGTAGCCCGACAGGATGCCGGCGCTTTCCAGCCGGGCGATGCGGGCCGACACCGCAGGACTGGACAAAAAGACATGGTCGGCGATTTCCTTCAGGGGAGCGCGGGCGTTTTTCTGCAGTATGTCAATGATTTTGCGGTCTATATGATCCATGGGGCTACTCCTTGCCGCATCCGGCAGTTTCAGTTGAACTTTTGACACTTTATTATTGAAAGCATTGTAGCACAACAGGCCCCCCAAGTAAAGGAAAAAACAAAAGAAAAATAAATTTGTAGGGTGCCGGGTGGGGAAAAGCTGAAAAAATGACATAGAACTGACAATATGCCGTCAAGAATTGAAAAAAAGGCCCGGGCATGTTACAATATAGGTTACTATACTAGGATATTGTGCTCCCTGCGATGGGGCGGGGAGAGAAATAGGAAATACGAATGATCAACAAACGGGAAAAACTGCAATACGCCTATGTGTTCGCCCTGGACCTGCTGATGCTGTTTGTCAGTGTGCTGCTGGCCTGGCTGATCACCGACGGATTGCTGGGACGCATCGTCCCCTACAGTGTCAGCGACTGGGTCCAGACGATCTGTCTGGTGGTCGTTGCCTTTTTTATGACCTTTTTCTTCTTCAACCAGCGGGAAAACATCGTCACCCGCGGCCTGGGGCGGGAGTTTGTGCTGTCCATCCGTTTCAATGTGCTGATGGCGGCGGTGTATTCCACCCTGATGCTGCTGGCCAAGGCGGAAATGCTGGATTCCCGGTATTTTGCCGTGGCGGTGCCGCTGGTCAACGTGCTGATGATGCCGCTGGCCCACACGGTGCTTAAGCGCCACCTGATGCACTCCCAGAACCGCAGCGGTATGGAAAGCCTGGTGGGCATCCTGTCCACGGTGGATCACGCAGGGGCGGTCATCCGGGAACTGAAGGATGACTGGTCCAAGCGGGTGTGCGGTGTGGTGCTGCTGGATGCCCCCGACGAGCAGGTGGGCCGGGAGTTCGAGGGCGTGGCGGTGCGCGCCAACTTTGACGGGTTCATGGACTGGATCCGGCGCGCCGCTCTGGATGAAATCTATGTGGACATCCCCATGGACAGCGGCGAATCCTTCCTTCCTTATCTGGAGGAGATGGAGAGCATGGGGCTGACCGTGCATTTCCGGCTCAAGATGCTGGACCGCATCGAGGAAGTCTGCTGTGACGAGACCAGCGCCGCCCGGCTGAGCCGCGACCTGGGCCGGTGCGCCGGCGGCAACATTGTCACCATGGGTACCATAGAGATGGAACTGCGGGATATGATGCTCAAGCGGATGATGGACGTGGTGGGGGCCCTGGTGGGGTGCCTCATCAGTATTCCCATCATCGCCCTTGTGGCGATTCCCCTCAAGCTGGAAAGTCCCGGCCCGCTGATCTTCAAACAGAAGCGGGTGGGGCTCAACGGACGGTATTTCTACATCCATAAGCTGCGCAGCATGTATGTGGATGCCGAGAAGCGCAAGAAGGACCTGATGGCCCATAATGAGATGGAGGGTCTGATGTTCAAGATGGAGGATGATCCCCGCATCACCCGGGTGGGGCGGTTCATCCGGCGCACCAGCATCGACGAACTGCCCCAGTTCTTTGATGTGCTGCTGGGCAACATGTCGCTGGTGGGAACCCGCCCGCCCACGCTGGACGAGTACCGGCAGTACGAGAGCCACCACAAGCGCCGCCTGAGCATGAAGCCCGGCATCACGGGTCTGTGGCAGATCAGCGGCCGCAGCGATATCGATAACTTCGAGGAAGTGGTCCGGCTGGATGTCCGCTACATCGACAACTGGTCGCTGTGGAACGATGTGAAGATCCTGCTCAAAACGGTGGTCGTGGTCTTTGCAGGCCGCGGCGCCCGATAACAGAAAAGCCCTCTGCCGTATGGCAGAGGGCTTTCGTTTTCAGAAGTCCGGATTTCTGGTAGGCATATTGGGGAAAACCTCGTAAGGGTTGAACAGTACGTCGTTGTAACTCATCTCAAGATGGCAATGGTTACCGTAAGAGTTGCCGGTATTACCTACATAGCCAATGACCTGCCCTTGGGTGACGGTATCGCCCAACTGTACGGCAAAGCTGGACATATGGGCGTACAGCGTTTTGTAGCCGTTGCCGTGGTCTATCTTTACATAGTTGCCCCAGCTGGGGTGCATATTCACGACCTCCACCACGGTACCGCTGTCGCAGGCGTAGATCGGTGTGCCGTAGGGGGCCGCAATGTCCACGGCACGGTGGAAACCGGGCGAGGTGGGGTCCAGGTTGGCCCAGCGGGAGATGGACCGGTATCCCGGCACCGGCCAGATAAAGGTGCCGGTGCCCAGCTTGCCGATCATGCCGTTTTTCAGCCGGGTGCCCTGGCGGATGATCTCGGGGGTGGGGGATTGCAGCACCTGCACATCCACCACCTGGTCGTCAATGAGCGCCCCGTTGAGGTAGGTCAGCTCCCGGGTGACAGCCTCGCTGCCGGCAACGCCCTGCTGCACTGTCTCGCTCTTGCCGAAATCCAGCTCGCTGTCCTCCTGGGTTTCGGTGTCATAGGCAATCTCCCGGGGCTCGGTGACCCGCTCGCTGACCTTGACCTGCAGGTCCTCCCCGTCGTTGGCCTGCAGGGCGGCCAGCACATCGGCGTAGGAAATCACCGAGTCGGTCAGATAGATACCGTCCACCAGGCGCAGATCATGGGCAAAACTGACCCGGGCGTTCTGGTCGGTGGGGTCCTCCCAGGGGGCTTTGACGCTGTTCAGATACCGGCGCAGGTGATCGCCCTCGGTGGTCACGAAGCGCAGACTGCCGTCCAGGTAGACGGCGGTGGCTTCGCAGATCTCACTGCCGCTGATGCGCAGGATCTCGTTGGCCACCTCGCTCTCGGTCATGGTGGCACGCCCGAAGGTGAGCGTGTAGGTAGGGTCCACATCCCAGGTCAGGGTCCGGTTGTCGGAGGCCAGCAGCTGCCGTGCCGAGTTCACGCGGGCCAGCACGTCGGCACGGGCGTTGTCGAAGGCCTCCTCGCTGGCCACATAGCCCACGGTCTGGCCCTGGACGGTCACCCGCAGCACGAAGGAGAGGGAAAGCCCGCCCCGGACCAGAACCACCAGTCCCACGGCTGCCGCCATGGGCATAAGATAGCTGAGGAAAAACCGCCCCGGCGCGTGCAGCGCGTCCTGCAGATCCAGCAAGGCCCGGATGGGCGGACGCAGGGCCAGCAGCAGAAGATTGCCCAGCACCCGGCGCAGCCAGCGCCCCAGGATGCGAAGTCCGCGGACCAGCCGGACCAGCGTGTATTCCACCAGAAATCCGATGGCATACAGAAAGTCGCCAAAGGGATTCTGCAAGATGCGAAACAGCGGCATCCCAAATTCACCTCCCTTGCCGGGCATCATTGCGGCACGTAGGCCAGCGGATTGACCCGGCCACCGTTGACCCGCAATTCCAGATGCAGGTGATACCCGCCGTTGGCACCGAACACGTTGCCGGTGTTGCCCACATAACCGATCACATCGCCCTTGTGCACCGTCTGCCCCTGGCTGACCGCGATGCGGCTCATGTGGGCGTACAGACTGTCGTAGCGGCTGCCGTCCCCGGCGGTGCCGTGGCTGATCTGCACGCAGTTCCCGTAGCTGTTCACCGGCCCGGCGGCGCTGATGACGCCGTCGGCGATGGCATAGATGGGGGTGCCGTTGGGGGCGGCAAAGTCAGTGCCCCGGTGGGGGATCCCCCAGGGGTCCGCCTCACCGAACTGGGTGGTGATCATGCTGTAGCTGTCCAGCGGGCAGCGAAAATCCAGACTGGTCAGGATCAGGTCGTCGGTGGTGTAGCGGTCGCTCTGGGCGCGCACATAGGCATCCAGCGCCGCGGTGGCCTCCTCATAGGCCTTCCGGGCGGCCTCGGTGGCCACAGCCTGCGCCTGCTCCGCCGATTCCTGGGCACTCCAGGTCTCGTTGGCCTGCTGGAGCGCCTCCTCCAGCGCATCCTGCATGCCGTCCAGCTGGTTCTGCTGTTCGTTCAGGGCAGCCCGGGCGGCCTCTGCCTGCTGGGCGGCGGCCTCCGCCTGCCGGCGGGCCTCCTCCAGCGCCTGGGCCTGCACGCGCAGGTCTGTGAGTATCTGGCTGTTTTTCGATACAATCTGCTGCAGAACCTCGGAAAAGGTCAGCAGCTGGTACAGACTTTTGGCCTGGGCCAGCAACCCGATGGCACCGCCGCCGTCCAGCATCTGCATGGCCCGCATCTGGTCTTTGCTGCGGACGAAGCAGGCATCATATTCCGCCTGTTTTGCATCCAGTGCCTGGGCGGCCTGTTCGGACGCTGCCTGACAGGCCAGCAGTTCCCGCTCGGCGTCCTGCAGCGAGGCGTAGATCTGCTGCAGCTGGGCGGCTACGGTGGCAGCCTGCCCCTCCAGCTGCCCGATCTGGGATTCCGTTTCCTGCTGCTGGGTCTGGATTTCGTCCAGCTGCTTCTGGGCGTCCTCGTATTCCTGCTGGGCCTGGGTCTTTTGGTCGGAAAGGGCCTGCTCGCGGTCCTGGGCTGCGGCGGGCAGTGCCGCCGACAGAAAGAGGGCGAACAACAGGGCAAAGGCGGCGCAGGAAAGACGGAAACAGGGCATGGCGGCATCCTCTTGACAACATGGTTTATTACGATAGACCTGACATATACTGAAAGTCTACCACGATAGACCGATTCTGTCAAGAAACGACCCCTGGATGTCCGGGCATAAAAAAACACGCTCTCTGCCAGACAGAGAGCGTGTTTTTCCGAGCGGCGGGAGGGAGCCGCCGTCGGGAAATATGGATCAGAAGTCTACCTCGGTATCATAGTAGCAGCATTTCAGCAGCTTTTCCATCTCCTCCTGGGAGGGCTGGCGCGGGTTGGAACCGGTGCAGGCGTCGCCGATGGCGTTCTTGGCGATCTCGGGCAGACGCTGCAGGAACACTTCCTCAGGCACAAAGCCTTGCTCGCAGGGGTGGGAGTCGGCGCCGTACTGGCCGATGCAGTGCGGGATGTTCAGGTCGTCGTTCATGCCGCGCAGATACTGAATCAGCAGGGCGACCTTCTCGTCGTCGCTGCCGCCGCCCAGCTGCATCTTGTCGGCAATGACGCCGTAGCGTTTCTTGGCAGTGGGGTCCTTGGCATTGAAAGCAATGACCTTGGGCAGGTACATGGCATTGGCGGCACCGTGGATGATGTGGGCACCGTAGTCGGCAAAGGCGGCGCCGGTCTTGTGCGCCATGCTGTGGACAATGCCCAGCAGCGCGTTGGAGAAGGCCATGCCGGCCAGGCACTGGGCGTTGTGCATGGCGTCGCGCTTGTCCATGTCGCCGTTGTAGCTGCCCACCAGGTCCGCCTGGATCATCTCGATGGCATGCAGGGCCAGCGGGTCGGTAAAGTCGCAGTTTGCGGTGGAGACATAGGCCTCGATGGCGTGGGTCATGGCGTCCATACCGGTGTGGGCCACCAGCTTTTTGGGCATGGTGTGGGCCAGCTCGGGATCAACGATGGCCACGTCGGGGGTGATCTCAAAGTCCGCGATGGGATATTTGATGCCCTTGGCGTAGTCGGTGATGATGGAGAAGGCCGTCACCTCGGTGGCGGTGCCGGAGGTGGAGGAAATGGCGCAGAACCGTGCTTTGCGGCGCAGCGGCGGGATGCCGAACACCTTGCACATCTCCTCGAAGGTGATGTCAGGGTATTCGTATTTGATCCACATGGCCTTGGCCGCATCGATGGGGGAACCGCCGCCGATGGCAACAATCCAGTCAGGCTGGAATTCCTGCATGGCAGCAGCGCCCTTCATGACGGTCTCCACCGACGGGTCGGGCTCGATTCCTTCAAACAGGGCAACTTCCATGCCGGCTTCCTTCAGATAGGCTTCGGCACGATCCAGGAATCCGAAACGTTTCATGGAACCGCCGCCGACACAGATCATGGCGCGTTTGCCGGGCAGCGTTTTGAGGGCTTCCAGCGCGTTGGGACCGTGATACAGGTCGCGGGGTAAAGTAAACCTTGCCATGGGGATGACCTCCTAACGAATTGATAATAAATTATCAATGTGATTATCTACAGTATACCGTATGAAAGTGCCGGCGTCAATCGGCGATAGAGAGAATTTGCCAGGCTAATTTCGGCATTTTGACGGAAGGAAAGGCATAGGCTGAAACAGCGACGAAATCTTCCTTTTTACGCCGGGAGGAGGGACCTGGTATGCGATATCTGACCCCGCAGCAAAACCGCCTTATGCGTTGGCGGGCCCGTATTCTGGCGGGCATCCTGGCAGTGGTCTGTTTTGGCGGGTTGCTGGTACGGTTGTTTCTTCTGCAGGTGGTGGACCGGGACGGGTATGCCGCCCGTGCCGCCGACCAGCAACTGCGGGGGGCGACGCTGCCGGCGCCCCGGGGGGAAATCTATGCCTCGGACGGCACACTGCTGGCGGCCAGCGAGACCTGCTGGACCATCCGGGCTTCGCCCCGGGAACTGGACGACTCACTGGTGGAGCCGGCGGCCCGGGCGCTGAGCGGGATCCTGGAGATTGACTATGACGAGACGCTGGAAAAGCTCAGCCAGCGCAGTTCCAACGACTGTCTGCTGCGGCGCCGTGTGGACCGGGAGATGGCCGATGCCGTGCGCGACTGGCGCACCGAAAACGGGGCGGAGGGCATCCAGATCCGGCAGGATACCAGGCGGGTCTATCCCCAGGGGGATTTCATGGGCGGCATCCTGGGCTTTACCGATGTGGACAATGCCGGATTGTGGGGACTGGAACTGGAATACAACGAGGAACTCACCGGGCAGAACGGAGAAATTCTGACGGCGAAAAACGCCTGGGGCTACGACATGCCCACCCATTACCAGACGGTGGTGGACGCGGTGCCCGGCAATACCCTGACACTGACCATTGACGCCAACATCCAGCACTGGCTGGAGAGCGCCATGGATGCGGCCGTGCGGGAGCACAATGTGGCCCAGCGGGGCGTGGGCATCGTGATGGATGTGCAGACGGGGGCGATCCTGGCCATGACCAGCCAGCCGGACTACGATCCCAACACCCCGCGGCAGATCATCAACGAGGAAGTGCGTGCGGAAGTGGATGCATTGACCGGGGAAGCGCGCAGCGCGGCCCTGCAGGAAGCGCAGCAGGCCCAGTGGCGCAACAAGGCTATCAGCGACCTGTATGAGCCGGGCAGCGTCTTCAAACTCATCACCGCCGCAGCCGCTTTGGATACCGGTGTGTGCACGCCGGAGGACACCTTTGTCTGCGCCGGCAAGATCAATGTGGCGGGCACCTGGTTCCGCTGTGCCAACGGGCATATCCACGGTGTGGAGACCTTTGCCCAGGGACTGGCAGCCAGCTGCAACCCCTGTTTTATCCAGATCGGTGCCCGCCTGGGCAAGGAAAACTTCTGTGATTATTTCGAGGCCTTCGGTCTGCGGGAAGCCACCGGCATCGACCTGCCGGGAGAAATCAAGCGCAGCGAATATTATACCGCCGACCGGATGGGGCTGGTACAGAGTTTTGGACCATGCATTTTTTTCGATAATACGTTTAAAACGAAAAACAAAACCGGACTTCCAGCGGGGCTGGTGGGCTCTGCGGGTTGCGAGTTGAGGCAAATACCGCCTCAGCGTTGGCAATGTCTGGCAATTGATTCACTGGTGCCGGGAAGCGAATCTGGAAATTCTCTGAGAACCTGAACAGTTTCAGGCGGGATTCATTTGGGGGTAAGAATGCTGCAATCCAGCACCAAAAACTTGCCAATTCGCACAGACTTCCCGTTTTCCGTGGCGGTAAACCGGCAATACCACCGTCCGCTTTTTATATCATCCCGGTGCAGCAAGGAACCAGCCTTGGGGGCGAGATACTGGCGCTGAAATTGGTTCTGCTTTGTTGCCAGAAGATTGCGGTAAGGGTGATTCGCCAGGAACGCATCCCAATACAAATCGTAGGTCAGATAGAAACGCCCGTCGCTCTCCCAGCCCAAGGGTTGGCTGTCTTTTTGCAGGCATAGCAGATATTCCTCCTTACTTTGGCAAAAGTAGGGAGGCTTTTTTTGTCTCAGATCACTGAGAAAGACAAGAAACTTTCCCCAGATACCTTTGAAAGCATCTTTTGCCATATTTTTTCGAAGGGGAAGAAGTGGGTAGAAAAATTCGAAGGAGGTATACAGATCTTGGGGAAGGAGCCGGTTGACTGTAATTTCAAAAAGATGATCCGGATCTTTGTCATTTAAAACCATGGCGGAAATACCTAAAAGGGAAAGAAATCGGAGCTGCGGCATATAGGGGCGAAGACTGGAAACGCTGCAGCAGGAACAGAATTTCTTGAAGATGATGCGCTCATCAATATAGGCCAGGGCTTTGCAGGATGGGTTTTTGTGGCGCTCCAAGGAATTTCGAAAATAACGCAGAAAATCTCTGGAAACATGGACATTCTCAGAGAAAACGCAAAGATTCCGGAATTTCGACTCCATAGTAAGGTGCGCGCGCAACATTGTACGATTGGCTTGCACCCATGCAAGGCGATTAATGACCCGGTCAGCAATCATGCAAAGGATGTAAAAGGATTCCGAAGAGGGAAAATAGTCTTCACCACCCGCCGGGGCGGTAGTGGCAGGAGGGATGTCCGTCCAGCGCCCCAAATCACGCAACTTTACAGGAATGATTCGGAAACCTTCCGGCAATACAGCGTTTACGATTAGAAGAGGCTTCCCGTAACACAGGAGGTGAGCGTATTCTAATTGTGTCAATGTGCGGCAAGGCCCGTCAAATATCAGAATACATAGCTGACGCTGAGCCTTACGAAGTTTTGCAAAAATTGAGGACATAGTAGCCTTGGAAGGAACATGGAAAACACTCCACAGAAGCTGAGAGGTGAGCAGAGGGTGGTCAGACTCTGGTGAGAGAGTTTCTGGATCGGTGGCTACCAGGGAAACACAGTCTGGCAAAACGTCGAGCAGCTTGATGCTGGGAAGCTTGTCCAG